>CAJFJV010000066.1 GCA_904384225.1 uncultured Oscillospiraceae bacterium | reverse complement strand
TTCACAAACAAATTGTAAAGCAAATGAAACGAGAGGCCAACCCCCAAAAAGGTTAGCCTCTCGTTTTGTTGTTCTGGCCTATTTTGCAACAGGCCCTTTCCTTTTTTAAAATCAAAGCTTACCGCATGGCTGGGTATATCTGCGTTTGCCGTACGGATTTCCTTTTCAAGTGCCGTTTGGTATGAGATAAGGGATCCGGGATTTTGCGCCATCCGGGTATCCGATATTCCGGAAGCGCCGGGAATCTTTCGGTTGCATCGGACCTATACAGAAATCTTTGCTATATTGCCCATCCTGCTTGTAATGTTTTGTATGCTTATACGTGGCCTGTTTTAAAATTTACCCATAAAATTTAGTATAACTTACAAAATATATAGAAAGTATTCCGAGTATCCAAGATACCCTTAATTCAGATTTAACAAAAATATTTTTAATTTCTGCATTTCTGTTGACTATATCGATATACGGTAGTATAATATGCACATAAATATGGTGCGACTTACAGGAAATTAGGTGAATAGGTATGATGAATTCCATTTCCAAAGATGTTTCATCCGTTATTTATCAGTTATTTTCCATTGAAATACCAGAAGAACGGTATGCTGTTAAGCTTACAAACCCTGCGGTGGGATTGAACGCCATGCAGCTTGTGTATCTGCTCTGCGCGCTGGAAGAGAAATACGGGACGGAGATAGACGCGGCGGCTTTGCTGGACGGCAGGTTCAACAGCGTAGAGGGGATCGCCGGGCTGCTGGCAGGCGGCGGAAGATAAGGCAGCGGGAAAGAGGGGACGAGGATGGAAGCGGCAATCAAACTGATGCGCACACCAAAAGCCTGTTATTTTTACGACGCAAACAAAAACAGCATCATAGAAATATCAGCGGCGGAACATGCATATTTACAGGGGGCCGGAAAGATAGACGAAGCGTCTTTGGACGGGTTTGCGCACTTAAAGGAGCTGTACGGGCAAGGGTATCTGCACAGCCTTGAGGTGGAGCGGGTGATGAACCCGATGACGCCGTATCTGGGGGATCTTCTGGACCGGTGTTTGCAGAAGGTGACGCTGCAGCTGACGCAGAACTGCAATTTCCGGTGCACCTACTGCACGTATACGCACTCGGACGGGAGCCAGCGGACACATGCGGACAACAGGATGACGTTCGAGACGGCGAAAAAGGCAGTGGACTACCTGCTGGCACATTCAATTGATACGCCGGAGGTATATATCGGGTTTTACGGCGGGGAGCCGCTGCTTGAATTCCCGCTGATCCAAAAGGTGGTGGAATATGCGGACGGGCTGTTCCCGCGCGGGAAGCTGCGGTATACGATAACGACAAATGCCAGCATCCTAAACGAGGAGATCACGGCGTTTTTGAAGGGGCACCGGTTTTCGGTGGTGATAAGCCTTGACGGGCCGGAACGGATACACGACAAGAACCGCGTGTTCGCGGAGAGCGGGAAAGGGACGTTCGGCGTTGTGATAAAGAAGCTGGAGGAAGTATACCGGAAAGAGCCGGAATTTTTCAAGAGCCTGACGCTGAATATGGTAATCGACCCCAGCAACGACTTTGACGAGGTGCTGTCGCTGTTTGCGGAATACCCGTTTTTGCAGGAATGCATGTCGCAGATGAGCGTCATCGACGACTATTTTACAGATAAGAAGAACGTGGTGTCGGAAAGCTATACGGAGAGCATGGAGTACCAGACCTTTTTGGGGTATCTGTACCTGCTGAACCGGATACGGGAAGAGGAAGTGCCGGCGGCGGTGCTGGGCCGGATAAAGGGGATAGAGGACGATACATACCGGAAATACCAGCCGAAGGACGGGCTTGGGAAAACGAGCGCGCCGGGCGGGCCGTGCGTACCGGGGAAATCGCGCCTGCTGGTGACATACGACGGGAAGCTGATCCCCTGCGAGCGGGTAAGCGAAACGTCGCAGGCGCTGTGCCTTGGGAGCTTAGAAACGGGGATAGAGGTAAAAAAAGCGGAAGAGCTGCTTAATGTGGCGGCGCTTACAGCGGAGGCGTGCAGGAAGTGCTGGGCGTTCGGGCTGTGCTCGTCGTGCATCAAATATGCGGATGAATACGGGGAGCTGTCGGCCGCAAAACGGCTGAGCTACTGTGAGAGCGCAAGGGCAAACGCCCTGCACGGGCTGTACGAACAGCTGATGCTGAGGGAGTGCACGGGCTGAAAGGAGGCGGCAGGATGAAACGGATAGTGTTATATCCATACAGCCGGAGGCTGTCCGCGCTGGCCGATTATATAGACCTTGGCGGGGAATATGAGATCGGGGGGCTCGCTGCGGACAGGAGGAGCGGCCTTGCCGGGCACGGGAGCCGGTACGGGGAGAATGCGGAAGGGACATACCCGGTGACGGACGATCTGGAAGCGGCGCTGGCGGGAAGCGAAGTGCTGGCGCTGTTTGAGCCGGAGGGAGCGGACGAAGCGTATGACGTGAAGGGGACGGCCCAAAAAGCGCTGAGGATGGGACGGGACGTCGTGTGCTGCTTTTATGCGGAAGAGCGGGCCCGGCGGGAGCTGGAAACCTATGCGGAGGAGCACGGGGCGTCGGTGCGGTTTTTGTATGAAAGCTTCATAGAAGATGCGGTATATACGCAGGGGCAGTATATGTTCAGCGGGGTGTACGTACCGCAGGCGAAGGTGGTTTTTGCAGCGGGGCTGCTAAAAGGGCTGGACCAGCAGAGGGTGGGCTTAGGCCTTGCAAAGCGGGCAGCGGAAAGGGGCTACCGTGCGGCGGTGATAGGCAGCGGGAAATGGCTGCCGCTGATAGGGTACCACGATATCGGGGGCCTGATGGAAGGAAACCGTGCGTATGGAGAGGAAACGGTGCGGCTGCTGAACAGCCTGATCCGGAAGATCGACACGGAGGAAAAGCCGGATATGCTGATCGTGGAAATCCCCGGGGAGCTGATGAAGTTCAACGAAATGGTATGCGGGGATTTCGGCGTAGGGATGTATAAGATATCGCAGGCGGTGAAAGCGGAGGAAATCGTGTGCAGCCTGCCGTATGGGGAATATACAGAGGGATTCTATAACTCGGTGTCGGAGTATGCGGAGAAGAAATATGACAGAGGGATAGGGTATTTCCAGATCTCGAACCGCGTATTCCTATATAATGAATCGATGGAAGTGCGGAAAAGCGTGACGTTTGCAGCCGATGCAGGCAAGGCGGCGGAAACAGCGGAAAAGCAGGCAGGGCAGGGCATGCGGTACGGGATATTCAACGCGTTCCATCCAACACAGTCCAAAGCGGCGTATGACAAGATCATAGACCGGTTTGAAAATATGTAAGGGAAGGAGGAAGAGAG
>CAJFJV010000065.1 GCA_904384225.1 uncultured Oscillospiraceae bacterium | reverse complement strand
ATGCCAGGTGTATATCAAAGGCTGCGCCACGGAGGATTATTCCGACGTACTCGGCGCAGCCGGGTACATAGAGGAAGAACCCCTGTTACCGGTGGTGTCGTATATGCCGCCGATGTGTGATTTAGATTACTATAGCATTCACAACAAATCAGTTTCGCACATCAAACTCAGATACATATTCCTTTTGCACAGCAAAACATATCTTTGATTACATCTTTTCCACACTGCCCATTCCTAAAGTTGTTTTTATACCAACCCCGGTATATTCAGAAAACGACACAAGCAACTGCCAAAGATTTTCGAGCGGCTGCGGCAGTTTTGACTCAATGACCAATTCACCAAAAAATCCGGGAACTCGTATTCCTTTCAGAGGAAATCTCGTAGTTTTCAATTTGTAATCCACAATCAGCAAATTTTCTTCCATCGCACTGACTGCGTCTGCATCATCGATTTGCGCCTCCGGAAAGCAATCATTCCATTTGTGGACCAAACTGTTTAAAAGCAGAGCAACAGATGGTAAAACCGTATACTTGCCACGCTGTTTAAATGCTGTCGGCGTTAAAAAACACAATTCTACACGGCTTTCTTCCGTCTGCTCCATGCGCACCGTCCGAAGAAATTGCGCAAACGACGTAATCTGCCTTTTTTCACATAATTCTAAATCCAGTGAAATCACACGAAGAGTAATATGATTCAGCCGCTCCAGTATGGGCGCAAACAGTTCAGCAGTTTCCTTTGAGAGAAAGCTGATCTTCCAGATATTCTGCTCACGGGCACGATCATACCAAATCGCCTGTGCGATACAAGAACTTTCAGACTGATGGAGCGCATTCCCCATCTCCGCCGAAACCTGTTCAAGAAGCCATGCGTAAATCGCATATGCATACCTCGATGAAATCATTTTTTCGGTAGGACATGATATAATAAATCGATACTGTGTCATCATCGGATCATAACCTCACAAACGCCATATGGATATAATGCTCCATTGTATTTTGTGTATTTGAGCATATGCGGTGAGATCCCTGTTTCCACATCAAAATCATGAATACCTGTTTTCTCACTGTTCCTCGGAAAAAGCCATTTCATAATTTCGGCAGTCTCCTCTAAACCTTTTTCCGCGCCCAAATACACATATGGAATCGTTTTGGAGAAATATCCCGATCCGCCGCCTAAAACAATGGCATTTTCATAAGAAATTCCTGCATCTCCGTCAGGCCGCTCAAAGCTGCTGTCAAACTGTTCCTCATAAAAATGACTGTATTTCTGAATCGTCTGCAAAATTGTGCTTGCTGTAATTGTATTTTTCAAAACAGACTGATCCAATGTAACCGTAAAACTGATTTCTGTTCCCGGTTTCACGCATTCCCGGCAAACGTTCACACGGTTTTGGTTTCCATCGGGACAAACATCGATCTTCTGACACAATATCATCTGCTGATCCGATATCACTCCACTGTCCGAAACTGAAACGCCCCGCATGATACTGTTGACAGGATCATTTTTGATTTCACCGGAAACTTTCTTCTGTAAAGACAGCGTATGAAAATACGCGCCTTCCAGCTCACCCATTCTCAGGCTACTCTCTTTCTTATTCTTACCCTTCGGCCAACTCCCTTTTTTCTCACGGGAAATCAGATCGCACAGCAAAATAGTGCGAAGTGCGCCCTTTAAACTGCTGCCTGGAATATATGCATCTCCATTCGCACCACGCATAAACGCATGGAGTTCCTGCAGCGGTTTATTTTCTGAAAGTGCATCAGCTGCACTGACCTGATATTTTGTAATACGTTCTATTTGTTCTGCAGAAAACCTGCACTCATGACTTAAAAATGCATACAAATTTTTTGGCTGATTCAAGACAAACGCTTCATATACATCGATACAGTTTCGCTCAATTAACAAACGAAAAAAAGCATCCTGATCTATAATCGAAACAGTCTTTTTCTGTGATTGATAACAATATTCATGCTTATGATATGTTAATCCGCTGCCGATAAACAGAGGGGAACGTGCCCGCAGAACCATTTCAAACTGCTGCAAATGTCCCAGATTTCTCATCACAACACCCCCAGAAAAAGAGGTTTCCCATAGCGATAGACCGCATGATCGGAAATTCTCCCAACCTCATGAAGCGCACCTCGATACCGGACACTTGACACTGAGCCGGCCGCAAAGAAATACTGTGTTCTTTTTTTGTGCATCGATGCTGATGTGCCTTCCGGACGGATAAATCCACCACGCCGAATCAGCTGATAATACATCTTTGGCACGATCGATTCCATCTCATCCTCTTTGGGCAAGCTCGCGGTCAGCAAAACCTGACGGCCTGCATCCGAATTGGATAACGCCTCATACAGCCACTGTGTCTGTTCATCAAAGTATTCATTTAAATAAATTTGATCTTCCACCCAAAACTTCCCGTAACCACTGCTGATCTTCCCGCCGATTCCGCTCAATCCAAGTGCATCCAGCAGTGTCCGAATCCACGTCTCCTGTTCATCGTCTTTATACGCAGCAATAAAGTATAATCCGGCATTGGGATAAAAATAGGTAACTCCCACTTGATATGGTGTGCTTTGGATACCGTTTGGATATGAGATTTTTGTCGTTTCAACACATTGTGAAAAGCTCTGATCGATTTCCTTTGCATCAAACGGCACACCGGTATCAACCGACGCAAAAAACGACTGATATGCACGTACCGGAATCCATTTCACACGCTTCATTTCTTTTCGGGAATGTTCCGGCACATCACTGCGTTCATTTCCAATCAGCACCGGTTTCGGAAGATAAAAATCCTCATCTTTCCATGGGAAACTGTCAGAAAGCAATAGTTCATCCCTCTGCACCTGCTCACATAACTTTTGAACACCATCGGTCCCGTACAGCGACAGCGCCGTATGACAAAGCGCAGAAAACAATGTGTCTGCACAGAAATATTCTCCCGAAGTATACAAAGAAAGCGCAGAATCCGACAGACCAAAGTGAGCTGCGGTATGAAACTTCAATTTAAACAGAGAATAATTCATCACTGCTCACCTTTTCAAAAAAAGCTGTCCATGCATCTGTTTCAATCTGGTTGTCAAAAGAGGATACCGCAAAATTCTGCAGTTTGATCCGACCGCTTCCGCGTGAACCATGTCCTCCTAAATAATCCCACTGCAATAGCTTCATTCCCCTTGCAAGCAGCTGCATATCATCTGCGATTTCATCCTGATTTACCGCTTCATATACGATCGTTCCTTTGAAAACGGTTCCCGGAACAACGCGTTCGATCTGCCGTGGATTTGCAACGGAAGTTCTGCGGTCAATACTGTTTTCCCACTTCACTTCTGTAATTCCAACCTCTTTCATCTGCTCTGCATTCTTTACAAAGCAATCAGCAAACTGCAGTCGTGCACAGCGCGGCGAGCACGCATTCTCACCTTTTCGTCCTGCTGTTCCAAACAAACGAAGAATTTTCTCATCATCCCAAGCAAAATCCGGCATTTTTTCGATATCACCAGAGAAACTGCGCGCCAAAAGGGTGCGTAGCTTTCCTTTTAAGCTGCTTCCCGGAATGATGGGCAGCTGTGTCATCGGATCGCGGATCACCGGACTGTCCACTGCACCGATTGCAGAAAATGTACTGGAACCGCCAATATGCATGCCGGTCTTTACAACCATCTCAAACTGAATCAAAATTTTTCCATACATGATTGCTCACCCTTCATTCAAATGATAAAACCGATGATATGCGACAAGCGCTTCCATATAGTGCGTGAATCTCAAAAACTTTTCTCGGTCATTCTGAATATCCTTGAGGTAACCTAACAGATTGGACTGGCTTACAAATGCTTCAACCGATTTTTCCCGTCCTGCTTCATAAAGAATGCGGATCTGTACATTCCGGAGTTTGAACGAACTGTCTGCTTCCATTGTTTTTTCCAAACGCAGACGCTCGACATGATAGATATCAATGATCAGAGAAAATAAATTCCGCAGCTTACTGCTTGAAATCGGTCTCCCTTTATCAGAGCCGGCTATTTTTTCAATCACACGCTCTGCCTCTTCCACATAGTTTTCCGGCAACGGCTTTGGTGTTATGATTTTTTTCTTTTGATTGATTTTTCCCTGTTGATCCATTCGTCTGCCTGCTCCAGCAGATGGATTTTGTTGATGCGGACGACTATTCGATTGATTCGCCATTTTTTGTTATCTCCCCTCTGTTTTGATACACATAAAGCAAAAACGATAGAATCAGCTGCGCACGATTTTCTCTTGTGAACGCCCAGTCGTACATGTTATCAGAAAATGTCTTATAGCGCTTATATTTTGGATCATCCTTCGGCGGTTCAAGCCGTGCCAGCAAATAAGCATACCGTGCCAAGGACAGCCGTCCGTCCTTTTGATTTGCTGTCCGCAAGAGCTCCATCATCTGATATAAAAAGGCGTTTCCGCGCTCTTGCTCAAAATCTACAAAAAACGTTTCCAGCGTCGAAAGCTTCTCTGCCAGAATTCCCGTTTGGAACGTTTCCCAATCATAGATATACTCTGCACCTGTATCAAATAGCGTGATTGCATTTTTTCCCGGATGCGCTTTTGAAGCGTCCTCCAGCTCTTTTGTCTGATATGCCGCCATTCGAATCGGATAATGATCATGAAACATACCGATTCCACAACTGATCGTCAGTGTGCCGCAGGTATACGCACAAAATGCCTCGCGGATTCTCTGCGCCGCTTCAATCACATCATCCCATGCGCCCACCAAAAAGACATCGTCACCGCCGGAATATACAATCGCTGTTTGAAGCGGCAGTTTGTTTTGATAATCACCGCTCAGCACCGCGTTGATATAAAAGCGGAAAAACAACGACATTTGTCTCGAAAATGCAGAGGTTCTGGAGAGTGTTACATAATGAAACCGTTTGTCTGCCTCCGACTGCTCCGGATGTTCAAATCCGGAAATAAACGCCTGTCCCAGATCATCCACGTCCATACGGCAAATGCCGATGCGTGAAATGCCGCGCGCCTGTGACGCCAGCACGTCCATCCGATTGCTCGCGGCATAGTTTCCGACAAACAGGCGCGTGCTGTACCGCAATCCGGTACAAATCTGGTTAATCGTATATACACGCACAATCGAATCGGTTTGCTTCAACACACGGCGAACCGATTCTTCGTCTGTAAAGCACAAATAAGCCGTCCCTTCCATACAGGGAAGCGGCACAGCTTCCTTTGAGGATTCACAGCTTACCGAAAGTACCTGCTTTGACATGATTTTCTCGGACAGCTCCTCAAACCGCCGGCACCATGGACAAAGCATGCCGTCTCCGTCCTTCGGCGAGACCAATCGATCCGCTCTGCCGCAGATCCGGCACTCCCGCATACCGTCGCCCATCTCTTCATGGTTGAGTGCAAGCAGCTGCTTTACAGAATACCGATGCACCTTTTTCTGTGCAACCGCACGGGATACCCGCCGGAACATCTCCTTATACGGCGCCTGTGCCGCAGGCGTATTCGTCAAATCATTGGCACTGCACATCGTCCAGCCGTCCGCCAGATACAGCGCATTCCCGAATTCCTGAATCATCCAGTCATTAAACCGTGTATTCCATTCGACAATCGTCCGCCGGCTCGTTTCCGTATTCGGAAGAAGCAGATAGCAATGTCCGCCGCCGCTGTACAGCAAATTGGCGCGGCTCATTCCGCACAAGCGCAGTAATTCGTCAATATAGTGCTCCATCGCCAATTCAAGAAAAAAGGAACGGCTTCTCAGTGATCGGAGCGCATTGGCGGTTGCCACGGTATAAATAAACTTTTGAATGCCGGAAAAATCGGCGGAATACAGCAAAAACGCCGGAACATCCCAAAACGCTTCTTCCTCTTTAAATAACACGCGGTGATAATCGGTTTCTCCCTCTGCGGTCAGATATTCACTGATGCAGGCGGCCGCCGCACCGGTGATCTTCTGATGATCATACAGCGAAATATCAGGACTTTCCTCCAGACTGGTACTGGACACAACGGTGCTTGTGAAGCTTTCCAGCACAACCAAAAGAGAATTGATCCATGCCTCGCTCATTTCGGGGATAGCGCACAGTCCGTCCTTTAATCCGTTGAGCAGCGCTTCATACTGCACACTACTGATCCTTATTTTTTCGGACGATTCCGGCATCCGCAGTGTCTGATCGAGCGCACGAAGCTGTACAGCTTTGTGCGGATGATGTCCTTTCATATGTGTGAACACCGGCGACAGCGGCATACTGCGGTCAAAGCGAGCGGTATTTTCGGAATCGATTTTTCGGCGGTCAGCTGCGGCGGCAATGTTGTCCGCGACATAAACAATGTACGCCGGACTGTCCGACGGCAGAACGGCATCTTTGAGCTGTCTGGCATGATGATAGCGTACACAGTCCAAAAGCGGCGCCGCTTTGCTCCACTCCACAGGGAGCGACGCGAACCATTTCGCACCGGACACGCTGTGATTTTCACTGCCAGCGCCGGCACGAAACACCATCTTTCCAAGATCGTGAATCAAGCCGCCCCAGCAGGCAAGCAATGTATTGGTTTGCATGCAGTTCCTTCTTTCTGTTTGACGTCCCCTTACGGGGATGTGTTGATTCCAAGTATGGGACTTGACGTAACAATGTTTGACTTGAAGTTACCGTCCCCTCGCGGGGATGTGTTGGTTCTGCAAGTAGAGTGTAACACACATCACCGGAAAAAGCGTTACCGTCCCCTTGGGGGGATGAGTTGATTCACGGCAAGTTTTATTGTTCTTGCGATAACTGGACAGTTTCCGTCCCCTTGCGGGGATGAGTTGATTCAATATTTGGAAATTATTTAATTTATTATAAAAGGAGTTTCCGTCCCCTTGCGGGGATGAGTTGATTCCACGACGGAGCTTGGGGCAATGGTTGGCAAATCGAGGTTTCCGTCCCCTTGCGGGGATGAGTTGATTCGTCTGACACTTTTGAACTCGAGCCTGCAAAAGCATGTTTCCGTCCCCTTGCGGGGATGAGTTGATTCCGAGAATACAATGGGCGGATATGACAGCACCGACGTTTCCGTCCCCTTGCGGGGATGAGTTGATTCTGTACAACAAAAAACAGATTATGCACAATGCATGGAAGTTTCCGTCCCCTTGCGGGGATGAGTTGATTCGCAAACGGCTGCTTATGTTGCCAGGTATGTTTTGAAGTTTCCGTCCCCTTGCGGGGATGAGTTGATTCCATGAAGTAATCAGTGAAAATCAGCGTGTGTTTTGTTTCCGTCCCCTTGCGGGGATGAGTTGATTCCATTATTTCACGCTGTGGTATGGGGATATCACAGTTTCCGTCCCCTTGCGGGGATGAGTTGATTCTTGTTGGCGATTGCCAAGGCACTCCATGTGGCACCAGTTTCCGTCCCCTTGCGGGGATGAGTTGATTCGTCCAGTCTATGATTGGATTAATTGCATGCCCGTTTCCGTCCCCTTGCGGGGATGAGTTGATTCGCGGAAGTAGAGGCGCTCGAAAAGGCAGAGACAGAGTTTCCGTCCCCTTGCGGGGATGAGTTGATTCCCGCGAAGATCGGCAGTTCCGGCGATTATGCGTGGAGTTTCCGTCCCCTTGCGGGGATGAGTTGATTCGGATTACCTTGTCCGAGTGGGAGCAGCACGATGATGTTTCCGTCCCCTTGCGGGGATGAGTTGATTCTTATACAAAGGCGAAGTAGTAAAAGATTTTGTGGTTTCCGTCCCCTTGCGGGGATGAGTTGATTCTCGCGGATATTTGCCGTGAGTTCGGCGTAAACGTTTCCGTCCCCTTGCGGGGATGAGTTGATTCACATACGCAATAAAAAACAGAGCCTGTGATTTTAGTTTCCGTCCCCTTGCGGGGATGAGTTGATTCAAGAGGATCGTGCTAAAATTTGCAAAAGTGGGAGTTTCCGTCCCCTTGCGGGGATGAGTTGATTCAAGTCAAGGAGGATATAACGATGACAGTATTAATCAAGTTTCCGTCCCCTTGCGGGGATGAGTTGATTCAGCAAAATCAGCCAATATTCTGCGCTTATTAGCCGGGAATACTGTCTGATTTTGACTGTTTTCAGTATATCATAAAAAGAAACTTTCTGCAAGCATTAAAAAAAGAGAAAAAATCAGGTGCGAACCGGATGATTTTTCCTCTTTTTTCAGTCTGACAGCCGGCGCTTCGCACCAATCAGTGATGCACCGAGATATACTGGTTGCATTTTTCATAGATGTGAAACAGCGCAGGATCACACTGCGGATAAACCGCGATGAGCGCACGCTCGATCTCCCGCACCAGCGACTGCGTATTCATTCCGATGCACTGCTCGATTTTTTCATCCGTCAAATGAACCAAGTCATGCGCCGCACTGTTGCGGAACTGCGCATTTAACCGTTCACATGTTTGAAACAGCGAGACAAGCTGTTTGATTTGCACCTGCTCCTGTTCGGTCAGTGGTTGTTTGATCTGCCCGATCACGCTTTCCAAAAACAGATTATAGATAAAGATGCTGGGCGCATTTTCCTTAAGGACTGGCTTCTTTCTATCAAGCAGTTTTTGATCCAATTTCTGCGCTATCTGCGGAAGCTTTTCATGAAGTTTCTGCGCAGATAATTTTCGGTATTTCCCATAGTCTGTATCCAGCAGTTCTTTCATCGAAACACCGCAATACTTCCGCAGGAGCACATCCAAATACGCCTCCTGCAAACGAATGAGAAACGGATTCAGCCGCAGAACAAAATCCGTATACCGCTCAGCGATCTGGAAATTTTTCATCATCAAAAAGTATTCGCTGACCTGTCTGTAATCCGAAAGATCCCCTGCGCCCGGCTTGCATGGATACGGCGCAAATCCGAGTTCCAGTCCGCGCAGATGCTTCTTTGCCTCATTGTCGTTGAGGCTGTTGCGCGCATGCAGATGTGCTACCAGTTTCATAAGCGGCTCGGACAGACACTGCTTCATTTCAAGAATTGCACCATAGTCACGGCGGCGCAGAAGCGCTTCCACCTGCGCCCACTGTGCCTGACGATGCAGTGCAAACAGCTTCGGTTCCACACATCGATTCTCTGCCTCCAGTTCGTTCTCATTCAGCTCTGCAAATTCAAGTTCCAGCTCCACATCATACGCCTTATCATTCGACCGCGAAGTGGTTCCAGCTTTCCGTTCAAAGTTTTTTACCTGAATTCCCCGCGTGCGATAGCGCAGATCAAGCACAAACTGCGAAAGAATCATCTGCATCTGCGGTGTCCCGGAACTTAGGTTGATTAAGATTTCCGCATCCGGATACTGCTTCGAAAATGATGCAAACGCTTCATATAATGGTTCACTGAGCTCGTCCAAATCCGATGCGTCATAAATTTGATTTTCCGCCCGCACAAAGTCCGGTGCATATCCGTCCCATCGTTCCCGCATATGATCAAGCATTTTCTCATATCGCCGGTCTTTTTGATCCAATTCTGCAATTTCCGGTGTTAAAAAAATACAAACGGCTTTCGGGCGATAATGCCGCATAATATGCATCAATCCGCCGTCATGCTCTCCCCGTGCCGGATCTGTCGTTCCCACACAGCTGAATAAAATTTGTTCTGTCATTTCTAACCTCCAAACGTATGATTGCGATAAAAGCAATCAGCAAACGCAGATAATCCTCAACAAATAAAACCTCATAAACATATTTCCGCTTCAATGATTTCCGGAATCCTGTCGCGGACAAGTTTATGATACTGTTTTATGTTTTCACCTCTTTTGAAAACGATCCATCCAGGATTTTTTAAACGGTATATCGAAAAATGTTTTTGCCTCTTCTAAATTCATCACAACCCACTCTCTGGATTTATGTGCCTCAAGTGTTTCAGGAAGCTCCTTTAAAATACGATCCGCCTCCCAAGTCGCACCGGCATTATACCGAATTTCATGATTCCGCTCAGAAATGTCAAAGGAAGAACGGCTGGTATTCCAAGCATTGCGAATAGTTTTGATTGCATAGCTACCAGTCACCTTTTCACTGAAATAATCTTCTAAAGTAAGAAGGCGTATATACTGTGGGCTATCTTCTTTTGAATATTCATGAAAGATATCTGTCAGCACCCGGGAGGATTCAGCCAGAATATCCGGCGCACTCTCGGATTCATCACTCTTCATCTCCTCCAGCAAATCCGACACGATTTCAAGCATCCTTCGCAGATACTCCCGATAGAAAGCTGTTCCAACTTCTCGTTGCACGGTACGAACAACACTGCTGCGCATAACCTCCGTATTTGTAAGCCCCGCCTGCACACGGCAGATTACAGTACGGCGGATCACCTCAGGCGCAACCGCTTTTACATCTTCGTTTGCGCTGATAACCACCGCTGGATAGTGAAGTAATCCATCAGCCACACCAAAGTCATCATTCTTAATCGTTTCAATCGCATGTTGATTAAATCGTGAATTTGTCAAATCATCCACAATAATGGGAGCACCCTTTACCATATGCTTAAGTCCCTCAATACCAGAACGAGTAAAATCAGGCGCGGAAATTTTCGTCTTCTGCCCTATCATCATCTTGAGCAAAGTTTCTAAAAAGCTGGTTTTTCCCGCTTTACTCTGACCATATACTAAACCAAATACGGGATACGGTAGTAAGTTTTGATTGTATCGCACCGCCATATCCCGCATACGAGCCATAAACGGCGTACAGAAAAACCAGTTGGCAAACTCAAAGTATCTTCGCTGCATCCCAATTATATCGCCATGGAATTTCTGATATCCTTCCATATATTTTAAAAAAAGAGAAACATCGTTTTCGATTTCTGCGGCAGACGGATGCAGATCCAAATCAACACCATTAAGACGTACTGCTTTTTCATCGCAAAGCACTTCAAGCTGCGGATACTCACTTTGCAGTTCTTTTTCTTTTGTTTTTGTAGCAACCACTTGCCGGCGGATTGTTTTGATTTTCTCCGGAGAAAGCAGCAGCTTTCCCTTCTTATCCGGTTTAGGAACAGAAGGGGCGAATTTTCCGGCTAAATTCTTAACATCCAAAATAAAGCGTACTTCTTCTTTCGCTTCTTCAACAGGCTGCAAAACCAACACCTTTTTCGCTTTGACAGTTTTGGCAATGGGCAACTCTTCCATATTTTCTCCATCGTCAGCGCAAACTAAGGTCTCTTTCGCTATCTGATCGGTGCAGTCCTCGCGCAGCTGGCAATAACAGTTCCAATACCAATCATAAGCGGCATCTCCGTCCAGATAACAAATATTTTCCCGTTGATAACCGCCAAATGCCGCACGAGACAGATTGGCGGAACCCATAATCACCCGCCTGCGTCCATCGTTACTGGATAATAGATAAATTTTTTCATGCGACAGCACACTGCGTGCCACAAAGAAACGCAGCGTTCCATCATCAATGCGAGAAATAAGATCCAACTTCATCTTACCGGCGGTTTCTCGCATACGCTCCACCATTTTGCACTGATAAGCCATAACCTCCTGCAAGGAATAGGAAATAACCTCATCGCAGCCGAACAAAATCTCTGCTTCGTCAAAAAGACCAATCAACTGGTAGACAAAATCAATTCCGGAAGAATAGGTAATGGCATGAAGTGTATCGAACCCGGAAAAAAGCTCCTGCCAAGATCGTGTTTCTGCACCGGCGAAGTCCATTTTGACAACATCAATGGCAGATAAAGGACTACTGCCAATCCTCTCCTGAGTATCTTCTGCCATATCAAACAGTGATATCGTTTCCATTACGTTTTTCCCCCAATCTGTTAGCGTGTATATTTCCTCAAATCATAAACTTACCATTATCCCATATCAGCGCGGCTACTGCTTCTGCCATTCTTGTTCACCTTTTTATATTTCCTCAATGCCAAGCTTCTTTAAATACGCATATGTTCCATCATAAAACTCCGGAAGACGTGTGCTGTCCTCCCAAAATCCGCTTGGATTCTTATTTGCATTACCGGAAGGCACACAAATCACCATTCCTGCTCTTGCCCTTGTGAGAAGAACCCGATAAGCGTTCAGCATATACTTCATAAGTTCCTGCTTGCTTTCGCTGCTCGGTATTTGTTCGACCCATTTGGTCTGTCCATTAAATCGGTAAAAGCGCCATTTGCCGGCATCGTATCGCATATCGGCATCCCACAAAAGACAGGTATAATCGAGCTCCAACCCCTGAACCTGAATCTCGGTTGCAGCATCCTCAAGATAATTCGATGACCTTGTATCTGTCTTATCTTCTAAAAACCAATGGACAGCATTTTCATCACCGGACGGCAGAACGTGGATGGCCAACGGTTTAAATCTCGCCGACTCTTTCGTTACAAGAATGCCTGTCCGTTCCGTACCTCTTACTTTGCTATGCAGCCATTCTCTTGCTTTTTTCATATCCCTTGTCAAAACAATCGGATACCTGTCCTTAATTTCCCGGTAAAGCTCCGCCGCATTCGGTTCAATCGCCAGCAGTGCATGAACAAAGGCGGAAAGCTTTTCTGCTCTGTACGACCGGAGAGAAACACCGAGGTGCAGGCTTTCAGAATAGGTGACGCTTTTATTCTCCGCCAAAAGCGCATTGACCCTGCCTTCCGCATACTCCGGTTCTGTCAGCTTTGGGGATATATACACTTTCCAATGTGGGAACTTTTCATTCAGCGCATCGATCCATTCGGATATACCGGCTTCTCCGGTGTTAATTTCCTGACCGCCTCCGACCAGACAGATAATCGTTGCCCAATCCTCTCTCTGGTCAAGCGACCAGATAAGGAAAGCTGCTTCTGACAATGGGAAATTGGGAACCTTTAATTTGTTTCCGTAGGTTCCGCCGCGCTTTAGATAATCGGCAAGTCTCTTATGTGTCCATGAGCGCTGCGCCTCGTCAAAAATCGCCACATGTTCCACCTCGCCATAGCCGGCTTTCGCCAACTTCACTGCTTTTTCAGGGTCAATTTCCAAGACGCCGTTTTCAACGGGATTCTTTATCTTCGCCAGCATATTATCCCGATATCGGTGAATCATCTGAATAAACTTTCCTACCTCACGGCGGGAATCCGACAGCTTTTTATTTTCTTTTCTGTCACGGCATTTTTGATAATTATCTTTCGCAAGCGCTTCGGTAAGCACTGCCACAAGCGGACCGTTACCCGAAAGATAAACGGCTCCCTCATCTTCAACCGGTGTGTCCTTCCCCTGATAGGTTTGCTTGACTGCAACATCAAGACCGACAAGTGTTTTTCCAGCGCCTGGCACACCCGTCACAAAGCAGATGCTTTTTTCTCGATTTAATTTGCTTTTCTGTATCACGTCAAGAATGTAGGAAATCGTTTGATCAGTGGAAACCTGATCCGCTTCATGTCTCGTAATATTTTCCACCGAATGATTTTCATAAAGCGTTTTTGCCGCTTCCACAATCGTCGGGGTAGGCGCATAGGGACTGATTATCCAATCTTTATTTACTGCCGTTTCATTAGGAAATCTATTGAATACTTGTACGATTGTATTTAATAAGCTTGTTTCTCCGGTTACCAGCGGATTTACGACTCTGTCATCATAAACCGACATCTGCACAGAAGTGGTATGATCTGAAAATTTGGTGGCAACCAAAATAGGAACGATGACTTTTTCCTGACTAAACTTATGGAAGTTTTTCAGATCTAAAGCATAGTCCAAGACCTGGTCTACATCGGCTTCAAATATTTTGGATTCTCCGACTTTAAATTCAAGACAGAATACAATTCCGCGGTATAGCAGCACAACATCAATTCTTTTTCCAAGGCGCGGAATATCGTATTCAAAAATGATTTGCCCGGTTTGATCCGGCAGCGCAGAAAGAACACTCTTCATAATCTCAATTTCGCTCTTCCATGCTTCTCTGGTGGTAGTAAGAGTATCGCCGTGATAGCCGTCACAAAGCATCCCGAAAACAGAATCTGTACTTTGCGACAAGAATGACAAAAAATCACTATGATATAAACAGCGCGGATTTTTAACCATATCAAATATCCTTTCTTTTCTGCCCGCTCTTTTTCAGAAACAAACCAAATAAAACGGTTATCTCTCTGTCAAAGGCAGATTGGTGATCGCTTGCATTGAGCACCGCAGATATGCCGAACGGCAAGGATGATTTACCGATAACACTTTCATTTCAGAACTGCAAATTCTTATTGTTTGAATCCGCGTTAAAAAACATAATGTAGTAGATCGGTATATAGGTTATCTTGCCTTTTTGCGTGACTTTTCTTTCATTAGATACAACGAATGCTTTTTTGATATGATAATCTTCGTTTCGAACAAATGTGTTCAATGCGCTGTGCACGGTATAGTCCTTACCCGACTTTACTTCGATCGGCACGGCGGAAAGGCTGTCATAATCATCAATCAGATAATCAACCTCACCCTTGTTGCGGTTGTCATAATAAAAGAGTTTATGACCGTGCGCGATCAATTCGCTGGCAACAACTGTTTCATACACGGAGCCCAGATTGATACTTCTCTCATCATTCAGCACAGCTTTAATATTGTTTCCGTAAAGAATACTCGTAAGAATACCGACATCATTCAGATAAAGTTTCAGCAGATTCTTTCCGGTAGATTCAATAAGGGGGAATGTCGGGTTGGAAATTGCCTGAACATTCAATGCGATACCTGCGCTTATTAGATAATCGAATTCGTCGGCATAATGACCAAACGTCTTTCCTCTCTTATTCTCTATGTTTTGTACGACAACTCTTTTTTTCTTGTTCTCCATATTAGAGGGAATCAGATCATAGATTCTGCGAATTTTCAATTTCATTTCATCGTCATATTTTGAAGCATCTGCAGCATAGTAATCGTGAATTTCATTTTGGATGTCACGGACAGCCTGAATGTTTTTTGTTTCAAGATAGGCGTTAACCGCATCGGGCAATCCGCCTACAAGCAAGAATTTGCGGAATAAATCCAGCATTTTATTGTGCATGGACTCATCTAATGCTTCAAATCGTTCAAACTTTTTACGCATGGAAGAAATTGTAAGCTCGTTCATTCCGTTGGCATAAAGAAATTCCTCAAAATCCAGTGGGAACATTCTAACCTTTCGAATGCTACCCATTGGGATGGATGTGGTTTGCGATAACGTAACACCTAAAAGCGATCCGCTGGCAATATAAGTGAACTTATTATCTTGCGACAGGAATTTCAGCAGAGTGAGTAAATGAGGATAAGCTTGTATTTCATCAATAAAAATCAGCGTGTTTTCTTTACTCTTCATTTTATTTCCTGCAAGCATACTGACCTGCAGATAAAAATCTTCTACGGTTTTTGTGTTTTCAAAAAGACGGTCGCCTAAAGAGTCTTCAATCATATTGATTTCGATATAATTTTCAAACAGTTTTTTACCCACATAATTGATAATGTAGGTTTTGCCGATCTGCCGGGCGCCGTCGATTAAAAGAATCTTTTTAGAATTAGATTTTAAATGCTCTTCAATGAGAGATTCTATCTTACGATACAGCATAAGAAATTCCTCCGTAAAACTTTTCACATATATTATATCAAAATAACGATGACATTTCAATGTTAGATTGCAATAAATTTCATGACATTTCGAATTATGAGAAATAAAAACATCAGCGGAAATGTGTAAATCTCATCTTTGACCGGAACATGATTGACTTTAAAGCTGATCTGATTTACTATATATGCGAAAAGCATATATAAATTCATCAATTTTAATCTGTATGCTTTTTGTATATACGATTTTAATATATCATTTTTTCTTTGATTAGGTATAATCAGGTAAAAAGGAAGGGGCGTGCAGCTTATGTTTAGATTAGAAGAAGACAATGCAAAAATCGGTAGATATCTCTCAGACCTTATAGACCAAAAATATGAATCCAAAAGAAAGTTTTGCAGAGCATACCTCGAAGCCGCTAAAAAAGAGCCAAGCAATGAAAATCTTACTAACATGGCAAACCGCTTGTCACAGATGATCAAGGGAAATAAAGCAATACAGATTTACGATCTGCCGTACTTCACCGACTTGTTGGGAGTTTCTTGCGAGCAAATTATAAGTGCCGGAGAATATAGCGTTCCTCTTACAAAAAGAGTGACCAATTACTCGATTGCCTGTTCAAAAGATCCGGCAAAATGGGAAGCCTATATAAACCGTGAGGACAAGTTGATTCTAAATTCTGATGAGTACTGCAAAACGGTTATTGACTATGCTCTCGAGTTCGCAAACTATGAATTTCTGAAATACTTAATGGATAAGGGCTATGTTTGGTTTGACAGTAGAAAGGATAATGACTATATAACCACCTTTGGTGCAGGAACATCTATTAAACACCGTGAGCCCGGATACATCGACTGGGGTTTAGAAGGTAAATTACGAGAAGAAGATGACCTGCGTATAAATCTTATCGCTTTAGCTGCTGATCATGAGGATTTACATATGCTAACCGAACTTCGTGCACGGGAAAACCCACAACTATATTTTAGTGCTCATTATCTTTCCGGTAATCACCCTGATTTCGATAGTTGTTATAACGAACGTATGGTAAATCATATTGCTTCATCAAGCGAACACGTTCTTGATTATTTCACCGATTCCTTTAAAATAAAAGATCGTGTAAGATATAAAGACGGCAGCGACCGCGCACATACCTTCATGTTTCCGTATATATCTAAGCTGCTTGATAAACTGGTATCAAACAACTCGCCATTTACCGAAACCGCATTAAAGAAAGCGCTTGCGTACAATCAGCAAACCTATAAAAAACTTCGAGATTTGATATTAGCATTAAAAAATGACGACTATTATGCAAAAGATTACATGAAAGATCTGTGGATTAAAACGTGTGAACAATATCTTGATTTTTATGAAAATGGAGATATTATTTCATTCCGTGCTGTTTATACCAGTATGACAGCAAACAGAAAAATTGATGGGATTATTACAAATGTTCCACACGTTACAAAAACTCCTTCCTCGCCCATACTTAAGCACCTTACCCGAGAACTGAACGAATCCTACGAAGCAATTAAAAATCTGAAAGAAAATTTGGAGGAACTTTGATGATGTCAAAATGGTGTTTTAATTACGAATCCGGCGAATACGAATATATCGAGCGCGACGGATTCAGCATTAATAGCGGTGAATATGTTTACAATTGGGATGACAGTGAATACCGCAAAGAAGAAGAGGAAGACGATTGGTAATTGGTTGTTATAAGTTTTGACCCAAACTCAAATTTAAGCTACACGACTTTGGGTGTTGTGCGGCGTAACACCGTCTCTGTAATGCACTGCCAAATGGGTAATATCCAGGTGAAAACATGGACATTTCTATGCGGAGTTCTAATCATTTTCATTGGATTTTGATTAGAACTCCTATATCATGAGAAAAATTTGCGACTTAAATAACGGCGGTGCTTTAGCAAATTTCAGGTACAAAAAAGCCCGCAATCGCGGTGATTGCGGGGGTTCGGTTAAGGTATATTATCTTCCGTTAAATTCCGCCAAGTTCTTTTTTTGACACTTGACTCGAAAACGAATGACATTTTTGGAAGCTCACCTCTGAAAAACCTTGATTTTACGGGGCTTTTCAGCTATCATTGAAAAGTAAATATCCCTTAGTTCTCTCCATCAGTTCTCTCCTTTTTCCGAGGTGTTTTTGTGGGCTGATGTGAAGATAAATACACGGAGTGGTATCGAAGTGGTCATAACGGGACTGACTCGAAATCAGTTGTACCTTCGGGTACCGTGGGTTCGAATCC
>CAJFJV010000064.1 GCA_904384225.1 uncultured Oscillospiraceae bacterium | reverse complement strand
GTGGATGCGTATATGGATATCCTTGCGGAAGTAGACGGAGCGTATATAAGGGAGAAGGACGTCGAAGATGCGCATACGGAGACAATAGAACCGTACTACAATGGCGAGACGGCGGATCTGGACGGCTGTATCCAAAATTTTGAGGATAAGCTCAAAATCATAGCAAGCGAGTAGATGACCAAAAAAGACCGTGCGAAATCCGTGCAGCAGAGGGAAAGGTGCTTTCCGAACCAAAACCAATGGCCTATGCTTTTAAATCCTACGTCGGCGACCGGCCAACATTGAGGAGCGGTACGGTTTATCAAGACAGACGTGGTCGTTAGCATGATATGACGAGAAACGAGGGTGAGAGCCGCGGGCAAGCGGCATACAGTCACAATAAAAGAGCGTGTGAGTGGCACCAAGTATGGCGGAAAGAAAGGAAGGGTATCCATGAAATTATCCCGGAAACGGAAGATGATTGGGTTTGGGCTGGCACTCCCGTTTTTATGCGGGTTTGTCTTGTTCTATTTGGCCCCATTCATCGTCAGTATCTATTATACGTTTACCTTTGGGAACGGCAGGAATATCTTTGTAGGGTTCCAGAACTATATCAGCGTGCTGAGCAGCGGGGCGTTCCAGCTCGCGGCATATAATACGGCACGGTTTATCTTGGTGGGGGTGCCGCTGCTGATTCTGCTTTCGTTCCTATTGTCCACTTTGATCAACGCAAGGCTGAAACGGAATGCGGCGTTTAAAAGCGTATTCCTGTATCCCATGATCGTGCCGGTAGCGGCGGTGGTGATGATTTTCCAGATTGTCTTTGCAGAAAGCGGACTGCTCAACAGCCTGATACCGGGAGTGTGTATTGATTGGCTTCACTCAGAGTATGCATTCGGAGTGCTGGTGCTTTTGTATATCTGGAAGAACTGCGGGTACAACATCATCCTGATAACAGCGGGGCTGCTCTCCATTCCGCAGGACTATTACCTGACAGCGGAGCTGGAGGGGGCGGGCCGGAGGCAGAAATTCATGCGGATCACATTGCCGTTAATGATGCCGAACTTGTTTTTCGTATTGGTTATTTCTATCGTGAATGCATTCCGGATATTCCGGGAAGCGTATCTGCTTGCAGGCGAAACGCCGCATAGCAGTATCTATATGCTGCAGCATTTTATGAACAACAACTTTTCAAATCTGAATTACCAGCGGTTGTCAGTCGGAGCGGTGCTGATCTTTATGGTGGTATTCTTGATGCTGGCACTGCTGTTTGTCGTATTGAGAAGAAGGGGGGACTATGAGCTGTGAAAAGGAAATGGCAGATAGGAAACCTTGTGACGCTTGTGCTGTTTTCGGTTTTCTTTTTACTCCCAATCATCTATACGGTTTCCAATTCTTTTATGTCCTCTGCCGAAATCAACGGGTACTACGGCACGGGGTCGGCGGAGTTTCATTTGATCCCGGATGATTTCACACTGGAAGCGTATAAGGAAATCTTATGGGACAGCCCGTTTTATCTGGTGAAATTCTGGATCTCTATCCTGTTATCCGTATTGATTGTAATCGGACAGCTTTTCGTTTCTGTGACGGCCGGATATGCCTTTGCAAAATTTGAATTCTGGGGAAGGGACGTCCTGTTCTTTATTGTTATTACGGTGATGATGATGCCGTACCAAGTAACGCTGGTTTCAAATTATATCGTTCTGGATGGAATGGGGCTCATCGGGACATATGCGGCACTGGTACTGCCGGCGGTATTTTCACCGTTCGGGGTGTTCTTAATGCGGCAGATGATATCGGCTATGCCTACGGATATCATAGAAGCGGCGCGGCTGGATGGAGCAGGGGAGCTTAGGATCCTGTGGAAGATCGTGCTTCCATACAGCAAAAGCGGGGTTACGGCGTTAGTAGTGTTGTCGTTTATTGACAGCTGGAACATGGTAGAGCAGCCAATTGTATTTTTAAATAACCCATACCGGTATCCGCTGTCGATCTTTTTGTCGCAGGTTTCAGCGAATAACCCCGGAGCAGTCTTTGCATGCGGAGTACTGGCAATGCTGCCCGTACTGCTTTTGTTTGCGTACTGCAAAGACGATATGATCCGCGGTATCCGGTTTACAGGATTGAAATAAGGGGGCGGCTGGATCATGGAGAAAAGGAAGCTGGCGATAGTATTGGTGTCGGGCATACTGGCGGCAGCGCTGGGGATCTTGACGGCAGCGTCGTACATTCATTATGAAAACAGTATCCCAATTGTAGAGGTGGTCACGCCCGAGGCCAATCTTGACGGCGCGACGTATGCGGATTATACGGAGATGATGCTGCCAGCGGAATGTGCGGAATATGGCGGCATATATGTAGTAAAAGAGCGGAAAGGGCTGTTTTCGGATGAGCTGTATTTGGAGACGCCTGCAAACTTCCGGATAAACCGGGAAGAAGGGGGATACATATACATTCCTCTTGGCATCTTGTATCCGGATGACCGTGTGGTATTGGCGGCGAACCGTCCTGTTTCAGCGGGGGATGTTATAAAGCTTGCCCAAGAGGAATAACATGGAAGAAAAGCCGCATCATCAAAAAAAGGCGCGTTGCAGAATAGAGATACTGCAACGCGTCCTTTTTGCCTTAAAGCTGAGCCGCTATTTCAGCTGCGTTTGTGTCCGGCTTGACCTTGAGCATGATTTTTTCTATCCTGCCTTGTTCGTCAATAATAAAAGTGGTGCGCACTACGCCCATTACAGATTTGCCATATAGCTTCTTTTCTTGCCAGACGCCATAAGCCTGGATAGCAGTCAGCTCAGGATCCGAAAGCAGGATAAAGGGCAAACCGTATTTTTCGGCAAACTTATTATGGGAGGAAGTGCTGTCGCGGCTTATGCCGATTACTTCGACGCCTTTTCCACAGAATACGTCATAAAGCCCGGCAAAAGCGCAGGCCTGTTTGGTGCATCCGGGGGTGTTGTCCTTGGGGTAGAAATATAAGACCACCTTTTTTCCTGCAAAGTCAGAAAGGGAAACTGCTTTCCCGTTTTGATCCTTTAGCGTGAAATCCGGCGCTTTTTCACCGATTTTCAGCATCATTGTCCTCCTTGTTCTGAAATCATTTTGATTCCTTCTTCCAATGTTTCAAAATCAAGCATCCCGCTGCTGCGTGTTATCAGGTTCCCATTTTCGTCAATGAAAAAAGTGGAAGGGAACCCGGTTACATAATACGCATTGACGGCTTCAAGCTCTGTGTCGAAGAAAACGTCGAAGTGGAATCCTTCTTGTTCGATATACTCTTTTGCAGAATCCATTGTTTCCTGAATGCCATCGGTTGCGTTTACCATAACAAACTGTACATCGGGATATTTCTCATACGCCTTATCGAAATCCGGCATTTCAACCTTGCAGTAATAGCACCAGGTTGCCCAGAAGTTGAGGACAACCGGCTTTCCTTTATAATCTGAAAGCATTACCTGATTTCCGTTCTGATCGAGGACGGTAAAATCCGGCGCCGCATATTTCTTTTCACTTGAAGCTTCGTTCTGGGCCGCCGGATTGTTTGGGCTGTAATCCTCACGCAAAGCATAGTATAAAGCGGCGGCGCCCCCAATGATCCCGATCAGGAAAACCGCAAGGATAATCCATTTTACCTTATTTTTCATATTTCCCTCCTATGATAACAACGTAAGGAACCATCCCAATAATCCTGTCGCCATAAGCACGCCGATTATCACAAGGAAAACGCCGCTGACGATATTGATAATCCGATAGTGCTTTTTGATAAAGGAGAAGGCACCTTTCAGGCGGTCGATGAGCAACGCACTGAGAAAAAAGGGAATTCCAAGGCCCAAAGAATAAAACAGCAGCATCACGACGCCTTCGGCCACATTCCCTTGGCTCGTGGCAAGCATTAAGGCGGACCCTAAAAAAGCACCGACACATGGCGTCCATCCGATAGAGAAGACAATCCCGAACAATATGGAGGAGAAAAAACCGAGATTATCAGTTTTTGCGGCTTTTGTCCCCTTAAAAAGGGGAAGCTTGAAAACACCAAGGAAATGAAGACCAAAGAACAGTACGATCAAGCCGGTAATAATATTAACGGCTGTATGATACTCTTTTAAAAGCCTGCCAAATGATCCGGCCAGAGCGCCCAAAAGGACAAATACGACGGTGAACCCAAGGATAAATCCCAAGGCGTTTTGAACAACCCGTTTGTTGTTTCTTTCACTGCCGCCGGCAAAATATGAGATGTAGATTGGGAGCATTGGCAAAAGGCAGGGAGATATAAATGTAACGATCCCTTCCAAAAGCGAAATGAAATACTGCATTATACGGTTCCTCCACTGTAAGAGCAGATGCCGCCGATATCATGTACATGGCGATATCCGTTCCGCTTCAGATAAACCGCCGCGGCCGCGCTTCTGCCGCCGCTTAGGCAATGGACAAATATGGGGGCCGCTTTGTCCGGAATATTTTGGCTAATCGTGTCCAGCCTGTCCAGCGGGATATTCAAGCTTCCTTCGATGTGATAATTGTCATATTCTTCTTTTGTGCGGACGTCGAGCAAAACGGCGCCTTTGGTGTTTTTCCATTCTTCGACGCCTTTATTGATATCTTTGTAGGTAAGCAGGTTAAACAACATGGCATTTCCCATCCTTGTTTTTTATTTGCCCTCATTATAGCAGGAGGCTGTGCAAATTACCGTGACCCAGTCACAAAGTAAAAGCCCCTTGCTTTATGCACAGGGGCTTTGTACAGCATAGGCGCAATTTAAGAAAAAACGCTGCATTAAATGTCCGTTTTCCAAAGGCCATGAAGATTGCAGTATGCATAAGCGGCAACCGGTTTTTCATCGGAAAGGGCAAAAGTTACAACGGGAGCTTTGCCTGCCGCAAGACACTTGCGCTGGCCGCCTCTGTCGGTCTGGAGATAGACCCACTGGATGCTGTGCTCTTCCGTCATGGGATGCTGCGCCGAACCGACCTCTACTTTAACGGTGTTGCCCTCTATAGTAACCACCGGAACATGCTTTTCTGTACTGGCCTCTACTGTTCCGGGATCAAGCGGCGTCATTTTCTGGCCGCAGCACATAAGCGGCACCCCAGTGTTGTGGATCAGCCCAGCCAGATTACCGCAATGCCCGCAAATATAAAATCTGTTTTCACACATCGTGCATTCTCCTATCCTTTTATGATTATTTGGATTCAGGTTTCGTAAGGCGGGCACAAAGCCCCTTCATTCCCGGCAAGATATTTTTCAGCGTAGTGTACGGCTACAGCGCCATCCGATACGGCCGTAACAATTTGCCTGAGCGGTTTGGTCCGGACGTCGCCTACGGCGTATACGCCTGCTATATTTGTCCTTGTCGATTCATCGGCAGAAACGTAACCGGAAGCGTCAAGCTCAACCGCATTTGCTAAAAAATCTGTAGCGGGTTTTCTCCCGATGCTTACAAAAACGCCGTCGCAGGCCAATTCCCTCACCGCGCCCGTCTCAACGTCCTGTATTTTGATACCCGTCAGCTTATCGTCCGCAGTCAATTCGGTGACGATGCTGTTCCAAAGGATCGTCACATTCTTCGCATGGCGCAGCGGGGCGTGATAAACTTTCGTTGCCCTCAGGGTATCCCGGCGATGAACTACATAGACCTGTTTGGCCAGCCTCGAAAGATAGAGTGCGTCCGCTGCGGCGGAATTCCCTCCGCCAACGACCACAACCGTCTTGCCTTTATAAAACCGGCCGTCACAGTGGGCGCAGTAATGTACCCCTCTGCCGGTCAGGCCCGGTTCCTCCGGAAGGCCGAGCCCGCGCGGATTTGCCCCAGTGGAGATGATAACGGTTTTCCCCTGAAAGTCCCCGCTTGCTGTTTTGACCTTTTTGATTTTCCCGGAAAAATCAACCGCAGTTACTTCAGTGTATTCGGTTTTTGCGCCAAACCTCTGCGCGCCCTGCTGCATTTTCATGCCGAGCGTAAACCCGTCGACGCCTTTCTCAAAGCCCGGATAGTTATCAATTTCTCCGGTCAACGCCATCTGCCCGCCCGCCGCTGCTTTTTCCAGCACAACAGTATCAAACCCGGCCCGCGCCGCATACAAGGCAGAAGTATAGCCGGCAGGGCCCCCGCCTATAATGAGTATGTCATATAAATGTCCCATAATTCACGCACAATAAGGGCATTTCGGAAAGAATGGCCTTATTGTGCCTCCTTTCTTGACTTGTAATTGATTTTCCGATGGGATGCAAAATGGGCGTTCCCCTTTAAAAGCGGAGCTTTAAAGGTTTAGAGACTTCATGATTGATATTCCGCATAGGCCATGATAAAATGCTGAGTAGGGCGAATGCGCCGCCGGCGTTCCTTCTTGATGTGGGAGACTGCCGCCGGCAGCGCTGCTGCTCTGAACTTTTTCGTGTGCGTTATCTCTTTTTTGAAAGGAGTACCCAGCTTATGCCACAAGCAATGTTCGAACCGGTGTATAAAGAAATTTTTCCGTTTTGGGATGAAATTGCGGCAGATGCCCAAGCGTATATCTGCCGGCATTCTGTTGCGATGACCTATTTGAAGGGTACTACCATCCATGACGGTTCGGAATGCTCCGGCGTATTCCTAATCCGTTCCGGATGCCTCAGAGTATATATCTTGTCTGAAAAGGGGAAAGACATTACGCTTTACCGCCTTTATCCCGGCGATATGTGTATGCTCTCTGCCTCCTGCGTATTGCAGGCCGTTACCTTTGATGTGATGGTTGACGCAGAGGAAGACAGCGAATGTTTTGTCATAAGCGGCCCCGCGTTTGCTGCGGTAAGCGAGGACAATCCCAAAATCAAAATTTTTTCATTAGAAACCGCCGTCAGCCGGTTTTCCGATGTGATGTGGGTCATGCAGCAAATCCTTTTTATGGGCATGGATCAAAGGCTTGCTATTTTTCTTTCCGATGAATCAAAGAGGATTGGCTCTGACGTCATCCCGTTGACGCACGAGCAGATTGCCAGATATATGGGATCTGCCCGCGAAGTGGTCACCCGCATGCTCAAGTATTTCGCAAGCGAAGGGATTGTCGAGGTTTCCCGGAAAGGGGTCAGGCTTTTAGATAAAAAGCGCCTTAGGAAATTAGCCCTCTAACATGGCGAGGATTTGCGGTTTCGGCCTTGCGCCTACCGACCGGTTTACGACCTTGCCGTCTTTCATCACAATTAGCGTTGGGATGCTTGCAACGTCAAAAGCCTGTGCTAATTCCGGTTCGCTGTCGACATTGATCTTGCCAACTAGGTATTGCGGGTTTTCTTCTGCGATTTCGTCGACGAGAGGGGAAACCATGCGGCAGGGACCGCACCAGTCGGCATAAAAATCAAGCAGAACCGGTTTCCCGCTGTTTTTGATCTGTTCGAAGTTGTTTTGATTTACAATTGATACAGACATTGTTCATTACCCTTTCTTTTTTTGTTGTGTCCTTATTATACCCGCAATCAAGTCAAATCTTCAGTGACTGAATCACAATGTCCCCATCTTTTGCTATCTTGGCACTGCTGCATGCTTGCAGGGCGGCTTCTGCGATAAGAGCCGCAGCGCCAAAAGGAAAGGATGTGTCGCAAAACGTAAGTTTTGTGGCACATCCTTTTTTACTCTCAACAGCAAAAACGAATCCAGTATGTGGAACTTCCGCAGCGTTTTGGGC
>CAJFJV010000063.1 GCA_904384225.1 uncultured Oscillospiraceae bacterium | reverse complement strand
AATGAAATAGCGGTTTCTTCATTTTTCATCTTCTTAATATAAACAGAAGGGACGGCGGGAAACTGCCGTCCCTTCTGTTTATAAAAAAGAAAGATATTAGAATCATTTGGAAATTCATTGACTTCTTATTTGTGGAAACTGCCAAAAAGAAGCTTTTTAATTTTATGATAAATACCAGTAGATTTTTCATTAACGCTATGCTATGATAAAGCAAATAGAAACCGGTTTCTAACTGCATGTTGTATCAGCAAGAAAAAGAAAAATCCCGTGGCAATATGAGCGATGTTGTCGGGATTTTCTTTAAAACATTTTAGAAACCGGTTTCTAAAGAGAGGAGTACGACAAATGATAAACATTACGATTGATCCCACTGTGCCCGGAACAAGCTATCGGCCGCATTGGAATCGTTTGGTCACGGCAGGCAGAGCACACGAGGGAATGTATGCACCGTGGCGGGAACAGCTTAAAAAAATGCAAGCTGAACTGCATTTTGAATATATCCGTTTTCACGGGATATTTAATGACGAAATGATGGTATATCGGGAGGATGAATCGGGAAACCCGCAATATAATTGGCAGTACACGGATGATCTATTTGATTTCCTGTTAAGCATAGGGCTGCGCCCTATGCTGGAGCTTGGTTTTACTCCAAGTGCAATGCGTACCGGCGAACAGACGATTTTTTGGTGGAAAGGGAATGTTACGCCGCCGGATCATACAAAATGGGTGGCGTTGGTGCAGGCGTTTATCCGCCATTGTATCAATCGATATGGACGTGCAGAAGTGCGTAAATGGTACTTTGAGGTTTGGAACGAAGCAAATATTACACCATTTTGGTCCGGCACACAGGCAGACTATTTTGCTCTTTACGAAAAAACAGCATTGGCAATAAAGGGTATTGATGAAAAGCTGCGTGTTGGAGGCCCCGCAACGTCCAGTTCCGATACGGTTGAATGCCCATGGATAAAGGAATTCCTTGCTTTTTGTGAAAAGAAGGGCTTGCCGGTAGATTTTGTATCGACACATCCTTATCCGAATTCCTATCCCCTTTATAGCTATGGCCGGCCCTGCTATAAAGATGAAAATGGGACGTATGATGCATTTGTCTGGCTTAATGAAGCGATTCATGCAACGCCATACCGGGATGCGGAAATACATATTACCGAGTGGAATTCTTCACCCAATTGCAGGGATTTGGTTCACGATACTGCATTTATGGCGCCGTTTATCATTCAAAATCACCTTAAAACCATTGGAATGGTTGATACGATCGGATTTTGGACTTTTACAGATGTCTTCGAGGAAGAAAGTCTTGGTCAATCGGTGTTTCATGGCGGCTTTGGATTGTGCAATGTACAGGGTCTGAAAAAGCCGTCGTATCATGGCTTTTGGTTTTTATCACGGCTTGGAAACGAGATATTGGAACAGGGCGATCATTATATCGTGACGCGTAAAGAGGATCGGGTCCAAGTGCTTTTGTGGAACTACTGCCATTATTGCGATACTTATGCAAACGGCGATCCGACATGTATCAGCCAGTACGACAGGTATCCTGCATTTGAGGAGAAGGAAGAGGAAACGTTTTTAATCCGTTTAGAAGGATCGGCACAGAAATATCGAGTTATCCAGTATAAATTTGACCGTGAACACGGCTCTGTTTATGACAGCTGGCTTGCAAACGGTGCGCCGGAGCCGCCGGATCAAGAAGAAATCCGAATTCTAAGCGAAAAGGCAGAGTTGGAGGCACAAATATCGTATCCGGATAAATCGGAAACATTTAGAATGCAGATAAAACCACATGGGGTCACGTTAATGGAATTCACACCGGTAGAATAAAGGGACCGGTGAGGATATCATAAAAAATAAGGAAGGAGGAACAGCCGCACAGCCCCGGAAGGGGATGCGGCCGCGCCCGTGCCTGAGCACAGGAGAAAGAGAAGAAAGATTATTGTAAAGGAGGAGTAAACATTATGCAAAAGACAGTGCGAAAGCCGTTTAAACAGCGCTTAAGCGCGGCAATTCTGGCGATTATGTTCATTGCAGCCTCGTTTCCAGCCTCAGTTTTTGCAGCAGAGGGCAGTGTGAAATATGGCCCATTAGACTATGAACTCGGCGGAGGGGCAAATGTCCAGACAGATAGTACAAGGGGTACATATGTAGCAGATACGCACAAAGAAGGCGCGTATATTCAGATAAACAATGTAGACGGAGGCGGGGGAGGCACGGCCGAGCTAAGCATCCGGTACATTACGGAAATGGGAGAGTGTACGCGGGACCTGTATGTAAACGGGGAAAATGTACAGGAAATATTGTTTCCGATAACGGACACGACAGGATATTGGCAGACGTGGGGTGAGATCAAAGTAGAAATAACGTTGGAAGCCGGGAACGGAAACACGATCCAGCTGAAGAATGAGAGCGAGAGCGACAAAGGGCTGAACATCGGGGAGATAACGGTAACGACGGAGAAAGAAGAAATTCCTGATGTTGAGGAAGTGGTATACGAGGCAGAGGACTGTGAACTGGGCGGCGGCGTTACAGTAAACGGCGATATTGTTGAAGGAATGCATACAGCTGGCGCATATGTCCAGCTCAACAATGTAAACGGCGGAGCAGAAGGCGGCGCATTCATCCTGAGGATGCGTTATTCCACTGGTATGCCGGATGTCTTTAAAAAACTATATGTAAACGGGCAGTATATCAAAGATATCGAATTCCCGGCGACAGACAATTGGCTGGGGCAAACCTATGACGATATTGAAGTTACGGTGCAGCTGAATGCCGGAACAGATAATACAATCCGAATTGATAACGGCGAGGAAGAAAACGCATATGGACTGAATTTTGACAGGTTCACGATTTTGTCATCGGATGGCAGCCAAGACGGTAAACGGCTGGTTGAGTACGAGGCTGAAAATGGGATACTTGGCGGCGGAGCAAGCGTCAGCGGCAGCGCGGTAGGCAATATGCATTATATTGGCGCCTATTGTGAAATAGCAGGATTTGACGGCGGTGCAAACGGTGGTGAGTATGAACTGATTATCCATTATGCAACGGATAACGATGTCTCAAAGCAAGTGCTTTATGTGAATGGAGAGCGCAGCGTTGTAGAATTCCCGTACACCGGCGGTTGGAACAGCTACAGTGAAATAAAGATTCCCGTTACCCTGAATCCGGGCTGGAATAATGTGATCCGTATCCAGCGCGAAGATGGTGTGGATGAAAAAGAAACAGGGATTAATATTGATAAATTCCAGGCTTATGTTGTGGGCAAAATGACAAATGGAGATGGCCCGCGATATGAGGCAGAATATTGCGACATTGGAAGAGGCGCACGGGTTGCAGCTTCAGTATCTGCCTCTGAAGGAGCTTTCGTTGAAAATTTTGATACGGACGGCGCTTTTATTACGGAATCACATGTAAATGGTGAACAAGGCGGAGTAAAGGGCTTAACTATCCGTTATGCCACAGAAAGCGGTACTGATATTCAGAAAGCTTTATATGTAAACGGAGAAAAAACAGCAGTCCTTACATTTGAATCGACGGGCGGCGTTTATCGGAATCTTGTAACCAATATCGTGCTAGAACCCGGAAAAGATAATGAGATCACCATTCAAAACGATGGAAATACGGCAGATGTCAAGATTGACTATTTTGAAATAGGAGAAAGCACGCTGCTCGGCCAATGGAAGCTAAATGAAAAATATGATAGGACGGCAGCCGATACCTCTGGTATGGGGAATAACGGCCTATTATACGGTAATGTTGTTTGGAAGTCCGGTATTTTGAATAACGGACTGAAGCTCGACGGTGAAACAGGCTATTTATGGATACCGAGAGGAGATGATACGGCCCAATCATCCGGATTTACCGTATCAATGTGGGTCAAACCAGAAACAGAAAAAGACCAGACGATTTTTGTTAAGACAGAGCAGGAAAACGCAGAAGCATTTTCTCACGCACTGCGTATTCGCAACGGAAAATTCGAAGCCTATGCCTATGATAAGGAAGCCAAATCCGTATCCAGCGTAACACAGGTAGAGGCGGACACTTGGTATTACCTTACCATGACGGTATCGGATGGCGATGAGCTCAAATTATACGTCAATGGAAACTTGGAAGGCAGCTGCAGTGTTGGAGCAGTATGGGACGGCGGCGATGCCTATCTGGTTGGATCTTCGGCTGATAAGAAAGAATTCTATCAGGGATTGGTCGATGAGATTAGGATTACAGGAACAGCGCTGAACGAGGATGAAATCCGTGCGCAGTGCAATGAAATGCTTGACAGTACGCCTATCGATTTAAATGATGTACGCAACGGATCAATCCCCCTTTCTGACAGCTTTAAAAATCAAAATTTACTTTATGACGGCGCACTTTTCGTGCTTGGCGAGAGCGAAGGCTATAATGCTGCACTGTGCAGCGGTCAAGTTTTGGATGTTGCAAATGGAGTATATGACTCACTGCGTGTGATGGGGGTTGGCGGAGAAGGCGCCTTCCACATCGATTATGCAGATCGCACATCAGAAGATATTACGATAACACTGGACGAAACAGAAGTCGACATCTGTAACCTCGCGATATCACCGGAAAAAGTGATTGAAAAGATTACCCTGCCGGAAAATAGTGAAATGAGGATTTTGGCCATGACGCTGGTGGTAAATCAGTATGCAGAGGTAAGCCGGACGGAACGGATTATGTTGGAAAAAGATACGCTTCCGATCGCTGGATGGCCATATACGTGGAAACGGGCGGATCATCCGCTTGGCGAGGAAATCGGGGATCGTGATCGCGCAAGTGCACATATTTCTACAGAGCAATTCTTAGGAATGAATTTGAATGCACCGGTATTTTTTGAGGATCACAACACGTATGATGAGGGCTTAATGTCCGGGCCTATGGCAAATTATTATTGGGGGATATCCGGCGCACCGGATTTTCCTGGTATAGCTGGTGTAAATCCTGGCGATCTGGCAGCCGGTCCATCTGAAGAAGACTGGGAGAACGACTATCTGCGCGAAGATCAAAAAGCACATGAAGATACCCTTTACTTTGTAACGATGGGCGATGAAGAAGGATATTCCGACGGACTTGTTGAAGGTGTGACAGAATGGTTTAACTTGAACCGGAATAAGCGTCCGGATACGCTGGTCAGTACAAATCAGTGGGGATATCAATGGGGAGAGGACGCAATGCGTCACTATATTCAGACAGCACGTCCTGACCTTATCACATTTGATGCTTATGTATACGACAGCGGACCGGATTGGGATGCCTCAGCACGGCTGGTCAGCAATACAGGCTACTATCGGAAAATGGCAATGGAAGGCTGGGATGGAACAGGAAGAGAACCAATTGCCTTTGGCCAGCATGTAAATGCGGCAGAGATCGACGGCCGTTATCGTACAGAATCCACTACATTTGCCATGCCGTTTGCTACGGTAGCAATGGGCGGAAAATGGATGAATCTATTTAGCTTTTATAATCAGGATGCATACGATGGCGGTCACTTCTTTGACGAAGAAGGAAACCCGACGAAACTATATGAGTTTGGTTCGGACGCATTTGCACAAATCGGGAACCTTGAACAGCATCTTCTGCATTTAAGAAGTTCCGGTGTCAGTGTGCTTTCCGGACAGCATATGTCAAATGGCGTTGCGGTAAATAACCCAATAAAAAATCCGGAATATACGCCTAAGTTTACTGCAAATCCCACTTATTATATCCAAAATGTTTCAGCAAAAAATACCGGTACCACAAACGACGGGCTGCCAGGCGATGTTTTGATAGGGTATTTTGATCCAATCCCAGAAGAAGAACAGTTCTTCTCCTGTGCAGCACCAAAATATTTTATGGTGGTAAACCTTTTAACATATGGAGCAGACAACCGGGATCCGCAGTGGGCAATGGAAAACGGGACGAGTGCAGAAACAGCTCAGGAAATTACTTTGACTTTCCAGCTTCCGGATCCGTCATTGGCGGATAACCTGCGCATTGTAAACCGGGAAACCGGTAAAACGGAGCCCGTTACACTGACACATGTGGCGGACAGCACCTATACGTATACGTTTACCGTCGGAGGAGGACAGGGAGATCTGTTCTTCTGGGAAGAAGAAAATGCCGTGCAGGTGGACGATGTGGTGATACCCCCTTCCGAAACGACAGTAGAAAAGGGTGCGGAAGTATCGTTCTCCTCTAATGAAGAGGTAACATGGAGCGTAAAAGGCGGCGTTTCGGATACCACAATCGATGAGACGGGTAAGCTGCAGGTTTCAGAAAACGAGACGTCGACCCAGTTGGTGGTAAAAGCGGTTTCCAAAGCAGACGGGACCCAATATGCAACAGCAGTGGTCAATGTGGAAACAGGCATAACCAGTGTAAAAATCACGCCGGAAAAAGTGAAGGTACAGCGTGGGACGACCTATAAGTTCTCAGGGGAAGTCTGCGGAGAAGAGAATGCAGTAGAAACGGTTATATGGTCGGTTGAAGGCGGAACAGTGGGAACAACCATAACGCCGGATGGCTTGCTGACAGTAGCAGCGGACGAACCGGCAGAGACCGTGACAGTACGAGCAGCTTCAGCGGCAGACCCAAGCAAGTATGCGGAAGCAGAAGTGAGACTGACGGAAGGAGAATGCTATCCGGTAACAATAGGGAATATGGAGCATGGGACAGTTGCAGCAGATACAGGAGCGGCAGAAGCAGGGGATACTGTAACACTGCAGATTTTGCCAGACGAAGGATATATGCTGGAAGAGGGGACGCTGCGAGTAAACGGGGTTCCGATAGAAGGAGCAAGCTTCGTCATGGGAGAAGAGGAGGCAGTGATCACAGGAAGTTTTGTGAAGAAGCCGGCGGATAAAGAGGAGCTGCGGAAACTGTACGAAGAATGCGAGAAGAAGCAGCAAGAAGGACAGTATACGGAGGAAAGCTTAAGAAGGCTGAGAGAGGCATTAGAAGGAGCGAAAGAGATACTGGACAAGGAAGGAGCAACGCAGGAGGAGATAGAAGCGGCGTACAAAGCACTGCAAGCAGCGCGGGATGGCTTGGAGGCCATAGAAGGAAAAGAGCCAGAAGGGACTGAAAGTCCGGATACGGGGGATTATCCAATGTGGCAGATAGTGGTGGTGCTAAGTATAGCGGCAGGTGTCATGGTATTGTTAAAGAGGAAGAAGCAGAACGCGGAAATGAAATAGCGGTTTCTTCATTTTTCATCTTCTTAATATAAACAGAAGGGACGGCGGGAA
>CAJFJV010000062.1 GCA_904384225.1 uncultured Oscillospiraceae bacterium | reverse complement strand
TGCCTTTCGGTTTTGTCTGGTAACTCTACCTTAACACAGGTCCTGTCTACTCGCTATCTTTTTTTTTACTTTTTGTCTCACATCATTGTAACACCTACAAAAAAGCCGAAAGCGATTCGGATGAAGGCTTGATTTCCAGCCTCTATCGTGCTATGATAACAGTAAGTAATCTGAGGTCAGGCTTTATGCCGAAGCCGACGAATGTATAATCCGATAATTGACGTTCTGCTTTCAAAGGTGTCTCCTGCGAAAAAAGACGGCGTTTTCTTCTTGGTTTAATCGACAGAAAATTTTGCCGTGTCTTTTTGCAGCACACGGCATTTTTTATTTTCGTCAATTATAAAAGAAAGGCGGAATGAAATGGAAGACAAAAGGATTGCGTTGATTGGTATTCTACTTGACGATATGAACGCAACCGAACAGCTGAATGCCGTTTTACACGCGTACAGCCAGTATATCATTGGCCGTATGGGGATTCCCTATCGTGAGCGCGGTGTCAACATTATCAGCGTCGCTCTGGATGCGCCCTCCTCTGAAATCAGCGCCCTCTCCGGCAAACTCGGTATGATAAAGGGGATGAGCGTCAAGGTTGTCTATGCCAAAACGCAGGAACGCTGAAAACAAAAATATAGATAAAAAGGAGATCTTTTGCAATGTATAATCCCAAATCACGGATTGCAACCGAGTTTATCGATCATGAGGAAATCCTTGATACACTGCGTTATGCCAAAGAGCATCAAAACGATATCGCTCTTGTCAACAGCATCATTGAGCGCGCGGGTGACTGCAAGGGGCTTTCTCATCGTGAGGCTGCTGTTTTGCTCCTGTGTGAAGATCAGGAGATGATTCAGAAAATGTTCGATCAGGCAGCCAAAATTAAGCAAGCTTTCTACGGAAACCGGATCGTCATGTTCGCGCCATTGTATTTGTCAAACTATTGTGTAAACGGGTGTGTATACTGTCCTTATCACAAAAAAAATACGCATATCTGCCGTAAAAAGCTTACACAAGAGGAAATCGTCAAGGAAGTTACAGCGCTGCAGGATATGGGCCATAAACGCCTTGCATTGGAAACGGGCGAAGATCCGGTGAACAATCCCATTGAATATGTGCTGGAGAGTATCAAAACCATCTATTCTATTAAGCATAAAAACGGCGCGATCCGCCGTGTCAATGTCAATATAGCCGCGACCACGGTAGAAAATTATCGCAAGCTGAAGGAAGCCGGCATCGGTACATATATCCTTTTTCAGGAGACCTATCATAAGGAGAATTATGAAAAACTGCATCCAACCGGACCAAAGCACAATTACGCCTATCATACAGAAGCCATGGATCGCGCGATGGATGGCGGCATTGACGATGTCGGCATTGGCGTTCTATTTGGTTTAAATCTGTATCAGTATGATTTTGTCGGCCTTCTGATGCATGCGGAGCATTTAGAAGCCGTACACGGCGTCGGACCGCATACAATCAGCGTCCCTCGCATCCGCAATGCTGACGATATCGACGCGGAAAGCTTTGAAAACGCCATTTCGGATGAATTGTTTCAAAAGATCGTCGCCATTTTACGCATTGCTGTTCCGTATACCGGCCTGATCGTCTCTACGAGAGAGTCGCAGCGCACCCGTGAAATGGTTATCAAATATGGTGTTTCTCAAATTTCCGGCGGTTCCAAAACCAGCGTAGGCGGATATGCCGAACCGGAAACAGAAGAGGAAAACTCCGCACAGTTTGATGTCAGCGACAACCGTACTCTGGATGAAGTGGTGAATTGGCTGCTGCGCTTAGGGTACATCCCAAGCTTTTGCACTGCATGTTATCGGGAAGGAAGAACCGGCGACCGTTTTATGTCACTTGTAAAATCGGGGCAAATTGCAAATTGCTGCCATCCGAACGCCTTAATGACCTTAAAGGAGTTTGCAGAGGATTATGCCAGCCCGGAAACCAAAAAGCTTGCGCTTGACTTGATCGCCAAAGAAATGGACAATATCCCGAATCCCAAAGTACGTGAAGTGGTACGAAAAAATCTGCATGGTCTCGACGAAGGACTGCGTGATTTCCGGTTTTAAAATCACTTTGGTCCAAAGAGCGCCGCGAACAGTGCAATCTTTGCGAAAACAGCAAAAGGATGTGTCGCAAAACGTAAGTTTTGTGGCACATCCTTTTTTACTCTCAACAGCAAAAACGAATCCAGTATGTGGAACTTCCGCAGCGTTTTGGG
>CAJFJV010000061.1 GCA_904384225.1 uncultured Oscillospiraceae bacterium | reverse complement strand
GCAGGGGCTACCAATGCGGCAGCTACAGCCAGCAAAACCATCGACGGGAATATTATCTGCGACCAAAGCCGTCTCTTCTCCTGCGTCATAATCAAGCCCTCCTTATTAACAAAGCGTGCAGGAAGATCCGTTTGTATGAACCTCATACACAAACGAAGAACAAACTCTGCACCTCTTCCTGTGAAATGTCCCGTCTACCCATCCATACGTATTTTCTGACGGATCAGCACTACATGTATGCTCGTGTGTCATAAGTTGAATCCCTTTGATATCTGATGCCGTTATCTTTGTTGAAGCGGTTGGCGTTACGCCATACATCACCTGAGAACTATTCCAAACTTCCCCTAATCCATAGACATGCCCTATCTCATGCGCGGCAATGATCTTTCTTTGATAACTCGTCAAGGGATCTATCCTGTTTTTAAAAAATATAATATTCCAGTTGCTTTGATGCAATCCCGGAGAGCCGCTAAGCCGAAACTCAGTTACAGCATTGGCATCAGGATATTTTGAACCTCCCGTCGGATCCACCCGAAAAATCACCTTTGCAGCGTCGCTGTTCGCTGTCCTTTGCATGCTGATATTCGCCCCCCATAGATTTTTGCCCTCTGTAAAGCGCGTATGATAATCGCCGCTATATACATCGCCATAATAATAGGTTATTGACTTTGTTCCTGTATGCGTATAATAGCTTGGGTATGCAAAAGTCCATCCCGTCACAGAATCAGCTTTCCTCCCATTTGCACAAGCAGAAACAATAGGAGCCGATAGCTGAAACAAGATTGCTGCGGCTATCATGCAAAAAACAATACGCTTCCCTATTATTCTTTTCATAAAATCATATTTTCACATATCAAAATCTATAAAGGGAATATCTTGTAAATTTATGATACATTAATCTTTTTTATTTGTCAATTCTTTTATTGAAAATCAATAAATAAAAGGGATAAAAAAGATTTCAAAACCCTGAAACCGCTTTTATCCCTTTTATCCGGCTGTGTATCATTTTCTTATCGGCTGAAGTGATATCCATGTACCAAACCGCTCACAAGCGCGCCGTCCAGCCTCCTGCATCGCCATAATTTCAAGCGTATCTTCCGGCAAAACCGGCAAAGCCCCTTCGCAAAAAAAACGGCATAACGCCAGCATCAGCGTCATGTAATGATCGGTAACCGCAACATCCTCTCCGGGGGCATTTTCCTGTTTATATACAGTAAGCCGGAAAGGAATTGCAGGCATCATTTGTGTCATCTGCGCCGTTCTTCCATTTGCATATTCGTATAAAATATGACGGGCATCCTCTCCGCCAAACGCGATACATCGCTTTGCACCAATCCCCATTAAATGTTCCATCATTTCATATTGATGAACGGAGTAATTCCGCAAATCCCCCGGCCCCTGTGAAACAACCCGATACGGCGTGCCATACCGCTGTTTCCATGACAAAAGCTCCATACAAAAGCGTTGTGATGAACAAGAGAATACCGGCGTACCATGTGCCTTTGCAAGCGCAAACATCCGTGCTGCTGCCGCATAATCCGGAGCAAAGGTTTTATCACAAAAAACCGGCTTACCGCTTTCCAAGGCGGGTTTTGCCAACCCTTCGTGTCCGCCGCACTCATCCGCTGCCATTACCATGATACCATCGCTGCATGCAATCAGTTTCTCCGGCGTCTGACAGTATTCCATCTTGTATTCTTCACACCAGCGCTTGCTTTCCGACTCATCCGCCTTTGTCGCACAAGCCGCAGCTACAACGATATCATAACCGTAAAGCTTTGCCGCAAGCTGCAAATAATGCGGATAATGCATGGTGTGCCAATTGTAAAGGTTCTCATCCAATAGGCCAATGCGAAACATTTTACTTCCCCTTTTCTTTACCATATTCTTTAAAAGTAAGACAATCGTTTAACACGGGAAGGCCCGCAGAGCTCCCTGCAAACTTCTGGTTTTGCCCAATCATACGGATTCTGCCTGCAAAAAGGTTTTCTCCATCCTTGCTTTATATAGAGTTTTTATCCAATTCATTCCTACGTTTGGCATTTCCATACAGTATATATTTTTAATAATATACCATTTGTATTAGCAGGATGCTTTCTTGGACTAAACAAAAAAAGGATCCAGAAAAATCTGAATCCTTTGATTGGCGTAAAATCAGCGCTTGGAGAACTGCGGCGCGCGACGAGCAGCCTTGAGGCCGTACTGGCGTACAGTTTAGCGCCGGTTTTCCTTGATTTTACGGGCTTTTTTGACCCTGCCCGCAAATGTTGCCCCAGTATTTAATCATAAAAATGGG
>CAJFJV010000060.1 GCA_904384225.1 uncultured Oscillospiraceae bacterium | reverse complement strand
CACTCTGGTGCTTTTTACTTCCTACTCACTGATGGGCGCTGTTTATAACCAAGTAAAAGAGCAGCTGTCCTTTCCGTTAATGGTGGTATGGCGGCATTCGCAGGATGTCATCCACCAATTCAAGCAGGCGCAGAATGCGGTGCTGTTCGCAGCGGGTTCCTGTTGGGAAGGTGTGGACTTTCCCGGCGATATGGTAATATAGCCCACCAAATCAGGCAAATGGGGGGTATTTTTTAATAAATTATTCTCTGCTTTTCCGCATATTAGAATTTCATCTGATTTGTCTTGTACTGAATCAGAATTAGTATATGCAACACGAACAATAGATAAATCTTTATTAGGGATAGGAGATTTCTCGATTATCGGTTTTTGATTTTTAGGGCAAAGCACCGTATAAATTGTTTCGGTATTTCTTATCCACTTTTTGAATATTGCGACCGGGATTCGGATAAACACGCCATCTTCCCATGGTTGAGCATACATAGACCACATAGCAATACTTTCACTTGAATCGTACATAAAACTCGCAAAGAACACGGCGTTACTCTGTTCAAATTCAGAAATATTTTGAAATTCAAGACCATCGTTCATGGTTTTGGGTGATTTTAACCACCAAAATCTGCTCTTGATTATTGATACAACATTAGATAACTTTGTGTAGTGATATACATATTGAACGCTTTTATTTTTAGTATTGTCTAAACGATTGATACTATCACTAAGATAAGCAATTAAATCCTGCGTCGAGGTTATTTCTTTGAAATTTGTTACTAATGTTTTTTTATCCATCTTGAATTACATCTTTCTCTATTTAGATTTAAGATTCAATATTCATTACTCAATAAAAAATCTGCCAAATGCACGATTCTCACGCCGTTGATATTTCCTGCGGCCAGTTCATCCAGCGTTACCACATATTTCGGGTAGTGGTCTTTGATTTCAAGGAGATTGGCAACCTCCCGATCTGATTCTTCCGGCAGCCTGCGGCACACCTGAACGTAGATACGCTCGTCACGCTGCACCGCCACAAAATCAATTTCTTTCGTTTCGTTCTTGCCGATATAGACCTCATAGCCTTTTCTGCGAAGCTCAAAGTATACGATATTTTCCAGCATTGCGGCAACAGACTTTGGATTAAAGCCCATTATGCAGTATTTGAGAGAAGCGTCCGCAAGATAGAATTTCTCCTGCGTTTTCAGCACTGATTTTCCTTGCAGATCGTATCGCTGACAGCGATAGATCACAAAGGCTTTTTCCAGCCATTCCAGATAGTTATATACCGATTCCACCGAGAGAGAACGCCCCTCGCTTTTCAGAAACTTCACAATAGCATTGGCAGAAAATGTCTTGCCGACGTTTTCAACGACATACTTTACCACACGGTTAAAAAGGTCAAAATTCGTGATATTGTGCCGTTTCGTTATATCGCTTGTGATAACGGAATTGTAGATACCCTCGACGATCTGATAGGCTGCGCCCTCGTCAAAATTGCTTAACGCAACAATCGGAAAACCACCCATACGGATATATTCGGTCAGCAGTTCTTTCGGTGTGCGGCCGCCACCTTTTTTGAACTCAATATACTCGGCAAAGGACAGCGTAAACACAGGGATTGAGATGTACCGTCCCGTCAGGTAGGTAGATATTTCGCTGGACATCAGTTTGGAATTGGAGCCGGTCACATAAATATCGGTATCAGCGTTTTCCAAAAGGCTGTTTACAGCTTTTTCCCAGCCGGTGACTTCCTGCACTTCGTCGAGCAAAAGATAGTAACGCCCGCCCTCGATCATCTTCTCTTTAATAGCGTTATACATATCCTTGTCTGTCATTCCGTCGTCAAAATCTTCTGATGTATAACGCATACAAATAATGTGGTCTGCCGGAACGCCGCTATTTTGCAGATCGTCCCGCAGCATATCTAAAATTGTGGATTTTCCGCAGCGACGGATTCCCGCCAGTATCTTAACAAGCGGTACGTCACGGTAGGTTTTCAGCATTTCTAAATAGTGGGGTCTAACAATCATACTACTGCCTCCTTTGTTATTAGTATATCCAAAAACAGGCGGATGGTCAATAGTTTTTACTTGTATTTAGTAAAAACTTTGTTTTTTCGGATTGTTTTTTGGTGAATTCCTTTTTCTGATATGATAAAAGCGGTACAGGTTGTCCCCGTACCGCCTTGCTGAAACATTCAATTTATAACGCTCCGACCTTTTTCAGATAGGAAATGCAGTCGGTATGTCCTCGAAAATAGATTTGCTGCCGTTCCATACTTTCAAGCCGGAATTGCAGCTTGAAATAGTTTGCCAAGATTTCGTGTTCTTCGACTGATAGGGTGAGCCCACCCGCACCCTCCATAACCTTTTGGATAAAAGGGTGCTTTGCTTTCAAATCGGATATGCTTTGATACAAAGAACGGTAGTCCTCGTCATTCTCCCGCAGGTCAACGGTGATGGTGTCCTCAATTTCAGCAAAAGATTCTTCCAAACGTCCGGCTAAATCGAAATATGAACTGCTTTCGCTCATAAAATCACTTCCTCGCTTTTTTATTATACTATACCCAACAGGCGAAACAATATCAAAGGTACGAAACCACTTGCTTCCCCATACACCGACCAGAATTATGTTTTATTTTTAGAAAAATGAACTATACCCGTACAATACGGATATAAATTATTATAATGCACCCCGCCCGTGGTTCCAATATATTTGGATAACTTCTTAAAGTAAAGGGGGTGCAGTATGGAGCTTGATTACAAAGCAATAGGCAAGCGTATCAAGATCGCCCGTATTAAAGCCGATTTAACCCAAGAAAAACTTTCTGAAATGGTAGGCGTTTCGCCCACG
>CAJFJV010000059.1 GCA_904384225.1 uncultured Oscillospiraceae bacterium | reverse complement strand
TAGAATTTGTAGATCCGCGTTTGGCAAACCTGTAAAGAAAAAACATTTAGACAACGCAGAAAGGATACGGGTATTTCCCGTATCCTTTCTGCGTTATAAGAGAAAAAAGATGAAGGGCACTGTGAAAGAAAAAATAAAAAATAAAAATCGAAAAAAGTACTTGACTTTTTTCTCGGTATGCGTTAAAATAACTTTCGTCGCTGATAAATGCGACAGCAAATGTTGGGAGCATAGCTCAGCTGGGAGAGCATCTGCCTTACAAGCAGAGGGTCACAGGTTCGAGCCCTGTTGTTCCCACCAATGGCCCGCTAGCTCAGTTGGTTAGAGCGCTAGCCTGTCACGCTAGAGGTCGTCGGTTCGAGCCCGATGCGGGTCGCCATTTGCCTCTGTAGCTCAGTCGGTAGAGCAGAGGACTGAAAATCCTCGTGTCGTTGGTTCGATTCCGACCGGAGGCACCATATTGCGGATGTAGCTCATCTGGTAGAGCGCCACCTTGCCAAGGTGGAGGTAGCGAGTTCGAGCCTCGTCATCCGCTCCAAATCCCTGAACAAGTTATTGTTCAGGGATTTCGTGTTTTATAGAGTTGTAGAAATTTTCGTGGATAAGCAATCAAGGGGGCGCACAAATCTTTTGCTTCTATAAAATATTTGTATTGACAAACAAGTGCGAAAATGCTAAGATGGCGGCGAAAATAAAATCATAACGGATGGAGGAATCTTTCTGTGCTAAAGCCTTCGGCAATACCAAATGAAACACAGCAGCGAATGATTGAACGTCGATATGGAATGTTTATCCATTTTGGCATTAATACCTTTAATGATACGGAATGGTCGGACGGTACCCTTCCTGTGGATAGTTATGCTCCGCCAAAAATCGATGCGGATACTTGGATCAAAAATGCATTTGAATGTGGGATGAAATATGTCATACTTGTTGCCAAGCATCACGATGGATTTTGTATGTGGGATACGGATACCACGGAATATGGAATAAAACATTCGCCAAATCCAACGGATGTGGTGAAAGCTGTATCCGCAGCTTGCCAAAAATATGGGATTGGTTTTGGTCTATATTACTCGCTTTGGGATCGGCATGAGCCTTGCTATTCAAATCAAAAGAAATATGTGGATTATATGGAGCGCCATTTGACTGAACTGCTCGATGGACGATATGGGCGTGTTGAGGAGCTTTGGTTTGACGGCGGTTGGGATAAAAAAGCAGCGGAATGGGAGATAGATCGCCTTTATTCGATAGCCAAACGATTGCAGCCCGGTATTGCAGTTGGTGTCAACTGGACTATAGGGGAAGACTTTCCGGAAGGGGTTGACGGCCACGAATTTTGGCCGGAAAATTATCGTGAGGGAATGCCGATGCGTTATTTTCCGAGCGATTTCCGGCTGCTGGATCCTAAATTCCCGCCAAAAGAAGATCCTAAGCTCTATAGCCATGACGGTCAGCTCTATTATCTGCCGTTTGAAGCGACCATTTGCATTCGGAATATGCGGAATTGGTTTTGGGATCCGCAATATCCATGCGATCCATTGGTAGAAGCTTCTTTTATTGCGGAACACTACAAACAGCTCACGAATCAGAAAAATTGTCTGGTTGTAAATGTTGCGCCAAATATAAAGGGAGAACAGGAAGCAGACGATATCCGCCGTTTAAAAGAAGTGCGGGAACTTCTTTATGCGGATGGGATTTCCTTATGACCTGAGGCAAAAGAATTGCGGAATATCAAACTTCGTGGTAAGATAAAGCAAAAACTTTTGTCAAGGAGCGGAGAATGGTGTTAAAAGAGAAAAAGAAGATTAAAATAATACAAGAATTTAAAGAATTTATTTCTCGCGGAAACGTTGTGGATATGGCGGTAGGTATTATCATTGGCAATGCATTTACCGCTATCGTCAATTCTTTGGTAAATGACGTTATCATGCCGATAATCGGATTGATTATTGGCGGGATTAGCTTTGATGATTTAAAAATTGTAATCACACCGGCTTCTGAGGGGGTTGCTGAATCAGCATTATATTATGGCGCCTTTATTCAGAAGGTTGTTGATTTTTTAATTATTGCGCTTGTTGTCTTTACGATGGTCAAGCTAATGAATACCATCCATCGCAGAAGGAAAAAAGAAGAGAAAAAAGAAGAGGCGCCGAAGCCCGCAGAAAATATTGTATTGCTTACGGAAATTCGGGATTTATTAAAAGCCCAAAGCAGCATGCAGCCGGCCGATGGCGGGAGGCATGCGCAGGATGCTAAGGAATCATGATCTATGATTTGTGCCGTTAAATCATAAATACATGGGTATAACGTTCAGCATGTTGGATTGTGAAAACGATGATAGCGTAAAGGCTGATACATACAGATAGAACTGAAATTGAATCAGACATGTCCATTACATAAGAAAGCCGCCCGTTGAAACAGGCGGCTTTCTTATGTATAAAGTACAGTCCGGAAGAAGGCTTAGAAAAGAGATATCCGGCAGCAGAGGTCTATTACTGTTTGTAGCGAAATCGTAATCCTCCATTTAAACAGTATAGTAGATGGTGCAATTTGCAGGCGCAGGCTGCATTATAAAATATCCTATACAGGATAAAACGGATAATGATATTAAATGTGCAAGACATAGATAGTGTTTTGGTTAGTAAACAATCTTAATAAAAAGATTACCGTGATTTTGTACAAATTCGTCATTGAAAAACATGTGAATTCCCTGTATACTGATACCATAAGGCAGGATATGTTGCCACTAAAAAAGAAACGGAGAAAGAATATGAACAAGAAACTGCAAGAGATGCTGGACGCAAGCCGGGATGTGCATATCCCGATACCAATAGACGAGAGAGAAACAGCGGAAGCAAGGCTGGTACA
>CAJFJV010000058.1 GCA_904384225.1 uncultured Oscillospiraceae bacterium | reverse complement strand
CTTACAACAATTTCCCCATGCGTCCTCTCTCTTGGCGCTCTCCTAAGCAGGTCTTATTCGCTTCCCTTAATCTGTAACACATCATTGACAAACCTACACGGGAAAATGATAATGGCCTTGCAGTGAATTGACAAAAAGGCAGATGCGTGATATACTTTAATATCAAATTGCAGACAGGCTGTCTGCTTTTTTGATACAAAAAGTTAGTGCGTGCTAACTTTTTGTATCAAAAAATGATATGCGTTTTGCATATCGATTGAGATGGTGATGAAAAGGGGTATACGATATGTTATCATTAGAGCATATTTCGTGGCGCTCTCCTGATGGAAAAGAAGTATTAAGAGATTTGAATTTGACGATTCCAGACGGAAAGCTTGTGGTTATTACGGGGCCGAATGGCGGTGGGAAAACAACATTAGCCCGCATTATTGCCGGGATAGAAAGTCCGGAATCCGGCCGTATTTTTCTGGATCAGGAAGAAATCACGTCGCTCGACGTTACACAACGAGCCCTAAAAGGCATCAGCTTTGCATTTCAGCAGCCTGTCCGTTTTAAAGGGATTACGGTTCGGCAGCTAATAGAGACAGCGGCTGGAAGTAAAGTGGACAGCGGAAAGCTTTGTGACATTTTAGGGAATGTGGGGCTGTGCGCAAAAGATTATCTGGATCGCGAGGTTAATGCAACTTTATCCGGCGGGGAAATAAAACGAATAGAAATAGCTACAGTCCTTGCACGGCACACCCGTTTATCAGTCTTTGACGAACCTGAAGCTGGTATTGATCTATGGAGTTTTAAGAATTTGATCCAAGTTTTTCAGAAGATGCACAGTGATTTAAAAGGTACCTTGATTATTATTTCTCATCAGGAAAGAATTCTGCGTATAGCAGATGAAATTGTACTGCTTGCAGATGGCGCAATACGTGCTTTTGGAGCCAGAGAGGATATCCTTCAGCAGGTATTGATAAAAGAAAATGTATCTACGGCATGCTCTAAACAGGAGGCATTGTTCCATGAATGAGATTACAAAGTCATTATTGGGAATGGTTTCAAACTGGACGGGTTCATTTAAAGGCGCATATAACATTCGGGAGAATGGATCGTGTGTAGGTAGAATGTCCAGCGAACATATACGTATTGAAAGCAAGACAGATAAACCAGGATTGGATATTCATATTTTACCCGAAACGATTGGGGAAACAGTTTCTATCCCTGCTTGTGTAACACATGGAAATGTAGATGACCTAGTATATAATGATTTTTATGTAGGTGCTGGTTCTGACATCGTTATCGTTGCGGGATGCGGTGTGCATACGGAAACCGGTGAACCAGCCCGGCATAATGGGATACATCGTTTTTATCTTGAGACAGGCGCACACGTAAAATATGTTGAAAAACATATTGGCACAGGAAAAGGAAATGGCTTGAAAAGCATTGATCCTGTTACGGAAATATATCTTGCACCGGGAGCTGTTTTAGAAATGGATTCTGCACAAATCGGCGGTGTGGACCGTACGCTGCGCAAAACTAAAGCAGTGGTAGAAGCAGGGGCAAAATTGCTGATTAGGGAGCGCATTTTGACAGAAAAAGAGCAGGGTGCAGAAACCGAATTTCAAGTAGAATTAAACGGCGAAGGCGCTGGGGCTGATATTGTTTCGCGTTCAGTAGCACGGGAAAAATCACGCCAAACCTATACGTCTACGATCATTGGAAACGCCCCGTGTACCGGACATTCCGAATGTGATGCGATTATTGATGGAGAAGCCATTGTAGACGCCGCTCCAAAACTTTGCGCACATCATAGTGACGCCGAGCTGATCCATGAGGCAGCAATAGGGAAAATAGCGGGAGAACAAATATTAAAGCTACGAACTTTGGGTTTGTCAGAACAAGAAGCAGAGGCCAAGATAATTGAAGGCTTTTTAAGTTAATTTTCTCATGTAAAGTTGATGCACTTGACATATTGGGTTGTAAAAAGAAGCAAGCTTTTTTGAATATATTCGCTCGTTTGGCAGATACTACGGCTGTAAAGGATATGCAGCAATAATGGAGGAATATATACAATGAAAGCAACAGGTATTGTCAGGCGCATTGATGATTTGGGCCGAGTGGTGATCCCGAAAGAAATCCGAAGGACGTACCGTATTCGGGAGGGGGATCCGCTTGAGATTTTTGTGACCTCTGGAGGAGAAATTGTATTTAAAAAATATTCTCCGCTTGGAGAAATATCAAGTTGTGCAGGCGCTTATGCCGAGGTTTTAGCAAAGGCTGCAGGGGTACCGGTCATAGTATGTGATAAAGATCATGTAGTTGCCGTTGCCGGTATTCCGAAGAAAGAATTGCTGAACCGTAGAGTTTCTCCGGAACTTGGGGAACGGATTGAGATGCGCAAGCCGATCCTTGGCGGTGAAGATGGAGAGGAACGCATACAGCCGGTGGAAGGTTCGCAGCGTTATGCTGCGGCGGGGTATCCAGTGATTGCAGACGGTGATACGGTTGGTTATTTGCTTGCGCTGTCTGATAAAGGGAGAGTTGGCGAATTTGTAGCAGAATTGCTGCATATTGCGACAGAATTACTCGCTCGGCAAATTGCAGAATGAAACAATACGGATAACGCAAGGAAATGAAAAAAGGCCAGCAGGATCTTTTGGCTTTGTCGGCTTCATTAAACAATAGAAAACGCAGATATGCTTTGGCGCATATCTGCGTTTTTTGTGTTTTCATTATCTCAAGAGACATAGATATCGAAGAAAAGAGCAATATATCGCCATAAAAAGAGATGTAATGATATGAAGTGACCCCAAAAAGTTAGACAATATTTCTATCAAAAATTGTTCAAGCAGCTGAAAGGGCTTGTTGTCTGTGAATTGCAGGCGGCAAGCCCTTTAG
>CAJFJV010000057.1 GCA_904384225.1 uncultured Oscillospiraceae bacterium | reverse complement strand
GTATATTCTAACAAATTACGACTTGCCGCGTTAGAGGCACTTTGTTTCATTCTCTTTGGTGCCTTGCAGCGCAGCGGAAAGGAATGGTCATATATATGAAATATCGATTAAGCAATTTAAAAATCTTTATGCCTTTAAGCTTGCGCGGCTATTGGATAATATAGGCTTTCTTAAAAAATATTTTTTCCTTATATATAAAGATAAAAGGAAAGTGCGGTTTATACCTATCACGACGGGATTTTTTCAAATGTTCACCATATAATGGGAAAGTAAATGTAGAAAACGGACAGCTTAGCGTCCCTGTGCTTCGTGATTGGTATAAACTTTATTATACATATATTACAAATGGAACAGATAGTACAGAGGGCTCCTATACACGGGGTGATGGAGACAATTATGAAGTCTTTGCTTCCGTTCCGGATACAGTGGATAAGGTTCGGGTCGTTTTACAAGATTATGCAGGGAATTTATCAGAGGCAGTTACGATAGATAATAGACCCGCGGTTATATTAACCTCTGAAACCACTATGGTGAATACTGGCGATACGCTGCAATTATCAGCAGAAGTTAAGCGGAGTGAAAAGGGCAATGCAGTAAAATGGAGCGTTTCGGATAACACTTCAACAGATACAACAATTGATGAAAATGGTTTGCTTACAGTGGGGGATAACGAGACAGCATTTTTACTAAGGATAACCGCCACTTCTTTGGAAGCGCCGGATGTTTCCGGGACAATGTATATTATGGTTGCGGATGCCTATAACTTGACACCGCAATATGTATCTGTAAATTATGGAGGAACGCAAAAATTTTCAATTGAGAAGCCAAGCGGGAAACAAGCGCCTGCTGATGCATTCATATGGAGTATAGAGAGCGTTAGTGGGGATATTACTTCTGTCAACACAAAGATAAGTGAAGATGGTTTGTTTACAGCGGGAATAGACGAAACTTCCAGAGAAATAAAAGTGATGGCTACGGACAAAAAATCTCAATTTGTTCATTCTACCATTATCTATTTAAGATCAAATAATAGCATCCCGAACGCTGTATCATCCATAGAACAATTTGCGGATATTCAGACAGATAGCGAGACGTTCTCTGTAGAAAAGTCACTTGTCAAAAATAAAGCAGAAGCCCCAGTTCCCGCACCCGCGCCGACAAACAACGATCCGGCTGTTCCCGATGAAGTTGTCTGGACGGTAGAGGGTGCGAACAGCGCGGACACGAAAGTGGACGAAAATGGCACGCTCACCATTGGCATTGACGAGACGGCGGTACAACTTTACGTTACAGCGACGTCTGTAGTGGATGAGACTAAGTCCGATACGGCGGTGGTAAATGTCACGCCGAAAGAGAAACATTATGTGGAAGTTATCGCGGGCGAGCACGGCACAGTAACGCCGGGCAGCGGCGAGTACTACGAGGGAACAGACGTGACGTTTACGTTTGTGCCGGAAGAAGGCTATGCAGTGGATAAGGTCACGGTAGACGGCAAAGAGGTATCGCTCACGGACGGGAAATACACGCTGACCGTTACGGGAACGACCCAGATCGAGGCAAGCTTTAAGGTAAGCCCGGACGCGCCGGATACCGGCGACTACATGCCGGTTATGGTTTTACTGCTCTTTGCAGTATCGGCTGTGCTGTTAGCAAGCGGATGTTACCTTTTCGTTTGCCGCAGAAGAAAATAGTGCTTTCTGATTTCTTAGATATTACCACGATTTCTTCATTCCTTTCAAACACATAAAGAAAAGGCCCGGTTTAGCCGGGTCTTTTCATATGATTTTTTATCGCTGAAAAAGTGTAAACGTATTTTTATGGCAGCGTAAAATCCCATCTTTCTGCATTTTGGAAAGCTCGTTTGACAGTGCGCTGCGATCCACGCTAAGATAATCCGCAAGCTGCTGGCGATCAAAAGGAATAATAAAACTGCAACTGCCATATAGCTGAGCTTGCTCTGATAGATAGGAAAGAAGCCTGTTGCGAATTGTTTTCGGTGAGGTGTGGAGAATCCTGCGTGATAGCGTCAGATTTTTTTCTGCTGAAATTTGAAGCAGATTTTGTATCAGCTTGTTGTAGTGAACACAGGAATGCGAGCGGACGCTAAGCAGGTAGGCTGCATTTACAAACAGCACCGAGCTTTTTTCACAGGCAACGACATCCACCATCAAAGGCTGATCCGGAATACAGGCGTAGGTTTCCGCAAATATTTGGCCTGCTGGCACATAGCTTAAGATGCTTTTGTTTCCCCAAATATCGTGATTTTCAATATTGATGCTGCCAGATAAGACAATGCCTAAATTTTCGGTAGTTTCACCGGCATGCAGTATCACCTCATCTTTATCGTATCTTTTTTCATAGGCGCCAAGACAATTAAGCGCATCTTCTGCTTCCTCCTGCGATAATCCATGAAACAGTGGTGTACGGATTAAAAAAGAATAATTCATATTATATAAGCCTCATTTTGTTGTTATAACAACATATTTACTTTTGTCATTATAGTATACTGATATCGTAAAGTCAAACAAGAAAACGGAGGTTCATAATATGATTAGAAGGATTATTGATATTGATGAAAAGAAATGCAATGGATGCGGTGTTTGCGCTGCAGCTTGCCATGAAGGTGCTATTGGTATGATAAATGGAAAAGCAAAGCTTTTACGGGATGACTACTGCGACGGATTGGGAGACTGTCTTCCTGCGTGCCCAACTGGCGCTATTTCGTTTGTTGAACGTGAAGCAGAAGCCTATGATGAAATAGCGGTTCAGAAGAATAAGCAGGAAAAGCAAACAGATAAGCTTCCTTGCGGTTGTTTGGGCACACAGTCCCGAATGATCCGGCAAATTGAAGACAACAGCTTGGACTCTGCTGTAAAAGCAAGCAGCCGATTGGCGCAATGGCCGGTACAGATTAAACTGGTACCGGTAAACGCACCTTATTTTAATGGAGCAAAGCTGCTGATTGCAGCCGACTGTACTGCCTATGCTTATGCTGCGTTTCATGAAAAATTTATTAAAGGGCATATCGTTATTGTCGGATGCCCAAAGCTGGATTCTGTTGATTATACGGAGAAGCTTACGGAGATTATCCGGAATAACAATATCAAAACCGTAACGGTTGTTCGTATGGAAGTCCCATGCTGCGGTGGATTGGAACATGCGGCAAAAAAAGCGCTGCAAAAGAGTGGGAAGTTTATTCCATGGCAAGTTGTTACCCTTTCGACAGACGGGAAGATCCTTGATTGAAATAAGAGGACAGGGAAAAAGAATCCTTTTGCTATTTTATGTGTAAACAAAAAAGGATGTGTCGCAAAACGTAAGTTTTGTGGCACATCCTTTTTTACTCTCAACAGCAAAAACGAATCCAGTATGTGGAACTTCCGCAGCGTTTTGG
>CAJFJV010000056.1 GCA_904384225.1 uncultured Oscillospiraceae bacterium | reverse complement strand
ATTGTGAGCAGAAGGGCCAGCGGGAACTCATGCCTCAGCTTTTGAACTACCTGCGCTTTTTGCGCTGGCGTCGCTCTTCTTCCAAAACCAAGGCTTGCAGATTTTTTAGGTAATCGATCTCCGCGCGCAGCCGCTGGTTCTCTGCAATAAGGTCTTTTTCAACCGCCTTAGACAACTTGGCCGGCCGGCTGCTGCTTTTTCGCCCACGCCGTTCTACTGCCAAGCCTTCCGGCCCTTCTTCAAGATAGATTCGCTCCCAGCGTTCAATGATGCCATGGTCATTGATTTCAAACCTTCTCATTACTTCGCGTATACTCAGGTGTTCCTCTCGCATTATCTCTACTACCGTTCGCTTGAATTCCAGCGTATATCGTTTGTTAGATCTTCCTTTTGGCATAATAAATCACCCCATCTGTTTAGATAGTATATCATACTGTCTAACAAATGGGGTGCTGTTCACAGAGACCTATACAAAGCGCCATATTATATGTTATAAAATATAACATATAATATGGCGCTTTGTCAACCTCTTCAACAGAAAACACAATATCTTTTCTCTTTGCAGCCATAGCCTTTTAAAATGAATAAACGCGTCACAGAATAGGCTAAAAAAAGACAGGCAGCGGAATGAACCAATTCAGTAAAAAAAGGATAATCCGTATGACAACGTCATGGCAGAAAACTTCTTCTTCATTTTGAAAACCGAATGTATCTGCCGACACAAACCGGCTACCTTTTATGAAGCAAATGAAATGATTGACCACTATATCCACTTCTACAATCATAGGCATATGCAGTTAAAACTTTATATTTTCCTACATAGGCGTTTTTTTGTTCTGTCCGCACAATTTGGATCGATTCAATACTCTTCGCAAGGAAATCCTTTAGAAAACATACGTGTAAATCATGACCATTCCTAAGAGGGACGCATGACGAGCGGCCTATAAGGCCGTATCAAAAGCCAGCGCCTTTTAGGCGCTGGCTTTCACTTCATTCAAGCTACGGTGGTATGATTACTTGCTACCTTTGAAAGAGCCTTCGTATTCCTTCTTACTTAAACTATCTTCTATTTGATCCTGCTTCTCCTGTTCCCGAATTTGCACTTCAAATTTGCATGTCTCTCAAAAATCATCATCGAACCCTTTCTTTTGAAGTAACCCATGAAATGCGAGATACTATACTTTGGTGGAATGCTTAAGAGAAGATGGAAAAGATCGGACTTCATATGTTCTTCTATAATCTCTACTCCCTTCCACTTACACAAATCTCTTATAATTTGCTGTATGTCCTTCCGCAGTTCTTTATATATGATTTTTCGATGATACTTCGGGGTAAACACACATGATACCCGCATACCTATTTTGTGTGTACTAAACTATTTGCCATAAGGGACATCCTTTCTGTTTTCTTTTCGGTAGCTTGAACAATCGCCATTATACCAAAAAGGATGTTCTTTACTTAAGCTTTAACCCCACCCGCATAGCTGGCAGTTGTTGAACGCCGTCGCTTCGCTCCGCCCTTCTAACACTAAAGCACTAATACAAAACCCGCATCCTGTAAAGGATGCGGGTTTTGTACACTGGAAGAGGGGATAATAAGATGCCTATTTTCTTTTCCGTACAAACAGTACGCCGAGTGTACCTTCCCCGCAGTGGTTTGTAATAGTACAGCCCGCCGTCGTTTCAAGGATTTCTTCAAAAGGAATGCCGCTTTCACGCACGGCACGATACGCCGCATCAATACATTGGGAATCACACTTTGTATGCGTAATAAAAATACGATTTGGAAGAATATCGTTTCGACCGGCAAGTTTATCATGGATGTAGTTAGCCATACAGTTGTTATATGCACCACGGTACTTTTTCCCTACTACCATTTTCCCGTTTTCAACCAAAATACACGGCCGCAGTTTCAGCACATTAGCGCCAAGCGCAGCGACACCAGAACACCGCCCACCCTTATGCAGATAGGTCAGTGTATTGATAATAAAACTGGCTTCTACACGGTCCGTCTCTTCTTTCATCGCCTCCACAATCTCTTCCGGCTCTTTACCTGCCGCAGCCATCTCACAGGCATCCAGTACCAAAAGCGCTGTTCCAGTAGAAAGGTTGCGGGAATCCACGGGATAGACATTTCCTACTTCCTGCGCAGCAATACAAGCATTCTGGTGCGCGCTCGAAAATTCCGCACTGATATTAAAGTGGATTACTGCATCGTACTGTGCACGCTGCTTTTGAAAAAAATCAATATAATCCTGAACAGAAGGAGCCGCTGTTTTCGGCACGGTTTTTGTCCGAGCGAAATAAGCGTAGATATCCTCCGGCACGACGGATACCCCATCCCGAAGCGATTCCTCGCCCATATTGATGTACAAAGGAATGGTTTCCACCTGATACCTTTCAAGCAATTCAGGCGAAAGGTCAATGGTGCTGTCCCCGGTGATTTTGATTGTCGCCATAAGCTTAAAACCTTCTTTCCCCTTTTTTCACATCTTATCATGAAGCCCCGATCTTTTCAACAAAAAGATCATTTTTGAGCAAAACCAGTTTATTGCCTGTCACACGTCATCCATCCCCCCGATAACGTGCAATATCTTTTACGTGGTAGACGTTGCGGGATACTACAATACTATTTTGTTTTAAGAACTCTGATTCCAGATAATCGTACAGTGTTCCCGGGGAAATCATTCCGTTAATACTCAAAATATCCGTCCCAGCACCACCAATAATACTATCAACCAACAGTACACAGTTTGTACTCATAACGAAATAGTATTTGAAACGGCCGCGTTTAAATTTGTAAAAGCGCGCGCCGGTCTCATTACACAAACGGCTTGCAAAATCGGGATATTCTGTCTCACTGGCAGATGGATTCCTGCGGCGCGCCGCTTGCAACGGAGGATCCCACGGAATTAGCCGCTCCTTAATTTCACCAATAGCCGCACGCACCGCCATGCGCTGCTCTTGTGAAAGGCGAAGCCCGAAAGAAAACAAAGTGGTCCCGTTATTTTCCAGACAATAAGGGATATAGGAAGCACGGCTTGTAATCAGTAAAACGCCGTCCCCTGTCCCAATCGGCGTAGAAGACGCTTCATCGTAATTGCCATACGCAATCAGTTCGCCTTCAAAACAAATGTCGCAGTGCCCTATTACACAAAAGCCATCACTTGAAACGTGAATAAAAATTTCGACGTCTGGTTCTTCTTCTTCTTTTTTCTCGGAAAGATCCTCAAATCCTTCTGTTGCGCTGTCTGGCAGAGCTAAGTAGCTATTCAGCTTTGTTAAGACGGAATGTGGGACAAACGCGGCTAAAAAAATCGGTAGAGAAATGCGAATGTGCCGTTTTGCGCGATTTTTTGCGGGATCCGGAATGGAACTGCGGATAAAATCTGCGATATAGGTCCCGCCAAGCAAAATACAATAGATTCCAATCACGACCAACACAGCGCTAAGATAATAAAGCGGTGAAAACAGCAGGATGAGCCCAAATATCCAATAGGTAACGCACGGGATCAGAACAGGTAGGAGATGTTCTGTCTTCTTCCGTATGATAATAACCGAATCCACTGTTTTTACACAGGCGTTCAGCAGCAGATATAACGCGAACAGCTCTGGAATCAAAAAACGAGGTAGTGCAGGAAAGCTGAACATAACCACTCCTATCGCCATACCTGCAAAGGCACCGATAATCCGGCGTTTCAGCCATGGCTTTTGCAAAAAGGCCGCAACCAGCCGTGCGGCCGAACCGAACAATACCACCGCTGCCGCAAGATAAAACGCCACTGTTAAAAAACTGCGCCGGAGGATAATCAGCAAAATGCCGACAGCAAGCGTGGCAATCCCCGTAAAAAGACGGTTTAGCATTTTGGCTGTACGTATATCTTTTTTCATGAAACCCGCTCCTACAAAGACATAACATTTGAGCTATCACAGCAAAAAAACTGAATTCCAGAAAATTTTTCCTTAAAACGCGTGCATAAACATTGCAGTACCACCGCTTCTGTTGCATAATGTCCGGCAGTATAAACCGATATCGGCAACCGCTGTGCTTCCATCCACTCATGATGGCGCAGCTCGCCGGTCAGATAGGCATCCACACCACAGGTAGATGCTTCATGCAGATAATCTCCGCCTGCCCCGCCGACCAGCGCTACTGTATGTACTGGTCCACACGCTGTAAATGCAACGTCACTCGCTTGGCCAAGCCTATCCTGAATATATTCTGCAAAGTCTGCTGCTTTCATACAATTAGGGAGCCGCCCTATCCGGCCAATACTATCCGCATTGACAAAAGGGCGCACGTCTTCCAAGCACAAAGCCTCTGCCAGCGCGTCATTGACGCCCCCTACAGCAAGATCCAGATTTGTATGCGCTGAAATGACACTAATGTTCTCCCGTATAAGCTGCCAGACCAAATTTTCCTCCGTCACATTTTTTATTGGACTAAAAATAACCGGATGATGCGTGATGATCAGCTGTACATGGTGCAGCTTGGCAAAGTCGATTACCTCTTTTGTCACATCCAAAGCAAAAACGCAGGATCGCACCTCTTGTCCGGGATTCCCAACAAGAAGCCCGCTGTTGTCCCAAGAAAGCTGCGTGGAAAACGGCGCTTGTTCATCTAAGTAGCGATACAACGCTAAAACGGTACTTTCTGGAGTGCTCAAGTATTTTCCTCCTCGTATAATAAGTTTCAAAGTTAATAAATTAGGTATCAGCAGGCTTTGGGATGCCCGTGATACAATAGCTGTAGGACAGCAGGGTCAAGTTC
>CAJFJV010000055.1 GCA_904384225.1 uncultured Oscillospiraceae bacterium | reverse complement strand
GGATCGCTCAGATAGATTTCGTGATGGTATCTCGTGTCCGTAATATCCAGCTCATACCCGTTTGCTTTCATATAGTCGTGCATTAAGTCAACGGTAGTAAGGACACCCACTTCCGCCTGAACGAGTGGAAATGAGCGTGTTCCATTCGTGACCTTTGCTGCACCGCCACCATACCTTCCGATTTGCAAAGACCGTAACCATATCAGGCTTTAGTGGGTAATTTCTCTCAGACCACTCAGAAGCGATTTGAGGGCGCTGTGAGGCAAGGTCATTGAATCCTACTAAGATTTTATTATGGGAGCAATACGGACAGCCTGTGCCGCTTATCGCCCTACTCTTAACCGTAGCTACCCACTCGTGACCGCATTTGCCTTTCCAAATTACTTTTTTATGTGAGCCTACTGTTACCATTGTCGGCTTTAACGGATCATTCTTACTCGACCATTCAGCAGCCAGCTCCGGCTTCAGCGTTGTCAAATCATTGATACCCGCTATCACTCTTGCTCCTGAGCAAATTGGACAGCTCTCGCCTTTTGAGCGAGCCTTAACGCTGGTCTGCCATTCGTGACCGCAAGAGCCTTTCCACCAAACAACTTTGTTTGATCCGTATGTAATCTTATCCGGCGTAAGCGGCAAATTCTTCTCCGACCATTCCGCAACAAGCTCAGGGTGTACCTCTGATAAAAGATTACTCATATCGAATCCCCTCCTTCCTCTGTGATTACATTATATTGGGGGAGGGGTTTTTTTATAGTTTGCGAATATCCCCCTAAACGAAAAAAGACCTTGAAAGAGGTTGCTCTCTCAAGGTCTAAATTCAAAATTATGCGATTTTTTTGCCCCTGCACACTTTCCTGCACAAAATGATGTAAATTTGATGTAGTAGTGTACTTTCAGGGCGTCTTCCGGATATAAAGTACATCCCGTTTTAACAGGCAAAACGATACATCTTAATAGAGCTTTGCACCTGCCGGAATATGGTCATCTACCATCAAAAGATGGAGCTTTTCTTCGCCTTCCTCGTGGTGTACTGCACTAATCAGCATACCGCAGGAATCAATGCCCATCATCGGTCTTGGCGGAAGATTGGTAATAGCGATACAGGTCTTGCCGACCAGTTCTTCCGGCTCGTAATATGCGTGAATACCGCTTAAAATCGTCCTATTTTCGCCTGAGCCATCGTCTAAGGTAAACTTCAGAAGCTTCTTAGACTTTGGTACTGCTTCGCAGGCAAGTACCTTGACTGCTCTGAAATCAGACTTGGAGAAAGTCTCAAAATCCACAAAATCCTTGAAAAGCGGCTCGATCTCCACCTTGGAAAAGTCGATTTTCTCCGGCTCAGCTTTTACATCATTTGAGACGCTTTCAGGAGTATTTTTTACTACATCATTTCCCGCATTTACATCTTTCAAGGGTTTCATTGTGGGGAATAAAAGTACATCTCGAATGGAAGCGCTGTCTGTAAGCAGCATCACCATCCGATCTATACCGAACCCAATACCGCCAGTCGGCGGCATGCCAAGCTCCAAAGCGTAAAGAAAGTCTTCATCGGTATGGTTAGCTTCTTCATCTCCCTGTGCCAGCAGCTCCTCCTGTGCGGCAAAACGTTCCCGCTGATCGATAGGATCGTTCAGTTCGGAATAGGCGTTTGCTATTTCCCAGCCGTTCATGAAGAACTCAAAGCGCTCCACATATTCCGGATTTTCCGGCTTTTTCTTTGTAAGCGGAGAAATCTCGATCGGATGATCCATCACGAAGGTCGGCTGCACAAGATGTTCTTCAACAAACTGTTCGAAGAACAGATTCAGGATATCGCCTTTTTTGTGGCGGGGTTCAAATTCAACGCCGTGTGCTTTTGCGGCTTCACGCGCCTCTTCCAGCGTGTGAATCTCGTTGAAGTCGACGCCGGCATACTGCTTGACTGCATCGAGCATTGTGATGCGGGTAAACGGTTTGCCGAGATCCATTTCAATTCCGTTATAGGTGATGGTCGTTGTGCCGAGCACCTCCTGCGCTACATGACGATACAGGTTTTCCGTCAGATCCATCATACCATGATAATCGGTGTACGCCTGATAGAGCTCCATCAGCGTAAATTCCGGATTATGACGCGTATCGAGGCCTTCATTGCGGAACACACGTCCAATTTCGTAGACCCGTTCCATCCCGCCGACAATTAGCCGCTTCAGATAAAGCTCCAAAGAAATTCTAAGTTTTACATCTTCATCCAAAGCATTGTAATGTGTAGAAAAAGGACGTGCTGCGGCTCCACCCGCATTGGACACCAGCATCGGCGTCTCCACTTCCATAAACCCCTGACTGTCAAGATAGCGGCGCACTGCACTGATAATTTTTGAACGCTTAATAAAGGTCTCCTTTACTTCTGCATTCATGATCAAATCGATATACCGCTGACGGTAACGCATATCTGTATTCGTCAATCCATGGAACTTTTCAGGCAGAACCTGCAGGCTTTTGGAAAGTAAAGTGACATTCTCCGCATGAATGGAAACTTCGCCGGTCTTGGTTTTAAAAACCGTTCCTTTGATCCCGACAATATCGCCGATATCCATTTTTTTGAATGCCTTATATGCATCTTCTCCGAGATTGTCACGTGCAACATACGCCTGTATGCTGCCGGAGAGATCCTGTACATTGCAAAACGAAGCTTTTCCCATCACGCGTTTAGACATCATTCGCCCTGCAACGGATACCGTTTTCCCTTCCAACAGATCAAACTCTTTTTTTATATCTGTACTATGGTGTGTTGCCTCATATTTTGTGATCTGAAACGGATCGTTCCCCTCCGACTGCAAAGCGGCAAGCTTTTCCCGTCTGACACGAATTAGCTCGCCATAATCCGGCGTCTGCGTCACAGTATTCTCCGCCATCCCTTTTTCCCCTTTCGTTTACTTTTACTTTCCGATTTCTAATACTTCATACTCAATTATGCCGGACGGGGTTTCTACCTCGACAACATCCCCTACATGATGGCCCAGCATCGCTTTCCCGACCGGTGACTCGTCTGAAATCTTTTTCTGAAGCGGCGAAGCTTCTGTCGAACCGACAATCTTATATGTGTCTTCCCGTCCCAGCTTCATATGGCGGATCTTGATAACGGATCCAACGCCAATGGTATCTGTTGTAATTCCAGCCTCGTCTAAAACGCTCGCATTTTTCAGCATTTGCTCTACTTCTGCGATACGAGCCTCAACCATCGCCTGCTCATTTTTTGCTTCATCATACTCGCTGTTCTCCGAAAGATCGCCAAAGGAAAGCGCGACCTTTATTTTTTCAGAAACCTCTTTCCGGCGGACCGTTTTAAGCTGTTCCAGTTCCTGCTCAAGTTTCTGATGTCCTTCCGTAGTCAGAATAACCGGTTTTGTAGCCATTGCATTTCCTCCTATTAACAAGTGCTTCTATCCATAAGGACACGAAAAACCGGACGGTATGAAACCCCCGTACCGCCGGTTTACAGGCAAACACAAATGCCCGTTACACTATAATATTTTAATTATATAGACTCTACTATAAAATGTCAATGTCTATTTTTCTAAACAGGACATTTTATTTGTAGAGCTACAATACATGTTGGACAGCAACAAAAGAGATGTGTAACAGTATGACACGGAAATTCCTTACAATGAAATATGTGATGGGTCCGACCAGCAGAAGTATCACAAAACCCGCTCGTATATCTACTTCTGGAAGGCTCGCTGGGATGGAAGTCAGGCTGCCAGTACAGACACCCGCACCACCATCCAAACCAGCATACGGAAGCAGAACGGAAGCTTATCGCGTGTGCAGACAGACAACGGATTTGCCTTTCCCAATCGCTTTCTCCAATAGCCAAACAGATTCCCCGCCTGTTTTGAACTGCCTGCTGCGCGGCTTGGAATCCTTAACAAGCTGATCCGTCCCTACACGCCCCGCCAAACGGCAAAGTAGACCGCAGCCACCGGGAGAGGACCAGAAGCGTTTCCACGACACACATCGTTTTTTCTCTCTTGCTGATTTTGGTATGCAGCTCGCTGCACACCAAGATCGATCCAACGACTTACCTATGCGCCCTCTTCGCTGGCTCTTTCCGAAAGAAAAACTTACTGCTTTCTTTCATCCTCTCCCTGTACAACATGTTTGACAAACCTACAATGAATACAAAAACCTGTGAAAGTTATACTTGAAAAACGATCGAGAATCTGATATAATATGGTTCGCGTTGATTGAATACAATTCGGCTGCGTGTTTTTATATGGAAGCGTATCGAAGTGGTCATAACGGGCCTGACTCGAAATCGTGGTCGCTACTCGGTAGCTCCCTGTCCGGAATCCCTTGATTTTACGGGGTTTTTCGGGTATTCTTAACTTAATATTTTTGCTTGTTCTCCCCATCAGTTCTCCCCGTTTTCCGAGGTGCTGATGTTGAGATAAATACGGAGCGGTATCGAAGTGGTCATAACGGGACTGACTCGAAATGTTGCGCTGTTTTGAGAAGTCAAGACTTCACCAAACCTTTAACAATGCGGGTTTACGGCATATTAACAGCTTTGAGACACGCTGAGTTCTAATGAAAATTCTAATAAAATTAAATAATGCGTTAACCTCGCGAATGCGAGTTAACATATACGGAGACGTATCGAAGTGGTCATAACGGGACTGACTCGAAATCAGTTGTACCTTCACTGGTACCGTGGGTTCGAATCCCACCGTCTCCGCCAGAAAGGTTGCATAAAATAGATGCAGCCACGAAAAACCTCGATTTTATCGAGGTTTTTTGCTATATATAGGCTCAAAAAACAATAGGGTTGA
>CAJFJV010000054.1 GCA_904384225.1 uncultured Oscillospiraceae bacterium | reverse complement strand
CTAAAGGGCTTGCCGCCTGCAATTCACAGACAACAAGCCCTTTCAGCTGCTTGAACAATTTTTGATAGAAATACTGTCTAACTTTTTGGGGTCACTTCACAAATAGCCCTTCTTTTTGTATACCTCAAGTCAGAATCTAAATAGGTACTTAAAAAGTATGGTGGAACTGAAATATGTCAGCTATCGTTTCAGCGATTTTTCTTATCGTCGTTTGCAAAAAGGAATTTTATTCATAGAAAAACGCGGTATGCACTTCCCTGTTTGGCTCCGGCATGAAAACGGACTGACAGAAATCAGCCGTTTATACCCGCTGCCTCAGTGAACGAGTATAGCTGCGTTTTGTCTGTCACTTGGATCATTTCAATAAGTTTAAGCTTGACAAGCAAAAAGCGTAGTATATAATTGACTTATCAATAGTTGATCTATCAGCTATAATACAAGGAGGCGCCTATGGAGAAAACATTTCATATGCTGCTGTACCGCGCGTTTCATGCCGAACGCAATCATCTGCGCCCTTATTTAGGGAAAATTGGTTTGGAAATCGGCCAGCCAAAATTATTAGCCTATCTGGATACCAACGGCCCTTGCAAGCAAAGCCAGCTTGCGGAGTATTTTGACGTGGATTCCGCCGCCATATCGAGGATGCTGGATTCATTGGAAAAAGGTGATTTTATTACACGTCAGCCAAGCGAGCAAAGCAGGCGCTGCAACTTGGTAAATCTCACCGCGAAAGGACAAAAAGCGCTTCAGGCGTGGCGGAGCTATTGCCAAGAAACGGAGGATATCATGCTTTGCGGATTTTCGCCGTCGGAACAGCGGCAATTCGCAGATTTTTTATTCCGTGCTTATCAGAATTTGCGCATAGATAAGGAGGGATCGCCTTGCACGACCTAAGACGTCTCGCACACTATCTTGGCCCATACCGCAAAGATATGATCATCGGTGCACTTTTGATTATTGCGGAGACCTGTTTTGAATTGTTTATTCCGATGCTTATGGCGGATCTCATTGATATTGGTGCGGTAAATCATGATATCTCCTATATTTTATGGAAGGGCGTTCAAATGGGCGCGTGTGCTATACTGTCCCTGATCACCGGCCTGCTTTATGCACAGTTTGCTGCTCGGGCTGCCTATGGGTGGGGTTCCCGCATACGGGAGGCACAGTATCAAAAAGTACAGGACTATGCTTTCTCTAATCTGGATCACTTTGAGACGTCTTCCCTTGTTACACGCATGACAACAGACGTTACCGTGCTGCAAAACGCAATTAACGGCGGTTTCCGCCCGCTGGTCCGCGGCCCTGTTATGCTAATTATGGGCGTTGCGCTTTCATTTTGGATGAACCCAGGATTGGCGCTGGTTTTTTTAGTCGGTGCACCGGTGTTAGGCGTCATTTTATTTTTTATCCTGCGTAAAATTGCGCCAATGTACGGAATCATGCAAAAAGCCGTAGACCGTCTAAATAATGTCGTGCAGGAGGCTCTGACAGCTATCCGGGCGGTAAAAGCTTTTGTGCGGGGAGAATACGAAGAGAAAAAATTTGACGAGGTCAACACCAAATTAATGGATACGACACAAAAAACATTCCGTTATGCGGTGCTCAACCTGCCTGCGTTCCAGTTGGTTATGTATACATCGGTTGTCCTGATCATGTGGTTTGGCGGAAAAATGATTCTGGGAGGAACGCTTCAGGTAGGCGATCTAACCGGGTTTCTAAGCTATGTTTTTCAAGTCATGAATTCCATGATGATGATTTCAAATGTATTTCTTCTGCTCACCCGCTCTTTGGCCAGTGCACAGCGTATCGGTGAGGTCCTCGATGAAGATATCGCGCTTTCCTCTCCCAAAGGCGCAAAAACGGATATCTCCAGCGGGAGCATTGATTTTGACAATGTTTCTTTCCGGTACAATAAGGAAGCGGATGAAGACGCCCTTTCCCATGTGGATTTGCATATTAAGGCTGGACAGACCATAGGGATCCTCGGGGGAACCGGTTCTGCGAAAACCACTTTAGTACAGTTGATACCGCGCCTTTACGATGTCAGCGAAGGGATGGTCCGGGTCGGCGGGAAAGATGTCCGTGAATACGATCTGCACGCACTGCGGGACGCCGTCGGTATTGTACTGCAAAAAAATGTTCTCTTTTCCGGGACCATACGGGATAATCTTTTGTGGGGAAATCCGGATGCAGATGATGAAGCGCTTTGGGCCGCTTGCCGAGCTGCTTGTGCAGATGAATTCCTTGAACGCATGCCAAAAGGTCTGGATACCGACCTTGGGCAAGGCGGCGTCAATGTCTCCGGCGGGCAAAAGCAACGCCTGTGTATTGCCCGAACACTGCTTAAGCACCCCAAAATTTTGATTTTTGACGATTCTACCAGTGCGGTTGATACTGCGACAGAAGCGCAAATTCGTAAAGCGTTAGCAAACCTTCCCGAAGTAACAAAAATCATTATCGCCCAGCGGATTACTTCGGTCATGGAAACCGATCAGATTGTTATTATGGAAGACGGCCGTATCCATGCGGTCGGTACACATGCGCAGCTTTTGGCGGAGGATCCGATATATCAAGAGATTTACGATTCCCAGATGAAAGGAGGCGAGATGCATGGCTCGTCAGCTCAGCGGTAAAAAGCCGAAAAATTTAAGATATACGCTGCGGTCCCTGCTTACGTATATGGGCCGTCATCGTTTTTTGCTTTTGGCCGTTGCCATTTTGGTTGCGTGCAGTGCCTCTGCAAATCTTCTTGGTACGTATATGATCCGCCCTGTAGTAAACAGTCTAAGCTCAGGCGATTATCAGACGCTCTTATTCGGGATAGTCATAACAATAGTCATATATGGTGTTGGCGTGCTTTCTTCTTACGGCTATACGCAAATTATGGTAAGGGCAGCACAAAAAGTTTTATTTGATATCCGCCGCGATCTTTTTGCTCATCTTCAGACGCTTCCTTTAAAATTTTTTGATTCCAGGCAGCACGGCGATGTCATGAGCTATTTTACGAATGATATAGATACTATTTCGGATGCTTTAAACAACAGCTTTTCCATGCTGATCCAAAGCTTTATTCAGATGGCGGGCACTCTTATTATTTTGTTTATTCTCAACTGGCGTCTCTCATTGGTTGTTGCCGTTTGTTATATTATCATGTTCTGGTACGTCCGGTTCAGCGGAAAGCGAAGTAAAGCGTATTATTCGAAACAACAGGCCAGCCTTGGCGAACTGGACGGCTACATTGAAGAGATGGTAAACGGACAGAAAGTTGTTAAGGTGTTTAATCATGAAAAGGCAAATTTAGATGCATTCCGCAAAAAAAACGAGGCCCTTCGCGAAGCGGGCACCGGGGCGCAGTCTTATGCCGCAACGATGGTTCCGGCGGTTGTAAGCATTTCCTATGTCAACTATGCGATCGTCGCTATTTTAGGCGGTATTATGGCGATGACGGGAAAAACGGATGTGGGAAGCCTTGCAAGCTATTTGGTGTTTGTCCGGCAAGCCGCGGCCCCTATAAACCAGTTCACACAACAAAGCAATTTTTTGTTGGCGGCGCTTGCAGGAGCTGAACGCGTCTTTGAAGTGATGGATCGTGAACCGGAAATAGATAAAGGGCAGGTTAAACTTGTTCGGGCAGTTGACAAAAACGCTTCTTCTAAAATAGAAAAATGGTTTTGGAAAGAAGAAGAGGGGACGCTGACGCCTTTAAAAGGCGACGTTCGTTTTCAAAATGTGGATTTTGGCTATCAAGAACGGCATCCCGTCTTAAATAATATTACGCTCTATGCAAAACCCGGGCAAAAGATCGCGTTTGTGGGTTCCACCGGCGCTGGAAAAACCACTATTACAAATTTGATCAACCGTTTTTATGATGTCCAGGGCGGCTCAATTTTATATGACGGGTTTGATGTTCGGGACATCAAAAAGGCAGATTTGAGGCGGTCGTTGGGGATCGTCCTCCAGGACACCCACCTTTTTACCGGGACCATTGCAGACAATATTCGATTTGGAAAGCTGGATGCTTCGCAACAGGAAATTGAACAAGCCGCTAAAATTGCCAATGCGGACAGCTTCATACGGCGATTGCCGCGCGGTTATCAGACGATGATCACATCAGATGGAGCAAACCTTTCGCAGGGGCAGCGGCAATTGCTCGCTATTGCCCGCGCTGCTGTTGCAGATCCTCCTGTTTTGATCCTTGATGAAGCAACTTCCTCCATCGATACCCGGACAGAATCTCTTATAGAAAAGGGAATGGATCAGTTGATGAAAGGTCGCACGGTATTCGTTATAGCGCACCGCTTGAGTACAGTGCGAAATGCAGATGCCATTATGGTTTTGGAGCATGGCAGAATTGTGGAACGCGGCGATCATGAGAGCCTTCTGGCGCAAAAAGGGATATACTATCAATTGTATAATGGAATGTTTGAGTTAAGTTGAACAAGGGGAAAGCTGAAAAGGGGCTTCATCGCTTTTGGCACTTGCTGTTTTGTGAAAAGCAAAACCAACAGGATGTTTCGTTCTGAAACGCAAGAACACCCTCGGAAACCGTTGCCTCTTGATATCCTAACGCGATACCTCGTTCAATCAGATCATCCACATGACCGGAAATATCGCGTTGTCAGCGGTCAAGTTCTCTGTGTACTTCAAACCATCCTTCTCCCGCTGCGTTGTGGTGTAAGACAGCAAGATTGCACATCATGATTTTTAAGTACATCAGCATCCTCTGATATTCATTCATTTTTTGCAGCCTTCTTTCTTGGTTGCCGTTTTGCTTTTTCAACCGGCGCTAAATATTTCGCGTATTCCTCCGTGCTCATGTGCATACCGCATTTTTGGCAATGCACGCCGTCAGCACGACCGATAAATATATTCCTCTACTGCCTTCCTGCGCCATGTTGTGAAAAAGTTCCCGTATCTCATTGAATGTGTCCAGACGGACAATGGCACCGAGTTTACGAACCGCCTC
>CAJFJV010000053.1 GCA_904384225.1 uncultured Oscillospiraceae bacterium | reverse complement strand
AAGCGTAACGGGCAGTTCGTCCGGCTTGGCGTAACCGAGGGAAAGCGTCAAAGAAGCCTGTGCGTCCGCGTCGATCAGCAGTACCCTTTTGTTTTCCTGCGCCAGCCCGATACCGAGATTTGCGGTCGTCGTGGTCTTGCCCACGCCTCCCTTTTGGTTCGTCACCGCGATAACTTTGCAATTCGCCATTTGGGTTTTCCTCCTTTACATAGATTTAGCCGCCTGCGGCGATGGCAGACGGCTATGTATCTTCGGAATAATATATCATAAATTGCTTGATAGATTGGTTGATATTATTCCGATAATGTGTTATACTATAAAAAATGATATGTAGGCGGTGAACGCATGGAATATATGAAAGTAACACAAGCGGCGGAAAAATGGGGCATATCAGACCGACGTGTCCGTATCCTTTGCCAACAGGGAAAAATAGAGGGCGTTGTTCAAAAAGGCCGGACATACTTTATTCCTGTAAATGCTGTGAAACCTGTTGACGGTCGTAAGCTGCGTCACAAGTCTGTTTCGGAACAATATGTATCACTATTCTCCCGTATTGATGGCCTAAAGGAACAATTAGATAGTCGCAGACCCTTGACCGCCGGCGAATTGAAGCGCTTACAAGATGAATTTCTTGTAGAATACACCTATAACTCTAATGCGATTGAGGGCAACACCTTAACCTTACAGGAGACAGCCCTTGTTTTAGAGGGCGTTACCATAGACAGAAAGCCTTTGAAAGACCATTTGGAGGCTGTCGGACACAAAGACGCATTTCTCTACGTTCAGAAACTTGTAAAGGATAAAGTTCCGTTCTCCGAAGCTATTATCAAACAGATTCATACTTTGGTTTTGATGGACAGGCCGGAAGATCGGGGAATCTATCGTCGCATACCAGTACGCATTATGGGAGCATACCATACGCCGCCGGAACCGACAGTTGTCCCGGAAATGATGGAAAATTTAATCGACGAATTTGCAAAGAAAAAGCTGCACCCGATTGAAAGTGCAGCATTGTTCCATCTGAAATTTGAGGGAATCCACCCGTTTGTGGACGGCAACGGTCGTACAGGGCGGTTAATTATGAACCTGTTTCTCATGCAGAATGGTTATCCGCCAATCAACGTGAAGTTTACCGACCGCAAACGGTACTACGAAGCGTTTGATAGCTATTATCGTGATAACGATGACAGCGCAATGGTTACAATGGTGGCGGAATATGTAGAGGAAAATCTAAAAAAATATTGCACGATAACAAGTTAGGAGTGATATGAATATGGGTACCATTGGTAGAGCCACTTTGCAATCCGATGAAAACGGATTGGTTACATTACAATGTGATAGATGTAAAAGTAGATTTAAAATTGATTGTGCATATTTGAACAATGAGTTAGAAGATGGTATTTGTTGCCCTATTTGTGGGATTTCAGAATCCCTAAATACTTTTTGGCCGGAAGAAGTTGTAAAAGAAGCGGAAAAAATTGCATTGGCAGAGGCAGAGCAAATGATCGCTGATGCATTTAAGGGAATAGAATCAAAATATATAAAAGTCAAAACTCCACCTGTCCATAAAGTAGACACTGATGTAAAATTCAAAAATCGAGATTATGATATGCAAATCGTGACAGTTGCTTGCTGCAATAAAGAAATTGGACTTATGCCAGCCGATATAACAGCGGGTTTTTACTGTCCTTATTGTGGGAGGATTGTTAAATGAGTTATACAAGTTATGAGATTCAAGATATTTCCTCTAATTTTCGGAATGTTGCTCGTCGATTGAGCAGAACAGATTATTCGCAATGTGATGCTAACCTGAAACGCTTTATGGCTGTAATAAATTCCAATGAAATAATAGCAGAATTTATCAAGAGCAAAAATACACATAGTTACGATATAGCTGCAATAGTTGAATCCCGTGGTTGGTTAGACCCTTTTGAAGTTAGTCCAGATGTTAGCGAAGAAATCTCTCTTGAATATCAGTTCTTAACATATTCAATAGAAAATTTTGATGGCGATTTTACCCGGCTTTATGGTACTTATCATTATACAGGCGCAAAGTCAACTATTAATGATGAAATGCAAAAATTTATTGAGCATATAATTGATCCGCTTATAGACCATATTAGTGAATTTTTACGGCATTGCTATGAACAAGCTGTACGAGAAGAAGAAAAAGGCCAACCCTCGACATCTGGTAATATTACGGCAAACTATTCGACTGTCGTTGTAGGGAGTAATGTAGATGGGAATATATCTACACAAGTGACAATCAATGAGGGAACTAAGAACGATGCTGTGGAACTTATTACAGCGATCAAAGACGCTCTGTCAACAAGTGACATCAATGAAAAAGATGACATTGTCGAGATATTAAAACAAATTGAGGAAGATTTGAGTGAAAACAAGAAACCTAAAAAGGGTTTCCTATCTGCCCTAAAAACATTATGTGCAGGAAGCACTACGTTGATTTCTTTGATTACCGCTTTAATAAAGCTGCTTGCAGTTGCATAGTCAAGAAAAAGCCGCCCATTCTTTTAAAGAATAAGCGGCAAAATTCATATGGCTATATGCGTTTTACTTCTTTTGTTGGGAAGTTCGTATGTACCGTTGCGTTGAAATACTTGGTTGTTCGGGGCGGGTCATTTGAAGCTCTCCGGATTCCAACAAGGGTTTCAGGTAAAGCCGGAAAAAGGTTTTTTTACTTTTCACATCTAACAGAAACATCAAATCTTTTCTTGTTTGGGGCTTTTCACAAAGAAGAAGAATTTTCTGCTTTCCTCGTTCTTCCTTGTCGTCGATTTTTTTTAGACGAGCGCAGTCCACTTTCTTTTTGAATGTCACATATTCATCACTCATCATAAAGTCAATCACACATACTTTCGGAATACGGTAGCGATTTCCAATACGAAAGTGTTTGATTTTATTTTGATGAAGCAACGATAGAGCAGTGCTCTCACAAATACCGTCCAGCATAAGCCTAAGTTCTTTTATCTTTACTACATCTGGGTAGTCCCTTAATTTCACTTCAAGTTCATATCTTTCCTGCATAATGTCCTCCTATTTTTGGGGTGAGAATAAATTGTCAATGGCAGTGATATGTGCTGCACGGGGTCGAACCCCATGTCGTGTTTGAAGTGTTAAATATTTGGCCCCGTGCGGGGGATGTCCCTTCAATGTCCCTCCGATTTCCAAGTTTTTTCGCAAAATGAGCTGTTGCGGAAAAACTTGGTGGCACAAGGCTTTTTCTACATCAAGTTGCCGGAAACCCTTGATTTTAGGGCGTTTTTTCGGGTGACAAGTTCCGATAAAGTCCGTCAAATGGATTCGGTTACATTTATACAGATGTCGAAGTTGCCAAATGTCAAGGGAAGAATATCCTATATCACAAGCCACGCAAGGCAGGAAAATCTCTATGCCACCTACCGCACCGCCGACAATGAATTTTGGAAGAACCTTGCAAGGGAAAGCCAACAGGAATTTAAGCGAAGTGGCACAGAGGGCAAATGTATTGAAGCAAGGGAATTGATTATTGCCCTGCCCGAAATTTATACAAGATACGAGCCGCAGGAAGTGCTGGAGGACTTTACGGAGGAGTTCCGCAAACGGTATGGTGTGGAGTGTGTGTCAGCCCTCCACCACAATAAACGCAAAACAAACTATCATATCCATCTTATCTTCAGCGAAAGAAAACTGCTCCCTGAGCCTGACATTAAGATAGCCACACGCAGTGTGTTCTATGATGAAACAGGCAAAAGGGTACGTACCAAGAAAGAAATCACAGGGGAGAACGGGCAGATACGAAAAGGCTGCACCGTCATAAAAAAAGGCGAGATTTACGAAAGCCACCTCTTTACCGTGAAAGATGATAAATTCAAAAGCGAGCCTTTTCTTCGGGAAGTGAAAGAGGTTTATACCGACCTTATCAATCGCCATATTGCTGATCCTGAACAGCAGTTAAAGGTATTTGATAAGAACAGCGTTTATCTTCCCACCAAAAAAATCGGAAAGAACAATCCCAAAGCCGCCGAGATTGAAGCGGATAACGCCGCAAGGCAGGAATGGAACAGGACAGCGGATATGGCACTCATATCGGGTATTTCCGAAGCAAAAATTTTAGAAGTCAAGCAGACCGAGATACACGAAAAAGCAAGCCAATCTATCAAAAGCAAAGGCTGGCTGCCTAATTTGTTCCGTGGGATTGTGGCAAAAGCAAAAGATTTTCTGCAAAACCTTATTCGAGAAAAGGATATGCCGCCTAAGCCTACGCTTGATATTGATATGGCAGAGTTCCGCCATATGAGAAACCTGATGATAAAAGTACAGGACAAAGCGGTAAAAATCAAAAACTTGCAGGACAAAGTTCTGCCGCAGTTGAAACAGCAGCTTGCCGATACAAAGGGGCTTTTCAAAGGCAAAGAACGAAAAGCGTTGGAGGTAAAAATCAAAGAAGCCGAAGCGGAGATTGCCGACAGGTTGGATAAAATCCCCGATACACTCAAAGAGGACGGTTATCCCGATGTACAAGTTTTTATGAGGACTTTCCGAGAAATGGAAAGCGTTGTGGAACAGTACAACCGTGAACTTGCTGAGTGGGAATACCAAGTCAGCAGGAAACCGACAGCCGCCGCTAAAGAACAGCATAGACCGCCCGAAAAGCAGAGTGTGTTAAAACATCTGCGAGAGATACAGGAACGCAACAAGCAGAACCCACCGCAAAGACAGCGTAAAAAATCCATTGACAGAGATAGCCGATAGGCATTGAAAAACCGCCGTTATGGTTTTACCCATAGCGGCGGATTACATAATCATTTGCAGCTACTAAATTAACAGTTATATTTTTTTGATTTGTTTAACAAAATATAAATTCCAATTAATACCAAAATAGTGATACCAAGTATCATATACATCGTTCCGATATTTACTTGACTTCCGAAAAAATAAAGATTGCAATCAAGGGAATTTTTTAGTTTTTCAATAACCTCTGTTGGAATACCTTGATTTTGCATTTCGGCAAGCGCCCCTTGCATTGTATGATTTCGGATAA
>CAJFJV010000052.1 GCA_904384225.1 uncultured Oscillospiraceae bacterium | reverse complement strand
TTCATCTAAGATGGCGGTTTCTGTTTCGTATCAGAGCATCACCTTGACGGCAAAGCCGCCGCTAAAGAAGTAGGTGTTCGTCCAATACACGTTTGGTGGAGGCGAGGAGAGTCGAACTCCTGTCCGAAAATCTGTCCCCAAAGCTTTCTACGAGCATAGCCGTTTCTTTTTCCATTCCCTCTGCGATGCGCCGAAGGGCAGGCTCACCGTTTCAGTAGGTTCTTGTTCCTATCATCGGCTGAACCGATCCGATGATACGTTCACCACTTGTTTGACGCCCTGCCGGACCCGTGGTCCCTTCCGGCATGGACGACGCGCCTAATTAGGCAGCGTAAGCTAATTCGTTATCGTTAGCGTTTAATTTTAAGTTGCGGCGATTAAAGAGCTTCCGCCCGCTCTGCTCGCTTACCTCAGTTCTTGATCCCCGTCGAAACCTTTACGCCCCCATTTTGCAGCTATACTTTTTTGTATGCTGCCGTTTATTTTCCTTTTAAAGTTCCCAAATCCATCTGACAGCCATATCAATCCAAATTGCACAATCACGCTGGAGGCCGGCGGGTACCGCCGTAGTCCGCTCGTCACATAGCGACAAACCATGTCCGCCTTTGGGAAAGATATGAAGCTCTACCGGGATTCGATGTTCCACAAGTGCATCAGCCATTTTCAAAGCATTTTCTACTGGAACCGTCTCATCCGCAAATGTGTGCCAAATAAACATAGGTGGTGTACCTCTGCCTACTTGTTTCTCAGCAGATATCAGTCGCAGCAGTTCCACATCTCCTGCTCGCTTGCCAAGCAGTGCTTCGAATGAGTTCCGGTGGGCAAATGCATCCGTTGTAATCGCTGGATAGCATAAAATAGCGCCATCCGGCCGAAGCATCTCTGCACAGCATCCAAGCGCACCGCTAAGAAATCCGTGATCCCACAGTGTGGCATAAGAAGCCGCCAAATGGCCGCCCGCAGAAAAGCCGCACAAGACCACCTGCTCGGTATTGCAATACCATTCTTCTGCATGCGCGCGGATAATCTCGACAGCTCTTGCGGCTTCAAACAGCTGGGCCGGGAAATACCCGTTTGGGGAAACGGTATATCGCAGCACTGCTGCATGAATCCCTTGAGCTAAAAACGCAAGAGCTACCGGCTCAGCCTCACGGTCGGATGTCATGGTATATCCACCGCCCGGACAGATTAAAACCATTGGATGTAGCCGCGAGGCATCAATTTCCGGCGTGTTTTCCACAAGATAAACAGTAAGACGGGCATCCAATGAAACGAAACCACCAAAAGGATCGCTGAGGGTCTCTTTTATGGAAAACTGTTGACAACGCACTGTGTTTTCCTCCTATCGTCTATGCTCTTTCATTGCGCGGTCAATTTCTCTTGCAGCATCCCGCTTTGCGGCGTCTTCGCGTTTATCGTAAAGCTTTTTCCCTTTGCATAAACCCAACTGCATTTTTACACGTGATCCCTTAAAATAAAGGGATAATGGTATCAGCGTATACTCTTTTTGTCTGACCAAGCCGTACAATCGGTTGATTTCCGATTTATGCATCAAAAGCCTTCGCTCCCGAAGGGGATCCCGATTAAAAATATTGCCGTGTTCATAAGGGCTAATGTGCATTTGCTTTACCATCAGCTCTCCGTTTTCAATGCCGCACCAGCTGTCTTTCAAATTCACACCGCCCGCACGGATAGACTTTACTTCTGTACCGACAAGCTCAATACCCGCTTCAAAGCTCTCAATCACAAAATAGTCATGCCGCGCTTTTTTATTTACGGAAATGGTTTTCATGTTCTCGCTTGCCACAGATAAGCCTCCTCTCCGTCTGGCTTACTTTAGTATAACATAAATAATCGTTTTTGTTTACGCGAAATTTGTAAACACTTTTAGACGCTTTAAAGAATACTGCGGTTTTCAAGCGCTTTATATAGTGTCACCTCATCGGCATACTCCAAATCGGAGCCAACGGGTATCCCATATGCTAAACGGGACACCGATACTCCCAACGGCTTTAACAGGCGGCTCAGATACATCGCTGTTGCTTCCCCCTCTACGGTGGGGTTAGTGGCCATGATAACTTCCTTAACCGTTCCATTTTGTACGCGGGATAGCAATTCCTTGACAAACAGCTGATCCGGCCCTATGCCGTCCATTGGGGAAATCAGGCCTCCCAAAACATGGTACAGCCCGTTATACTCTCTGGTTCTCTCAAAAGCGGCGACATCCTTCGCATCTTCTACTACGCAAATCACGGTTTTATCGCGTGTATCATCCGCGCAGATTTCACAGATATCTTGATCTGTATAATTCTTGCACACAGAACAGTAATGTATTTTTTCTTTTGCCTCCAAAATTGCATCTGCAAAGTCCTGCGCTTTTTCTTTGGGCACAGTCAGCATATAAAAAGCCAGCCGCTGCGCCGTTTTCCTGCCAATTCCCGGCAATGAAGCAAATTGCTCGATCAATCGATTGAGCGGCAGAGCATTATATTTCATATGGAATGGCCGCTCCCTTACATCAATCCTCCAAGACCGCCTAACCCGCCGAGTCCATTCATCCCACCGGTGATCTTGTTCATTCTTTCTTCAGAATCCGCTTCCGCTTTTCGGATACTTTCATTCACAGCGCTAATAATTAAATCCTGCAGCATTTCGATGTCCTCCGGATCTACTACTTCCGGCTGGATGGAGAGATCCTTTAGTTCCTTTTTCCCGGTAACGACGGCCTTAACCGCACCGCCGCCAACAGTTGCTTCATATTCTGTTGTTTCAAGCTCCGCCTGCAATGCCGTCATTTCTTCCTGCATCTTTTGCGCCTGCTTCATCATGCCCGCTAAATTTCCGGGGCCTTTTCCATATCCCTGTGGAAGTCTTGCTTTCATCCTTATTTTCTCCCTTCTTGTATACCATAACGCTTTTTTAAACGTTCACGATCTTCCGGAATATCAACCCAGTCCTCCGAAAAGCCGCACGAAACGCAAATATAGCGTGTAACCGGTATCGCATTCGCTGAAATCATTCCCATGCGGATGACATGGCCGTTTGCGCCAAAAGCCCCGCCCATGCCGTCTACACGTATAATATCTTTTGATCCACATTTCGGACAAGTCCATGTGTTTTTCACGGCTTCGCACTCCTTCTTCTTACTCTTCCTGTACAGAAATTCCTTTTTCTCGCGCCTGCTCCAAAAACAAATCAAGCGGATCCACCTGTTTTTGCTCTTGTTTTGCCCGTTTTACCCGCAGCTGATAACGGATTCCCGTCTTCACTTCTACCGCGTCAAGCAGTTTGGAAGCGTTCCCTTCCTTTTTGAGCATTTGTGCTAATAAAGGAGATCCTCCGTCTATAAACAGCAAATTGCCCTTTGTTAAAGCACGCGCACTTTGCAGCATGCCGAAAAGCGGCGCATTGGTTCGTGAAAGTTCAGCCAGCACTTCTGCCCAAGCTGCTAAAGGCTCCACTTGTCCATTGTCTTCTGGAATAATAACCGGTCTCGCTTTAGCAGGAGGCGTTTCTATTGCGGGTTTTCCCTCATCCGTTTCTTCTTTACCATGTGCAGCCGATCGCAATTCCTGTGCCGCATATGCCGGATTGTGTTCCGGAGGAGTAGCGGATTCCACAGAAATAGGGGTTGTATTTCCCATGGCCTTCAAACGATTTTCCAGCCGTTCCAAACGGGAAATTAAATCCGCTTGTTCTATCCGTAGTGCCGGAGTACACAAACGGATCATGCAAAGCTCCAACAGCAGCCGCTTATCCGTACTGCGGCTCATTTTGTCAAGTGTCTCCCGCATTTCTGCAAGTGATGATAGGACAGAAGAAAGCGGTATTTTCCCTGCCTGTTCCCGTGTGTGCTTTTCCTCCTCAGGGACAAGTGTCAGCATAGCGGATGGGTCTTTCATCGTCTGCATTAACATCATATCACGGAAATGGGCGCATAGCTCCGTTAAAAGAACCTGCAGGTCTTTGGCTGCATGATAAAGCTTATCAATCACTTCCAAAGCACCCGAGGCGTCTTCTGCAATGATACAATCCGTCAAATGAAACAAATCGTCGTGACCGGCCACTCCCGCCGCCTGTATCACCGTATCTTCTGTAATTTCCGAGGAAAAAGATGCACATTGGTCAAGTAATGCAAGGGCGTCCCGCATTCCGCCGTCGGAAAGCTTGGCTATCAGCGCAGACGCTTCTTCTGTCAAAGTAAACGGCTCTTGTTCTGCAATCCATAGAAGACGTTTCTCCATATCCTCCGTACGGATCCGATGGAAATCAAAACGCTGACAGCGAGAAAGAATGGTAACAGGAACTTTGTGTACTTCCGTTGTCGCCAAAATAAATTTCACGTGCGGCGGCGGTTCTTCCATAATTTTTAGCAACGCATTAAATGCGCCGGGCGACAACATATGTGCCTCATCAATGATATATACACGATATTTGCACTGGCTCGGTGAATATACAGCTTCTTCCCGCAATTGGCGTACATCATCTACACCGTTATTGCTTGCCGCATCAATTTCCACCACATCAAGCGTCGCACCCTGTTCAATATTTCGGCAAGCTTCACACTCCATGCAGGGATTTCCCTCTACAGGATGTTCGCAATTTACTGCCATAGACAAAATCTTCGCACAGGTCGTCTTGCCGGTTCCGCGGGAACCAGTAAAAAGATATGCGTGCGCCGTCTTGCCAGCCATCACCTCGTTTTTTAATGTGGTGGTGATGTGTGGCTGGCTGATAACGTCTTCAAACGTCTTGGGGCGGTATTTTCGATAAAGCGCAAGATACATGAAGCTGCCCTCCCCCAATATATTGCTCTTACAACAAAAAGCAGAGCAGTCCGGTGTTCTAAACCGAATGCCGTCCAGCCTGACATACGGATATACAGGAAACACTGCGGCACACAGGCACTTCCGCTTAATGCTGCTCGGTTCCCCGCCTGACATGGTTCACGGTGGTCTGTTGCACAGGCCCCGTATATCCGTATCTCAGAGTGCACAGCTCCTGCTCTGCCCTATTTTACGATACTTTAATAGTATACTATATCGCCAAGAAAATTGCAAATGTTTTTTCTGCTTTAAACGGCAGATTATCAAAAATTGTAGGTGTTACAATGATGTGTAACAAATCAAAGAAATAAATAGCGAATAGGAGTGACCTGTGTTAAGGTAGAGTTGACCAGACAAAACCAAAAGGCA
>CAJFJV010000051.1 GCA_904384225.1 uncultured Oscillospiraceae bacterium | reverse complement strand
ATATAAAACGCCCGTTTTTGCTTTGCGGATAGATTTGAACTCCCGTACAACAGAATAACTGCTTTAAACGGCAGACAGGTTCTCAAAAACTTGTCTGCCTTTTTTGCGTTACACCGCCCGAAGTTTTGCAAAAGACTTCGGGCTTTTTTCATTTTACGAAAAGGAGAAGACACAATGTACTTTACCGATACTCCCTCCCTCAACAGCATGGAGGCGATCATGAAAAAGCTGCCCTGCGGCAGCCAGAAAGGCGGCGGTCGAATTCGAAGCCCATACAAATACACCGGGAAAGACTGCGACTGCAGGCTTTGTCTCTACTACAGAAAAAATGGATGCGCCTTGACGCTCTGCCTCGTGCTGGACGTCCGTCTTTCCTGCGGCGCCGCTTCCATTGGCGAAGCGGCAAAAGCCGTTTTCAAGGACGCTAAAAATACGGCGTTCCAAAAACGCCTGTCACAAATATCCTGTCACAAATATATAACCGAAAGGATGATGCAGACATGATATTCCAAAGCAACCGGCACAAGCAGATATTTGAAGCAGAGCGATTAAATCTGCGAAAGCCCGGCAAAAAGGCTCTCGCCGTTTTGTATCTGCTGACCGCCGATAAAGCCCTGTGGCAGAAAACAAAACCGTTCCTGACAGATAACGGCAAGGTCGATTTAAAAGGCGTTCATCTCGGAGCTATCTCCACAGACGGCTATGCCCTGTGGAAAGCGGCAAAGGAAATCCAAACCGGCGAGAAACAGATATCGCTGTACGAGCTGGCGGACAACGGCGTCGTTTCCGACAACGCCTTCCGCCTGATTGTGAAGGCGGTAACCATCGCCCGTTATGGCACTGCAATCTTAAATAATACGGAGGTGCGCTATGCTTAACGCCCTGATCCAAAACGGAAATCAAACGGCAGTTCTGGAATTGCCGGCTGATCCCTTCACCCTCCAATATGAGCTTGCACAGATCGGTATCCGCAGCCGACTGCGTGACATTGCTGATTGTGTTAGGTGTTGTTATGTTCGCCGTTCTCGGCGGGATAACGCTTCTATCACATATCTATAGCCTCAACAATATCAAAAGCAAAACGGTCGGTGACGGACAGCATGGCACAGCTCGGTTCGCCTCTAAATCAGAAATCCGCAGAATCTACAAGCAGATACCATTTACACCTGATGAGTGGAGAAAGCAGGCAAAGGAAAACACTCTTCCGAAGCTGCCGCAGGGAATTATCGTCGGCTGTCAGAGCAAAGGCGGTAATACCATCGCTTATGTAGATGACACCGATGTGCATTGCATGATGGTCGGTGCGGCAGGCTGCGGAAAGACCGCTTATTGGCTGTATCCGAATTTGGAATATGCTTGCGCTTCCGGAATGTCTTTCTTGACAACTGATACGAAGGGCGATCTGTATCGGCACTACGGCGGGATCGCAAAAGACTGTTACGGATATAATGTTGCGGTGATCGATCTGCGGAATCCAACCAAGTCAGACGGCAATAATATCCTGCACCTCGTCAACAAATATATGGATTTGGCAAAGGAGCATCCGCAGGATGTTGCTCTCCGCGCCAAAGCAGAAAAATATGCGAAGATTATTGGAAAGACCTTGATCTACGCAGACGGCGACGCTTCCGCCTACGGTCAAAACGCTTTCTTTTATGACGCGGCGGAAGGTGTTTTGGTTTCGCTCATTTTGCTCATTGCCGAATTTGCACCCAAAAATCAGCGGCACATTGTTTCGGTGTTCAAGCTGGTACAGGACTTGCAGGCGCCGAGCAGTGTCAAAGGCAAGAATCAGTTTCAACTTTTAATGGACAGACTTCCTGCCGATCATAAGGCAAGGTGGTTTTCGGGCGCGGCACTGAACACCGGCGATCAGGCGATGGCGTCCGTCATGTCAACCGTCATGTCACGCCTCAATGCATTCCTCGACAGCGAAATGGAACAAGTGTTGTGTTTTGATACAGCTATTGACGCGGAACGCTTCTGCCATGAGAAGTCTGCCGTGTTTATTGTTATGCCGGAGGAAAATCCCAACGCTTATTTTATGGTCAGCCTGCTCATCCAGCAGCTATACCGGGAAATTCTCGCTGTGGCAGACGAAAACGGTGGAACGCTTCCGAATCGTGCGATGTTTTACTGTGACGAATTTGGTACTCTTCCGCCTATCCAATCTGCCGAGATGATGTACAGCGCCTCCCGCAGCAGGCGGCTTTCCATCGTCAGCATCATCCAATCCTATCAGCAACTTGAAAAGAATTATGGAAAAGAAGGTGCCGCTATCATACAAGACAACTGTCAGCTCACTATCGCAGGTGGATTTGCGCCGTCAAGCGAAACGGCGGACATCATCTCAAGGGCGCTTGGCACACGGACAGTTATGACCGGTTCGGTTTCAAGAAGTAAAAATGATCCATCTCAATCACTGCAGATGACCGAAAGAGCCTTAATGTCGGCAGATGAGCTGAAAAGTATGAAAAAAGGCTCTTTTATCGTGATGAAAACTGGAGCGCATCCTTTTGTATCCAAGCTCAAGCTGTTTTTCAAATGGGGGATTTCATTCCCCGAAAATGCCTATAGGATTGCCGACAAGGGCGCCCGCCGTGTGCATTATATCAGCCGCGAAACGCTCATCAAAGGAATTACTGCAAGATATCCGCAGGAAAAGAAACCACGCGCTCCTGCTGCAAGTCCGCCATCAGGCGGTCAGACGATGACCGAGCCTGCCGAGACGACCTTTGCGCAGGAAGTCAATCACGCAGCACAGCAGGAAAAAATTGCGAAACCGATACGGACAGGTTAAGGAGGTGGTTCTGTGCCGTATTACACCAAGCTGTACCAAACCGATCTGCCGCACCGGGCAAAGCTTGTGTATATCTATCTTCACGACCGTATGGACAAGGAAAAAAAGGCGTGGCCGGGACTGAATACCATTGCAAAGGATCTGTCTCTCTCCCGAAGCACTGTAAAACGGGCAGTCAAAGACTTGGAAAAATCCGGTCTGATACGAAAAGAGCCGCACTATCGTGAAAACGGCAGTGCGACCTCAAACCGGTATTATTTACTTTAAAAAATCTATTTCCACTCCAAGGGAGTAGTATGCCTTTTTTGTGGACTGAGGGGCGGTTCATTATGAGCCGCCTTGAAGTACCCACTTTAAGAGAGATTACAGCAGAAAGAAGAAAGACAAATTTATTGATGAAAAGCGGTGTGCCCGGTGATTCTTTTATTGTCAGCATTGTCAGCGCAATTTTTATCTTTTTTGCTGAATATCGTTACTTGTTCGGTTTTCTTGATGACATTTCACATATGTGTGTATTTTCCGGATTTTTCTTGTCAAGCGTTGAAACTCTACGAATATTCGTATATAATATAAATATATGCAAACGCATAAAATAATCAATTGGTATGCGAGGAGATATATTATGGAGCGTTATTTATCTATCCGGGAGGCGGCAGAAAAATGGGGCGTGTCTGACCGCCGAATCAATCAATACTGTTCTGAGGGGCGGATCCCCGGTGCGGAGAGGATCGGAAAAGCTTGGGTGATTCCTGCGGATGCAGAAAAACCCGGCGATCCACGCAAACAAAAAAAGCCGTCCTCACCCCATAAAGCGTCAAAAACGCCGGAGTTGTTTCCCGGCTTTATGCCTCTGTTGAATACACCGTTTGAGCCGGGGCACTGTGTAGAAACAATAGAGAAAATGAAAGCAGGACCGAAAAAGGATATTGCCCTGGCAGAGTACCACTATTTCAGCGGGCAAGCGGAAAAAGCTATGCAGGATACGGAAGTCTATCTTACCTCAACGGATGGGGCCACTCGTCTTTCTGCCTGCTGGATTTTTGCTTATTCCTGCCTGACTATGGGAAGGATTGATTATGCCCGCCATGCTTTACAGGAAATTCAAAATACGCTGGCTGCTAATAGAAAAACCGCCCCGCCAGTTCGTGCGATAGAATCCTTTGTAGCGTTTGCGGCAGCGGTTTTGCTGCATCTGCCCTTGCCGGAAAAAATGCCGCCCATGGAAACATTTCTGCCGCTGCTGCCGCCTGGTCTTCGTGCGTTTGCGCTGTATGTGCTAGCTCACTATCTCTATTTAAAAGAGGAATACGGACAAAGCACCGGAATTGTAGAAGCTACCCTTGCCATGGGAGCAGATGCTTACCCAATCTCCGCCATCTACCTGCATTTGGTGGCCGTAATGGACTATATGAGCTTAAAACAACCGGAGCGCGCACAGACCCATCTTCTGGCAGCGTGGGAGATTGCCCGTCCGGATGATCTTATTGAGGGATTCGGGGAACACCACGGGCTTTTGGGTGCCATGCTGGAGGCGATTATCAAGCCCAAATGGCCGGAAGATTTCAAAAGAATCATTGACATCACCTATCGTTTCTCTTCCGGTTGGCGTAGAGTTCATAATCCTATTACCGGGCATGATGTGGCGGACGATCTGACCACAACGGAATTCGCCATCGCCATGCTTGCAGCACGTAACTGGACAACCCAGGAAATAGCGAAACACCTGAATATATCGGCAAATACAGTGAAAGACCACATCTCCGAGGCGATGAGAAAACTCCGGGTGGAAACCCGAAAAGATCTGAAAAAATACATGCTTCAATAGGAAAAAGGACAGAAAAATCACTCATGTTCCCCCCCATTTCAGGGGTCAAAATGGGTGATAGAATTTCCGGTTTTTTTACGGTATAATAAGGATGTGTTAGTTTACTGGAAGCACAACAAGAACACGAAGGAACTTGCCGGAAAAAAAGCGGGTGCGGAAAAATGAAAATTTACAAAAAAATGTCTTGAAAAATACAGCGTTATTACGGCTACAATTTTGACAGACAGACAGAAAGAAAGAATAATTCTGTCCTTTTTTGCTGCTCAAAATTTCAGATTGTTTTATTTAAGGGCGCGATGCGTCCGAGGTTGTTCCGTGGACGCACCACGCTCTTTTCTGTTTCGGCACACCTGCATTTTGATGAGAGGTGTTCCGGAGAAGGCGGTCATGCCCCATGGCATTGTAAAGGAGGACGGATAAACGATGGAGAAAACCAATCGATACAACATGGAAGGAATTGTGTTGGAAATCCCTCTGCGTTGGGATGAGTACTCCCAAAAATTGGTGGAGGACTACAGTGATTTTATCAAACACCCTGTACGTACTCCAGCAGGACATCCCATCTTTTTAACCATTGAGGACGCCTGCCCCTATGCTGAAATGGCGGACGATGACCCCGCCAGTATCGACTGCGGTTCCTGTATTCATTTTCACCAGCCGCATGGTTCTCTGCTGGGTGTTTGTCACAACGAGAAAATGCGCTTTAAAACACAAAAACCAACGAAATTAGGTACAGGCACTGTAAAGTAAAAATGAAGAAATAGGACCCGAAAGCACAAAAAAGGTCTAAGCAACGAGCAGAAGCTCGCGCTTACGCTTTTTGGACAGATGAAGGCCGGCACACTGGGCCGGGGTAAGGTCGTTCAAGGCGGAGTGAGGGCGGACGAAGTTGTAGAAAAAGATGAACATGGAAATGAGGTTGTTGGCAGAAGCAAAGGACGAAAAGCCCTGTTTGGTTTTGTACCAAGCCTTGAACTGCTTGTTGAAGCACTCAATGAGGTTGTTGGTAATGTCGTCGTGGAAGCTCTCAACGCGGATGTGCTGAACCCCACGCAGCGCCTTGACAGGCATCTGGTAGGCAAAGTAACGGTCGCTGACAATGGCCCCCGGTGAGCCTAAAGGCTTCACGGATTCCAGTATGGAAAAAGCCTGAGGGCTGTCCCTGTGGGGGCTGAGATGGAAGCCGAGGACAAAGCGGGTTTCACTGTCCAGAATAAGCCAGAGGTAGTACTTCTCCCCCTGGATCTTCACCACAGTTTCATCGGCGTGCCACTCGTCGGAGTTGAAATTGAGTGCGGGAAGGAGCTGTATGGCGATGTTTTGGAACATGGGAGCGAAGCGGGTACACCAGTTGCTGACGGTCGTATGGGATACCCGGATATTCATCACAGTACGCAAAATCAGAGCGATGTTGCGAAACGAGTTTTTGCCCAGATAGA
>CAJFJV010000050.1 GCA_904384225.1 uncultured Oscillospiraceae bacterium | reverse complement strand
GTAGCTGCTGTTTTGATGCTTTTTCCGTTTCCGCTTTCGTTTCCAAGCAAAAAACCTGCTCTGGCTTAATTGCCGGAGCAGGTTTTTCTACAGGCTGAGAGGACGCTTTCCAAAGGGAAAGCGTCCTCTTTTTTTGATTGATGGCCAACAATCTTTAGATAAAGAATAAAGGAAGCTGCTTTATGCGCCTGCTTCGGCTAAACGGTTAACCTCATGGAGACACATTGGCCCGGAGGAAGGGCCGATTACATCACAGTTTAGCATGGTAAAATTTTCATAGCTGTCTTCAAAGTAATAAACCGGATTGTTGTTGTGCTCCCCGGACAATAGATAGGCAGTCCCGGCGTCAATAAAAATGTGCGGTGGATCACCGCTATGAGCCGGCCTATTGGAGTAGGAACGGAACGGTTCGTAAAAAATAAGGCGGACATAGAGCAAGCGCTTTTCATCGCCAATATCAAAAAAATAGATAAGCCTTGTAGCGTCATGGTAATACCAAGCCGGGCCGGGGATCATCCAGCCGCTTGCATCGGGTGTTTCTATGGGAAAAGATTGTGTCTCAAAAAGCTTGCGGTATTCTTCAAACAATTCGCCTTCTGTGAGATCCCGGAAAGCATATTTATCAGAAGGCATGAAACGATCCGTATTGACAGCAATACCATCTGCGTCTGGCAGGTTCGTATCATTTTCTGTAACAGCTGTAGGGCCTGCAATCAACCGGATTGACTGCAGCTTGGCTTTGTCCGGCAGTCTCACCAATTGGGAAAGCGTTGCGGTTGGAAGGGAGAATGCCAGATAAACGGCAGTACTGAAAACGGATGCGGTAAAAAGCAGAACCGCCAGAAGAAAGAATCGGCTTCTTTTCTTATACATAGCTGTCACCACCCATTGTAGGAGCTGTATTGGGCCCGCGGCTTATAAATGGCAGTCGAATAAAAACTGTAGGAAGAGGATTTTCCATCTGCGACGATGAAAGTGTTGACTATATCGATGTGCTGATAACCTAACATTAAAACAGCATGACCTGCGCCGGCAGGCATCTGGACGATCAACACCGGCGGTACGACTTGATCGATAAGACCGATTAAAGTTCCCCAGCGCCAATCGCCATTGTTGGCGCTGACGGTGCCGCGTACCGTTGGAGTGTAACCTTTGCTTATCATGTACTGGCGCAGACCGTTATAAAGACTGCTGTGAACGTCGCCTTCACCGCCATATATAATATAATTGCTGATAGCGCGGTATGTGGAAGGATTAGATGAATACAGCCCGGCCTTTCCACGGCATTTTGCCCAATATAAACAGCAGTTAACGGCTGCAATACGTGCGCAACCGGCTCCGCCGGTATCACCAGTATTGCTGTAAGTTGCTAATGTTAATCCGCCGGAATACCCTTTGGCCAAGACAGTCTGGGTGTACATACTTTTCGTATTGTATGTGTTTGATGGACTTTCAATATTTGAAGAGATGGAGTTGGCGAATTGAGTGTAGACAGCAGATGCAGTCTCAAGGCTAAGATATTCTTGCGTATCAATTGATTTGAGTCTTCCGTGATTTGCTGCTTCGTAATAAGCCAATGCGCCAAGTCGAACTAAACGATCAGCTTTACTCAGTTTTGTAGCCCAATGATGACCTTCTAACGCATAGCTGTCCAAAACTGGTTTTCCAGAAAAATTACTGATTTGAATGTACCCAACGGGAGTTTTCCCATTAATGTACTCGAAAATGCATCCGTTCAGCTGTCCGTTCGGATCATAAAGAGCCGTGGTTTTAGAAAGCTCTGTTTGTTCGTTCCAGAGGCAGCCGGGAACATCACGTTTGATAATCTCTTGATAGAACTTCGCTTTGTCCAGAAAAATGGTAAAAGGACTCTCTGCAACAACAACTTGTGATGGTATAAGAGATAGAATAAAGGAAAAAGCTAATAAGAAGCTAAGTACTTTTTTCATGGGAATCATTCCCTTCTTTTTTAAAAAGATTTGGTTTGAAAAGAAAAAATATTTTATGTGTTATTTTATTATAAGATGTTTTAAACAATAAATCAATATATAATAAGAAATATATATTGAATTAATATATAAAAAATAGAATATATTATTTACGCTGAAACAGATGAATATATTTGGTGTATAAGTGCTGCTACGTTTTTAAGAGGCGGACTATCGACAATTTCAGAACAGTAAAAAAGCAGCGCCGCTACTGCGGCGCTGCTTTTTTTGTGCTTTGCGGAAAACGAACGTTTATTCAGCGCTCTTTTTCAATTCCGCGAGGCAATCTCTGCAAATGTTTTTGCCTTTGTAGTTGACAACGTTACCAGCCTCATTGCAGAAAATGCAGGCCGGCTCATACTTTTTGAGCAAGATGTACTCATTGTCGACATAGATCTCAACCGGATCCTCTTTGTTAATGTCGAATGTACGTCTCAGCTCGATCGGCAGAACAACTCTGCCAAGATTGTCAATTCTTCTGACAATACCTGTGGACTTCATACCCCAAAATCCTTTCATGAACGAGATTCGACCTTTTCAGCCTATGTTCAAGTATAGTTTACAAGATAGGATGTACAATGTCAATATCAAAAAGAGAAAAATTTCTATAATAGCCATGAATGTTATGTGAAATTATTTTCTAAAGAACGATATCTTAGAATAGAATGATATGGAGTTTTATGGAATAGGAGGGTATTTCATTGAAAATCGCAATCGTTATTATGCTGCTGTTTTCTCTTTTTTTTGGAATATGGAACCAAAGCGCCGATAAGATTGGAACAGCAATTTTAAATGAGAGTACGCATGCGGTTGAATTGGTTCTATCCCTAACGGGAGCGCTTTGCCTCTGGAGCGGTTTGATGCGGATTGCACAGGACAGTGGGCTCACAGAGAAAATATCAAGGCTTTTACAGCCTGTAATCAGTTTTTTATTTCGGGGAATTCAAAAGGGTAGCGAAGCAGTCCGTTTGATTGCGATGAACATGACGGCCAATCTGTTAGGGCTCGGAAATGCATCGACGCCATTGGGGATTTCTGCAATGCGGGAACTCGCAAAAGAAGCCCCAAAGGGAGTGGCCTCCGATCATATGATTTTCCTGACGGTGCTCAATACCGCCTCGATTCAGCTTATCCCGACAACAGCTGCAATGCTTCGCCTGCGCCATGGTGCAGAATCCCCTTTTGATATTCTTCCGGCCGTATTAATTGTTTCACTGGTATCTTGTGTATCTGCTCTTTTTACGGCACGACTGGCCGCAAAGACGACGATCAGATGGAAAAGGAGACAGCGCCTGTGACAGTATGGATTGTACCCCTTGCGGTAACGGGGATTTTGCTATATGGTGCGTTGCGCCGGGTGGATATCGTCTCGTCGTTCCTTGCCGGGGCAAAGGATGGTTTGCAGACTGCGGCATCCATATTGCCCTCCCTTATTTTACTGCTGACAGTGATAGGGATGCTTCGTGCTTCTGGCGGATTGGAGCAAATTTCCAACTGTATTTCTCCACTTTTTCAGTGGCTGGGAATCCCGCCGGAAACGGCTCCGCTTGCGTTGATACGGCCGCTTTCAGGCAGCGGTTCGCTTGCAGCACTGGAAGATGTTTTGCAGACGTATGGCGCAGACAGTATAGCCGGAAGGACGGCGGCTGTCATGATGTCTTCTACTGAAACAACGTTTTACGCTGTAGCTGTTTATTATGGTGCAGTTGGCGTAAAACGTTCCCGCTATACAATCCCATGCGCTTTAGTTGGCGATCTTATAGGCCTGCTGGCCAGCGCATGGATTGTACGGCTCTTTTTTTTCTAAGACACTTGCTGCGCTTTATGAAATATATTATAATTCTGTTGACTAAAACGGAATGGTGGATATAAATAAATGAGACGTTTCTTGCATTGCCTACTGACGGGGATTAATGTGCTTTTGATCATCTGCTTACTTGCTGGCAGCGCGATGGTGGTTTATTTAGCAACGGCTGAAGATGCAGGGTTGTTCGGCTACACAGCGGCAGTCGTGGATTGGAACGGCCCTGTTTTTGTACTGAGCACGCGGACGCCCGATTTGGTGGAAGCGGACGATATGATTCTTTGCCACAGTTCAGATGGAACTGTGGCGGCATACACTGTTGCCGATGTTACAGATTCCGGCTTTTACTATAATAATGCGGAAGGCATTTTGCAGTTTATCTCTTTTACGGATCCGCATTTTGACGGGAAATTGGTCTGGCAAAATCGCACAATGGGAAGCATGGCGGAAAGCATTGCGTCTGATCCGGTGCGCCGGTACATTTTGTTCGGATTGGGCCTGCTGTTTATCGGCTGTGTTGCCGTTTTAACCATGGCCGGCATCCATAGAAGAAAACATGTGCATCGATACAGGCGGGAAGCGGCGGTGAACCCGTCCCTTTGTGTTTGTGCGGGTCCTCAGAATACCATTCGAGAGGATTTGCTGATTGAGGAACATGTCGAACTGGTGAAAGAAGCACCTCCTTCCTTTGAAGAGCCCGGCGCAGCGGCTTCCTTGCCTCAAAAGGCAGAGAGTATGATGGAAGCGCAGGAAACAGGGGAGTATACTGCACAGGAAATGGCTGAAAATATGCGTCGGGAACTGCGGCCTGAATCATGATAGCAAAATATACACCTTTGTTACGAATGGGTTTTGAAACTGTGGTTCATTAAAACTGGGACGGCTTTAGAGATATTGTTTTATACAAGCAGCATGGAAAGAATATGAATTGCGCCATATGAATAAAGTGCAACACCTTGAAACATCGATCTCTGCTTAATAATGATATGTGCACGGCTGCTTTCTATAATATTTTATGGATGCGGCTAATCCGACGATTGGCAATTAGCTGATGCATAAATATGGAAACGGATTATCCGAAGCCTTTTTATGCTGATGTAACAGGCTTTTTTATTCCGCCGACGGGAAACGGCTATTCTTTCAAGATATTGCTTTATCGGCTGTCAGCGGATGGCGGAAGGAAAGAGGCTGTCCGCATGCATACACCCCTGCAAAGATAGCCTTTGCAGGGGTGCTAAAAAATCATGGTGTATGCAGAGTTAGCGGAACGGTTTGTTTTGAATTATATGCTGCTGTGCTTATTTTTAAAATAAAGCAGGATACGCAGAAAGACAGAAAATAGAGCGGCTGAAGCTACTGCTGTAACGAAGGGGATCCCTGCTGGGCGGAACATGCCGGAAACCATTTTCAGGCTGCATCCTGAAAGGAGCGGCAAAAGAAAAGCGGTAAGGCATAACATGCCGGAAAACAGCAGAATCAGAAATGGAAAAAGGCGTGTCCGCATTTTAACTTCCTCCTTATTTCATACGATTTGCTCAAGCATAGCATAAAGGCAGTGCAAATCGTGTCGCTGACAGTCAACTGCAGAACAAATGGTTCCCTATACGCTTGATAACAGGCCGTGTGCGGATCCATTGGTTTGAAGTTTTATCTGGATTATAATAATAAATAGCACCGCCGCTCGGATCTTGGCCGTTTAGAGCGTCACGCGCCGCTTTATAAGCGGAATCCGCAATGGGTTCATTAAATTGCCCGTCTACGATTGCCGTAAAAGCACCATTTTGATAGATTACACCGGAAAGAGTGTCGGGAAAGAAGGGGTGTTCCACACGGTTTAGGACAACGGCACCGACGGCTACCTGCCCGCTGTATGGTTCACCGCGCGCTTCTGCGGATATAATGCGTGCCAAAAGATATATGTTGGACTCTGTCGCTGCGGGGAGCTGGCCGATTGTAATACCGAGCTTTTTCAAAGTTGCGGGACCCGCGATGCCATCCTGTGTTAAGCCCTGCTGTTTTTGAAAGGCCTTAACGGCCTTTTGCGTCTGTGTGCCGTAGATGCCGTCTACATTTCCATTATATAAACCGCGCTCTTTGAGACGTTCTTGAATTGCCTCAACCTCTGCACCACGGGAACCAACTTTGGATAAGGCGTATACAGTTGATTCTTCCGTACGTAAGGTAAAAACAAGTGCAGTAAGCATGCAAAGCAGAAGCGCAAGAAGCGGCCGGTAAAAAGTTCTTTTCATATTAAACCGTTTCCTTCCTTTTTCAGATAAGAGTACAGAAAAAGGATGCCCGAAAATAAGAAAAATATGCAAGTTGCGTATTTGCGTATTTTTTAAAAAAAATTGGTATAAACCGCTTGACAAAAGCATAGGAAAAGGGTTATAATAACAAAGCTGTCCGGAAGGGACGGAGGGGGAAGCCGGGAGGCGAAAAAACCTGAAAAAAAGTTCTTGACAAAGCGGACGAGATGTGATAAAATAATCAAGTCGCTCCGAAAAGGGCAGCGAAG
>CAJFJV010000049.1 GCA_904384225.1 uncultured Oscillospiraceae bacterium | reverse complement strand
GTCTTCACAAACAAATTGTAAAGCAAATGAAACGAGAGGCCAACCCCCAAAAAGGTTAGCCTCTCGTTTTGTTGTTCTGGCCTATTTTGCAACAGGCCCGTTTTTTTTATAATAAAAGCAGAAAAGGAGAAAAGGTAGGGAGAATGATATGAGAAAATATCTGTGTTTTATTTTAGGTTTTTTTATCTTTTTTTCTTTTAATGGATGCAGTAATCAAACAATTGAGGACATGAATGGATCATCAATGCAAAACAGCCAGCATAATGCAGAAGATGATTCGCAGACAGATAAGCAAATAAAGGAAGATTATACGGTGGACACAAGAATTGAAGATGTGATACAGGATCCTGTATTCGGAGAGTATGGTCGGTTGATATTTCCGACGGATCGCCGTTACTATAGCGGAGAAACACTCAAAGAATTGCATCTTACTTGGTATAACGGTATTGATCCAGATAAGACCGTAGAAATCGTCAATTATTTGAAAAGTCATGCTGAAGCTGGCGAAACAGTATTTTATGATATTTATACTGAACAGGAAAAGAAGGAAGATCCAGATAAGGAAGACACGGGACTGTTCTTTTTTAAGGGAAAGCCAGGGGCCAAATTCGCCGTATGCAGTGCCGGAGGAGGCTTTGCCTATGTTGGCGCTATGCAGGACAGCTTTCCGCATGCGTTGGAACTTTCTAAACGGGGATATAACGCCTTTGTTCTTATTTATCGTCCTGGAGCACAAACGGCTTGTGAAGATTTGGCGCGGGCAATCAGTTTTATATTCGAGCATGCGCAAGAACTTCAAGTAGATACAGCGTGCTACTCTCTTTGGGGCGGTTCCGCAGGAGCAAGAATGTCAGCTTGGCTTGGATCATATGGTCCGGCAGCTTTTGGCGGAGAGGATCTTCCGCGCCCCGGTACTGTTGTGATGCAGTATACAGGACATTCTGAGTATACAGAAAAGGATCCTCCTACTTTTGCCTGTGTAGGAGAAAATGATGGCATTGCAAACTGGAATACAATGGAAAATCGCCTTCAAGCACTCAGTAACTTAGGGATTCCTACTGAATTCCACCATTACCCCGGTTTGCCGCACGGTTTTGGTTTAGGCACTGGCACCGTAGCTGAGGGATGGTTAGATCAAGCAGTTGCTTTTTGGGAAGCGCAAATGTAATCCATTTACATATTACAATTGAAAGGAAGCATTGAGATGAACAATTTTATTTTTCAAAACGCCACAAAGGTTTACTTTGGTAAGGGATGTGTGAAGGAATATCTGTCCTGTTTAACAAAAAGCGCAAACAAGATATTGTTAGCGTATGGTGGTGGTTCTATCAAACGGAACGGAATCTATGATGAAGTCATCGGAATTTTAAAAGAGACAAATAAAACCATTATCGAATTCTCCGGTATCATGGCAAATCCTACTTATGCCAAGGTGCAGGAAGGTGCAAAACTGGCCAAAGAAAACAATGTGGATATGATTCTGGCTATAGGCGGGGGCTCTGTGATGGATTGCAGCAAGGCGGTATCATTATCAGCGCGGTATGAAGGGGATATTTGGGATGATTTTTGGGCAAGGCCTGGGATTATTGATTTTGAACCTCTGCCTTTGGGCGTTATTGTAACAGTGGCAGGAACAGGAAGTGAATGCAATGGTGGCGCAGTTATAACCAACGAAGTAAAAAAGATTAAAACTGGCCGTGATTATCCAAAGCTCAATCCCTGTTTCGCACTGATGGATCCAACGTATACGTATAGTGTTCCTGCAAAACAGATGATTTCCGGAAGCTTTGATATCCTAAGTCATATCATGGAGACATATTTTAGTGAACCAAACGAGGACAATGTCTCCGATGATATTATGGAAGCTTTAATGAGAAGTGTTATTCGTAATTTGCGGTCTGCTATTCACAATCCTAAGGATTATACAGCCAGAAGCAATTTAATGTGGGATTCAACGATGGCAGAAAATCGCATCATTAAGATGGGGAAGAAGTGCGATTTTGAATGCCACAATATGGAACATCAATTGGGTGCATATACCGACTGCAATCATGGATGTGGTCTTGCAGTACTGCATCCTGTGTATTACCGGCATATCTATAAAGCTGGATTACCTAAATTCGTGCGTTTCGCAGAAAAGGTATGGGATATTGCCCGTGAAGGCAGAAATGACGAAGAGCTTGCTTTGGCCGGTATTGATGCTTTGGCGGATTTTATTAGAGAAATTGGCCTACCGACTACATTAAAAGAACTGGGGGCAACACGGGAGCAGCTTAAGGAGATCGCAGATTCCTGCGGCATTTCAATGGGCAGCTATAAGCAGATGACGCCTCAGGAAATCTTAGATATTTTCGAAGAGTGCTATGAATGAAAGGAGCAGTTACGATGAGAAAATTTTTAACCATCTTAACAGCTTTTTCCATGCTGTTCGGTTTAACAGGATGCAGCGGTCAAAATGCTGCCGATCTTTCCACATCAAATACGCCTGATGAAGGACTCTCAGAGAGTTCTGCCGTATCGGAAAATGCGCCTTCGTCAGAACTTGGAAATACTTTGGTTGTCTACTTTTCCGCTACTGGGAATACAGAAGAGGCAGCAAATTATATTGCAGAAATTACCGGAGGGGATTTGTTCGAATTAGAGCCGGTTGATCCTTATACTGACGAAGATTTAAACTATGGTAATGAAGATAGTAGGGTTTCACAGGAACATGCAAATGAAGAACTGCGTCATATTGATCTGGTAGAGGATACAGTAGATAATTGGGAGGAGTATGATACCGTATTTATAGGCTACCCTAAAATGGAGCAGGGTTATATCTGTGTATAGCGGTGTATTGCGTAGAGGAAGGAGGGCGAATAGGTACAGAAAACACAGCAGAAAGAAAAAGTGTGTATAGAGTAAGGTAGGAACGACCATGAGAGTGGTCGCTTTTTTTATGCCCTCCTACCGGGCAGAAGGGAAATCAGATTTCAGAATGGAGATGTAGACGATGAATGAATGGGAACGCCTACACCAGCAGGCCAAGCGGTACCAGGCAGAGTATCCTCCCGGTACCAGGATCATGTTATTGAGCATGGGCAGAGATCCATGTCCTGTCGAGGATCAGACAAGAGGCACTGTCAAAGTGGTGGATGATATCGGAACACTACACTGCTCGTTTGACAATGATAAAGCGTAATAAAAAACAGAAGAAGCTGATTTCAAGGACGAAGGACTCTCCTAAACAAGGTATGCCATAAGGTACTGCGGTTGATCAAAAGTGAAGACCTACGGGATGATGAAGGGAAACTGTTTAAATTCAGCAGAGATGACGTCACAAACAGCAGATGATGCAGTAGATCAAATGAAATCAGGTTTTGTTACAGAGCAGATCTTAGAGGGAAGTACAGGGCAAATCCACTACAGCTATTATTTGCCGCAAGATTATAGCAGTGTACAGGAATACCCAATGATCATCACAATGCCAGGGTATGATATGATGTGGTTTGGCGCGGATTCTTCTGGTTCAAACTTAAACTGGCGCGGATTCTTATGTTGGACCGAACTTCCCGAAAATCTGATCGTAGTATCGGCACAGCTGACAGATTGGGGAGAAACTTCTGCTTTACAGGCTATTGAGTTAACAGAATATTTTATTGATAATTTTTCAGTAGATAAAAATCGGATTTATGCTGCCGGTTATTCTGCTGGAGGTGAAACAATGTCTCAAGCGGTATCCTTACGGCCGGACTTATATGCTGCTTATCTTCACGGGGCATCCCAGTGGGACGGCGAATATGCATCTGTTGCACAAGAGGAGGTAGCCGTTTATATTTTTATGGCGGAAAACGATGAATATTATGGTTCGCAGCGTGCTAAAGAAGCTTATGATGGATTGTATACGGAATACAGTGCGGCCGGATTGACAGAAGAACAGATTGACGGCGTTTTGCAGCTGCAAATTCCGGATAATGAATGGTTCGCCGATAGAGGGATAACAGGAAATTATCACGGAGGCGGCAATATTTTATTTGATGAAGAATCTATTCTGGAGTGGATTCTTTCTCATAGGAAGTAAAAGGGAAAGTTTTATTGATAAATGGGGCCTGCATAAAAATAGATGTATCTATACGGCTCTCTGCGAAGTATCAAGTATACTTAATCAGAACGGGATTAGTACGAACCGTTTTCTCTTATTGTATCCAGCATATTTTTTCGATCGAAATAAACAAAAGAGGGCTTGCGGAAAAACTGCAAGTCCTCTTTTCTCCATTAAGATGTTTATTTCATTAACGACATTTATAAAAACATTCTTTAAATATAAAGCTGCGCAAAAGCGGGTATGGTATAAGAAAGACAAGATCAATCAGCAGTGTTTTGGGTCAAGTGATCAATAATGCGTTGATAGAGCGTTGCAGGGTTTTTTAAAAAATTGTGCCGAATAACCTGCGCCTGCATTTCATCCGGAGCGTATAAAGAGAGCTGTATCAAGTCAAAATCAATGTCATGAATGGTGCAGATGACATAGAATCCCTGGTCTGCCTGTACGATGGACACCTCGTTCTCACTTTCATGTTTTTGTTTTGCAATTAAGCGCATCGCTGTCTGCACAACATTATCCTGAATAGATTTTGGCAAGGAGCGTGCGAGACGCTGGGCCGTTTCTTCGCCAAGTGCATTCAGACGATACGCTCCATTTTCCAAAGCTGAAAGGTGACCACTTTCTAAAAGTTCGTCCAATGCCTCGCAAAAAGTAAAGTAATTTACAATTTGTGTATCTTGAAAAATTTCATTGAGCTGTTCGGCAGTAAATGGGACGGATACCGTGTTCATTAAATAGCAAATCAAAATCTTAACCTGATATTTATCGGTCATACCGCCTCGTCCTACGCCTGGAATAACGGCAGCTTGGTCCATAAAAACAACCCCTTTCCTCACAATGTCGATCGGATTTGTGTATTGCGATACATTTGCTTGTTTTCCGTTTGTTTTGCGCGATAGCTTTATTATAGCACGGATGAGGAACAGAAAAAAGGGAAATGTGAATCTTTGTTTGTGACAGATAAGGAATTGTGTTATAATATAAAAGTTAAAGTGGGCGTTTGGCCTATGGACAGCTTGACTATTACAGATAGAATGATTTTCTCATCAGAGAATAGAGACATTGCAGTGAGGGGTAATTGTTGTGACTTACCGAATCAATTTTAAGCAATATGCAAATCATTTTGCACTTCCACAGGAGATTGTAAATGATGATTTGGCGAATCTTGACGCACTTTATCTGAAAACAGCTCTTTTGATTTTTAAAAATGCAGACAAGCATTACAGTGTGAATCTGCTTTCGAATTTGTTAGGACAGCCGGAGAGCCGTATTGAGGAGGCGCTGTCTTATTGGATCGACCGCGGTGTGCTGATTGAAGAAAAAAGTACGGAATCTGCAGCAAACGTTACCGTACTGTCAAAACGTTCGGTACAACAGCGTCGTGAAAATACCCCTCCGGAACTTACATATTTACTGGATTGCACAGAAAATTTGATTGGCAGAACCATTTCTCCTGCTGAGTATAAAACAATCATCCATGTGTTAGAGTATCTTCGGCTTCCGGCAGATGTAGTTTTAATGGCCGTCGATTATTGTTTAACAACAGGGAAGATGAATGCGCGGTATCTGGAAAAAACATGTGCGGCATGGGCGGATAACGGTATTGTAACACATGAGCTTGCAGAGCAGTACTTAGCTTTTTTAAAACGAGAGCGCAGCAATGAAAATGCAGTAAAAAAAATACTTGGTATTGAAAATCGGGCACTCACCGAAACAGAACGCAATTTCATTAGAAAGTGGATAGAGGAATATCATTTTTCATTGGATATGATAACAGCGGCATACGAACGGATGATTCAATGGATAGGAAAGCTTTCCTTTCCTTATATGAATAAAATTTTGACTTCTTGGCATGAGCAGGGGTTTTCTACTGTAGAAGAGGCCAAAGCGGAGAAGAAAACTACGGGAGTCAAAGATAGCCAAGCTACGTATGACCTTGAAGAGATTGAGCGGTTTTGGGATCAGGTCCCGGCGCTTAAAGGACGAAAGGAATAAACGGATATGAGCAGAGAAAGCTTTCATCGCGCATTGAAAACAATACATGCGCGGCACGATTTCGCCATATTGGAATCTGAAAAGCGGCAGGATGAGGTGGAAGCCGTGATTCCTCAAATCCGTAATTTACGCAAGACGCTTACCAGTACCTGTGAGCAGGTGACACGTGCAGTCTTTAATAAACAGGAAGATGTGCAGACAGCTATTCGGCGGATCAAGGAGGAAAATCTTTTTGCTCAAAGCGAAATTGAAAGGCTTCTTAACGAGCATGGATATCCTCAAAATTATTTGGAACCGCATTTTCACTGTTCAGCTTGCGGAGATACCGGATATACTGGATCAATCCCGTGTGATTGTTTGAAAGATTTGGAAGCACAGTACAATGTAGAAGAATTCAATGCGGACAATTATATTACGATAACAGATTTTGATTCTTTTAAGCTTTCTTATTATCAAGGTGAGGCATTTGCACGGATGGAGCAAGTTTATCGTTTCTGTAGGAATTATGCAGATACTTTTTCGCTTCATTCATCAGGCATTTTGATGATGGGAGGAGTAGGGCTTGGAAAAACGCATCTTTCTCTTGCCATCGCAGCTGAGGTGATGAAAAAAGGATATTCTGCATTGTATGTTTCTGCTCCGGAGCTTTTCCGTAAGCTTCAAAATGAGTATTATGGAAAGGGCGGCGATACCGATACGATGGATGTCTTAATGCGGGCTAACCTTGTCATCATTGACGACTTGGGCGCTGAACTTGGAAACCAGTTCAATACGGCATCTTTCTATAATATTGTGAACGCACGTCAGAATTTGGAGCGACCAATTATTATTAATACCAATTTAAATTTAAAAGAGATTGAACAGAGGTATTCACAGAGAACGCTCTCCCGTCTTTCGGTTTATCCCTGCTTGAAATTTGCCGGGACAGATGTTCGCCAGTTGAAACTTAGAGAAGCATATGGCCTTTAAAAAAGTTTTTTCAAGCAAGTGTAGGTTTGTCAATGATGTGTTACAGATTAAGGAAAGCGAATAAGACCTGCTTAGGAGAGCGCCAAGAGAGAGGACGCATGGGGAAATTGTTGTAAGC
>CAJFJV010000048.1 GCA_904384225.1 uncultured Oscillospiraceae bacterium | reverse complement strand
AATACAATAACTTCCCTATGAGGCCTCTTAATTGGCGTTCCCCGAAACAGGTTCTTTTTTCTTTCCCAAATCTGTAACACATCATTGACAAACCGACATTATTTTCTAAAGAAAAAGTTTTTGTTTGACGCATGTGCTATAATACAAATAACTGTTTGGATGCTCAAACGAAGTACCCGCAAAGGCCAAGCCGCAAGGAGGATTTATTTTTAATGAAAATAGACTGCCAGATATCCCGCACACTCTCTCAGGATGCTGCAATGATCCGAGAGGCTGTTTTTATAAAGGAACAAGGGTTTCAGAATGAATTCGATTCAACCGACAACGTATCGGTCCATCTTGTTTTGTACGCCAACGCCGCGCCTGCTGCTGTCGCCCGCCTGTTCTCCGAGGAAAACGACGGAACATATACAATTGGACGTATTGCTGTATTGCCGGAGTTCCGCGGCTTGCACCTTGGCAGCCGTGTTTTAAGTGAAGCAGAAAAATGTGCCGTAGAAAATGGAGCAAAACGGCTTATCTTATCTGCGCAATGCAGGGTAAAGCCCTTTTATGAAAAGAACGGCTATAAAGCTGTCGGAAATGTATATTTAGATGAAAATTGTCCGCATATTCGAATGGAAAAACTTTTGTAAATCGGATTGTATCTTTTTTCTTAAATTCTGCCCTTCTTTCGTTTACCTCCCTGCATAAACATGTTAAAATAATGGTATGGTAAATAACAGGAAGGGCGGGGGGATATGAAGGAATACTCTATTTCGAAAAAAGCTTTGCTGTTGTGGGAAACAGCCGCACTATCCTGTGCGGCTGTTTTGTACTGCCTTATTTTATGGATCTTTATTCCCGGGACGTGGCTTTGGTATTTGCTTTTATGGCTTGTCGGCGCAGTTTATATCCTCACCGCATTTCTCTTCCTTCCTCTTTATCATTTGAGTTTTTCTTACCGTGTAACCAAAAGGGAACTTTTCTCTCATAGCGGCATTCTGTTTCCAAAAAGCCGGATAATGGACCGAAGCCGTATCGCCTTTGTCACACTCAGGCATGGTCCTCTCACCCGCCTGTTCGGGCTCTCAACTTTGACAGTCCATGCAGCAGGCGGATCCCTTTCCTTCCGCCTGCTCGAGCATCGGGAGGCGGAAGAGCTGGCATCCTTTTTAACGGAGGATCTTTTATGACCCGGTTTCGTCACGCACATCCTATTGATATCTTTTTATCTACCGCACGTTTTCTCGGACTGCTAATTTTCCCTCTTCTACGTGCCGCTTATTCGCTTTTGTTTACAATGGACCGCCTTTACGACTGGTTGGCCGGCGCATGGTTTGACATTCTGACCATACTCGCTATTATCGGGCTTGGTATGCTGCGTTGGTATCGGATGACCTATCGGCTTGAAGCGCATGGTATTCGGGTCAAACAAGGGATCTTCTTTTGCAGGGAGCGTTTTATCCCTTATGCACGCCTTTCAGTTGCTGCAACCGAATCGCCATGGTATCTGCTGCCAATCCGTGCCGTACATGTGAGCGCCGATACCGACGGCGGTTATCCAAATGAAGCCGATTTTTCTATGACCGTTTACAAAAAAGAATTTCTCCCCTTTTTAAAGCAATGCCGCACGCCTTTTTGGAACAATGAAGAAATCCGCCGTGTTTATCTGCCGCGCAATCTGAATATTGCCGTACTGTCTTTTATCGCCTCCAACACCCTAACCGGCGTTTTGTTCGGCGCTACATTTTTTTCGGGTATCGGTAAAGTTCTTGGAAAAAGCTTTGAACAGGCGCTGGTGACACAAATTACTACGGTCATGCAGCTTCTTGCCTTTGGCATCCCACCAACAGCAGCTATTCTGGCATTTACTATTCTGGGTGGATGGATCATTTCTTTTTTGCGCAATCTGGTACGGCATCTTCGCTTCTCGGCTGTACGGCAAGGCGGTTCACTTGAAATTCGCAGCGGTTTGTTCACACGTAGAATTTTTGACATCACCGTACAGCGGATCAATCTTGTGGAGGCACACCAAAATCTGCTTACTAAGACGCTTGGCCTTTACAGCACATTTATCCACGCAAACGGCTACGGAAAGAAAAAAGACGAGTTGTCCGTTTTGATGCCTTCCTGTGACAAAACGGAACTACATGGAAATCTCTCGCTGCTTTTGCCGGAGTTTCCGCTATGTAAACCCGTTCTTCGTCCCAAACGGCGCTATCTTTCGCGCTTTTTGATACCACCGCTTACCCTGATGGCCGTCGTCGGCGTGCTGTGGGGATGTGCGTGGTATCTTTTCCCTTTCATCCACAATATCACTTTGTATTTGAGTATTATGACAATGATCCCCTGTGTTTGGTTTTTCATTGTAAAACTTGTATCCTTCTTTCATACAGGTGTCGGTATAAAAGACAATGTTTTCACGCTGCGCTATTCCTATGGATATCGTTTTAAAACCGTTTCCGTCCCAAAGGAGCGGATTGTTCGGATTGATTTGCGGCAAAGTGTGTTTCAGATGGCATCCGGAGGATGCGATTTGGTTTTCTATACCTTTTCTGAAGGACATAAGCGCCACATCGTTCCCAATCTATCTTATCAAGAGGCAAAAGCGCTATTGGGGATCAACGATCTGCCGTATCCAGTCTTACTCCGTGGACGAAAAAAAAGAAAACCCGTTTCTAAAGTATAGATCATATATATTGATCCGATATCGCTTAAAATTGCGATATCGGATCTTTTTTCATTTAAATGCAGCAGTTTTATTTAACGCATTTACAGAAAGCGATATATTCTGTTATTACAGATACAATTGGGCACAACAGACTTCTTTCAACGTATGTATCGATACAAACCTTCTCCTCCTTAGATCAATAAAATTGATCCAATTAAGCAAGTAGAAACGGCTGGAGAGGCAAGGAACAGCTTAATCATTTAAAAAGCTTATTGAACGCACGTCCTCCGCTATAGAAAAAGCAACAAAGAAACATCGGCTGCTTGCAAGATGTATACGCCGCATAAAAAACTGTGCTCAAAGGAGATTATCCAGAAAAGGTAACTGCAACTATAGCATTTAACTTATATTGTCTTGTTGCTTTATCTGTAAAAGATCATTTCTTCTACTTCCTATCGCTTTCAATGCAATCCAGCACTTGTGAAACGCTGCGCTTTATGCTATAGTGAACCGGTAGAATAGCTAAAACAGCTTATGGGAGAGGATATTTTGGCAACAATTCTGCTTGTAGTAATATATCTCGTATTTATTGGCCTTGGCCTTCCAGATTCCGTTTTTGGCACTGCTTGGCCGGCGATTTATCCCGAATTCAATGTTCCTGTTTCCTATGCAAATTTCGTTACCGTTATCATTTCCTGCGGTACCGTTATCTCAAGCCTGGCGAGCGCCCGTGTGATCCATCGCTTTGGAACTGCTGTTGTAACAATGGTAAGCACCGCTATGACGGCCGTTGCATTGCTTGGCTTTTCCCTTTCCGGTTCTATGGGATGGCTTTGCCTGTTTGCTCTGCCGCTTGGACTTGGCGCCGGAGCCATCGACGCAGCGCTGAACAATTACATCGCCCTGCACTACAAGGCGGCGCATATGAATTTTATTGCCTGCTTTTATGGGATCGGGATCACCGCAAGTCCGTTTTTGATGTCCTTGATTCTGGGCGAACAAAATAACTGGCGGGGCGGTTATCGGGCGGTATTTTTTATTCAGTTAGCGGTTACACTGCTTACAATCCTTTCTCTGCCGCTTTGGGGGAAACGCCGCCAATCAGCTGTACAAGAGGAAGATGCTTCCTCCCACAGCGTACCGCTTCGGAAGCTTCTGCGTATGCCATCTTTGTGCTTCGCGTGTCTGACATTTGTCGGTTCCTGTGCAATTGAATTTACTTGCAACACTTGGGGCAGTACCTTCCTTGTTCAAGCAAAAGGCATGTCTGTAGACCATGCGGCACAGCTTATCACCTTCTATTACGTTGGAATGACGCTTGGACGTTTTTTAGCCGGTGTACTCTCAACTAAAGTAACTGGGTGGCGAATGATCCGTATTGGACAAGCAATCATACTTGCTGCAATTGTAATTCTGCTTCTTCCCCTTCCTATGGCTTTTTCGGCAGCCGCTTTGTTTTTAATCGGATTAGGGAACGGACCGCTTTTCCCCAATCTTGCTTACTTGACTCCGCAAAATTTCGGAACGGAGCTCTCCCAGTCTGCAATGGGCGTGCAAATGGCCGCTGCAAATTTAGGTATTCTTTTCATGCCGCCTCTATTTGGCTTTTTAGCGCAACTTTTCGGGTTGTCCCTATTTCCAATTTATCTTTTAGGGCTGTTCTTGTTAATGGCATGCTCCACTACATGCCTTATCCGGCGCCTAAAAAAAGAAGGCCGCTATAAAATCTGATGATACTCTGCAAAACACCTTTTATCCCCTAAATGAAAAGTTTATGCCATCAGTTGTTCTCATTTTTAAATAACGTCAAACCATTTAGCGTCTGACTGCTCAATTTGTTTTGCTCTTTGATCTGTAATAGAAACGCGTACGGAACGTTTCCGCACGCGTTTCTTGTTTTGAGGTAGCTGCCGGCACAAATAATTCCATCATGCCATATCTTTATGATCCAGTTCCGCCGTTTTCAGTCTTCCCGGATATTTTCCCGTCTATCACGCGATTGTCCGCTAATACATCCGGCTTATACCGCATGCTGTCTTGCTCTGTTATAGCCCGAATGACCCTGCATGGAACTCCGGCTGCAAAACTTCCGGCTGGGATACTCCGTGTCACAACACTGCCTGCACCTATCACACATCCGTTTCCAATTGTCACACCCGGGCAAACCGTAACGTTTGCCCCAAACCAACAGTCATCTCCAATTACCACTGGCTTTGCATAGCATAAATGCGTTATACGGCCATCCTTGTCAAGCATTGCGCGCCGTTCGTCCGGCAGCATCGGATGAATCGGTGTGACAATTGTGACGTTTGGCCCAAAATCGCAGTTGTTTCCGATTGTTACAGGCGCATCATCCTGAACGGTAAAATGAAAATTTATAAAAGTGTGTTTTCCAATGCTCGTATGTTTTCCATAGTGAAAGGTTATGGGGCCTTGCAAAAATGTACCTTCTCCAAGTGATCCAAGCAAATCTCTTAAAATAGCTGACCGCTTTTCTGTTTCCTCTTCATACAGCTTGTTAAAATCCATACTCAGATTATGGGCTTTCCTTTTCATTTCACGAAGTTCCGGATCAGCAGGACAAAAAAGGACTCCCTTCATGATTTTTTCTTCTTCTCTCATCTTATCCTCCGTTTTGGTTCTCTTTATATGTTGCTTTTTCTTTTCCTTCCGACATGTTTGCTTAAGGGACGGTACCGGAATATATTAAAAAGCGGCGTAATCCATAAGGCCACGCCGCTTTTTAATATTTCGACGGCTTTTTCTCTACCAGCCGATTTTTTTATGCAAACAATTCCTTATTCGGACGTTCACCCATCGCCAGAACAAGCTCGCCGCCTTCCATCATTTGTGCATGTGTAAATTTCGGCGTGGCCAGCGCTTCGCCGTTAATCGATGCGGACTGAATATATTTGGCTTTTCCTGAAGCACCCGCCGCACAAACTGTGAATGTTTTTCCATTTGGCAGATCCATTTCAATTTTATCGAAAATCGGGCTGCCGATATCATATTCTGCACTAGCCGGATTTACCGGATAAAAGCCCATTGCAGAAAAAACGAGGAATGCGCTCATTGCACCGCCGTCTTCGTCTCCACAAATGCCGAGAGGAGAATCTGTAAACCACAAATCGATCAATTCATGGATCTTACGTTGGGTTTTATATGCTTGCCCGCAGTAATTATACAGATACGGGATATGGAAGCTTGGTTCGTTCCCCATACAAAATTGTCCCATCAATCCGGTGGCATCGGGATACTGCATGAGGAAAGTCGATTTTAATACACCGTCATACTGCTCTACAAAAAGATTGTCCAGCTTTTCAGCAAATTTTTCCTTGCCGCCCATCAGCTCAATTGTTCCATCTATGTCATGCTGGGCACCAAAATTGTAGATGTAAGCATTGTTCTCTGCATAATACATTCTTCCACCTTGTCCGCCGCAAAACTTCGGATCATACTTTTTCGTAAAGGAGCCGTCCATTTTGCGTGGATGGAAAAATCCGATTTCTTTATCATAAAGATTTTTATAATTCATGGCACGTTTTAAGAAAAACGCCGCCTCATCGTGTTTTCCAAGCCGAGCCGCAAGCTGTGCCACACACCAATCGTCGTAAGAATGCTCAATGGTGACAGCGACGCTTTGACGGTTTTCAAATTCATGCACTTTATCACAAGTCTCTTCTTCATCCTCTTCAAGGCCAGGGAAGAAACCTTTTTCATAGTAGCACTGGGTCAATTCTTCCGCTTCGCCGTCTTTCCATGGCAGCATAGTACGCTTGGTCGCGTTCTTATATGCCGCTTCATAGGCAAGTTCCAAATCAAAGTCCACGCCTTTGGCTGCGGACTCTGCCAAAATCGAAACCGTATGATGCCCAATCATGCAGGGAACGTTTCCGCCAAGATAAGGAAAACGCGGAAGCCATCCGCTTTCTTTATACATTCTCAAGTATGACTCGATCGTATCACGATGCACCTCTGGCTCAAGAATCAGCTGCAATGGGTGCATTCCGCGGAAAGTATCCCAGATGCCGTCATCACAGTAATATGCATGTCCTTCATCATCATGCATTTTCTTATCAAATCCAAAATATTTCCCGTTTACGCTGTAGTTATGCATGCGGGAAGTAGCGCGGTATACCGCCGTATAGAATACACGTTTACGCGCTTCATCGCCGCCTTCCACACGGATTTTTCCCAGCACCTTGTTCCATGCCGCTTTGCATTCAGCTAAAATGGCGTTATAATCTTTTCCTTTGGCTTCTTTTTCATAGCAAACATCTAAACTCTCAAAATCGAGTGCTGACAGCACAAACGGAAGTGCTACAGTCTTTTTCTCAAATTTGATCAAAATGGCCTTTGTTTTTTCTTCGATTTCGGGTTTATACCCGTTTGGCGTCATAACATCATATTCCGTAACAGCCGCGGCGTCGCTTACATCGAACATAGCGCTGATATAGGCTTCTCTTCCGCCATTTTGGGAACCGGTCAGATATACCCTTCCATTTTCATATTTATACGCACTGCATTCTTTCGTATACAGCACAACATATGCATTGGCTGCACTTTCAAAGGTAAATTCAAACAGGCCATAATTCTGGAAAGCCGTATGGCGCTCTTGAATATTGCTGTCTTCCAACAATATCTCATAGTGATCCGGGCGCGCAACTTCAAAATCATGATCAAATATACTGGCTGTTTTCATAAAATCCGGCACTCCGCCGTCAATCGTAGGCATCACAGTTGTGCAGCCAGCCGTAAAGCCAAAAATTTTGTCTGAATTGTAGCGGTCTTTCATTCCCATACGAAACACAGGCGAAACTACCGCAGCACCATGCGGGGACTGTACATTGGGCGCCGTTGACTGCAGCAGATGGCCGATTGTTCCAATATTCGTATCTACATACTTCGTATAATCCATTTGGCTCATAAAAAGCAACCTCCTCCTGCCCTTACCTCAAATCGGGCATATTGCAATCATCATATACCAATCAAATGAAAAAGACAAGTATGCCTTTAAAAATTTTTGTATTTTTCCTTTGGATTTTTCTTCGCAGGTTGCAAGCCTGTTAAATGTTCGGTATAATGAAAAATAGTGAGTTTGTTTCATATTCTTTTTAAAAGTATTTTTTTGCGAGATGCAAACTTCTACAAAGCATAGTACAAAGCAATATAATTTCTGCACACGGTTTTTTTATTGCTTATCTTTTTTGCTTGCAAAAAGGCTGTATGAGGAAACGCCGTCAGTCTGGACGTTTTGCATAAGCGATCTCTACTTTGGAAGGGATGAATATGCTTGTTTCAATTTGTTCGGCTTAAAGGCCAGCGCCGTGCATTTGTCCAATACCTCTTGTCTGTCACGGCAATATCTCGAAAAGTCCTGAAAAAGCCTGTAAAATCAGTGGTTCTTTGGAGCAGAAGGGCGCTTACTACACCTCTGCTACACCATTTTTGAAAGAACCTTGATGTGACAAGTTTCGATATATAAGAACGCAAGCGGCGATATTCCAGAATAGGAGTATCGCCGCTTGCTACA
>CAJFJV010000047.1 GCA_904384225.1 uncultured Oscillospiraceae bacterium | reverse complement strand
GGCGGTGCTCCGGCCCCCGGATACCCCTATCTTCCGGCGAAAACGCCACGCGGACTTTTATGGGGAGATTCCCTCCCTGGAAAGCAGCACAACTGTCTCCACATGCGCTGTGCGGGGAAACATATCAATCGGCACAATTTTCTGTACAGCATAACCTTCCCTTTGCAAAAGAGATGCATCCCTTGCTGCAGTTGCAGGATTACAGGAAACCATAACGACACGTTCCGGTGCCATCCGGCCGATAGCTTGGATTACTTTTTCATCAAGCCCTTTACGCGGCGGATCTACTAGAACAACATCCGGACGAACTCCCTCTGCTGCAAAGCGGGAAGCGGCCGCGCTTGCATCCGCGCAGAAAAACGAAGCATTTTTTATCCCATTTTCTTTCGCATTTCTTTCAGCATTCTTAATCGCATCTGAAACAATTTCTACACCGATCACACGCTTTACGTGGGCTGCTGCGCATAACCCAATAGTCCCTGCTCCACAATAAAGATCCAAAAGCGTATCATTGGGTGTCAGCGATGCACACGCAAGTGCTGTCTCATACAAAATCTCTGCTTGATCCCGGTTTACCTGATAGAAGGATAGTGGGGACAGATGGAATTTCAAACCGCCAAGAACATCTACAATCGTTTCCTTCCCATAAAGGACAAAGCACTCTTTTCCCAATATAACATTCGTCTTTTCTTCATTTACATTTAACACAATACTTTTTATCTGATGGAATGTTTTTGCAAGGGCTTCTGCAAGAGGGATAAAGCGTTTTGGCTGTTTTTTGGCCGAAACAAAACACACCATTACTTCCCCTGTTTTTTCCCCAATACGCAAATATAAATGGCGCAGAATCCCACTGTGGCTGCGTTCATCATAAACCGGTATATGGTTTCTCTCTACCAAATCGCACACAGTGCGCCGGATCTGTTCAAACAGCGGCGGATGCAGTGCACAGTTGCTGCATGTGACAATTCGATGACTGCGGCGCGCATAAAATCCACAAATTGTTTTACCTTCCCGATCCACCCCAAAAGGATACTGCGCCTTATTTCGGTAAGCTATCTGACGTTTGCTGCTGACAATCGGCTGCACCGGTGTTTTGATGCGGCCAATACGGGAAAACACGTCACGGACCATTTGCTCCTTTATCGCGCATTCTTCCGAATAAGTAATATGACGATAGGTGCAGCCCCCACACTGCGGATAAGCATCGCAATCGGCATCAATACGATTCGGAGAAGGCTCTATCACTTGTAATAGCTTTCCGAAACCATAGCTGCTCCTGTTTTGTACCAGTTTGATCAAACATCGTTCACCGCGTGCCGTATCTGGAACGAAAACAGCATAATCGCCAATGTGTCCAACGCCGTTTCCCTCACTTGTTACGCCTGTAATTTCTATTTCATAATGATCATTTTTTTGTATGTCCATCTCAACATCCTCATTCCGTTATTATGTGACAAAAGTGAATGATTCCATTTTTAATGGGACTGGCTTTTACTTGACCTTTCAATCCATACGGCGGAATGCGGCAGTAACACCGACTCGTTTACCGGATGAATAAACTGTTTTTTTCCGGCAAAGGCGCTGGTATCATATGGATAAGAAGAGTGGTTGACAATAAACAGCCCGTTATCAAAAGCAGAAAACAAAATACCGCGCCTTTGAGGAACCGCCTGCTCTTGTTGTTTGAGAAACCGAAGAGCAGGATGTTTTATACAACGGCGCAACAGTACGCTAAACGGATCTTCTCCACTCAAATTTATCGGATAATATGCACGGTTTCCATAAGAAGTAGGAACGGCCTGATTTTCTTTGGTACAATACTCTGCACCGGCTTCATAACCAAAGGCGTAAACCGTTCCCTTCCCCCATGAAATCTGCGTAACGGCTGGTAAACCGCTGTCCTCAAAAAAAGCAACGCCCTCTCCCTGCAAACATGAGGAAAAGACAGGGCCATTGGGAATCCATCCCTCTATAAAACGGATGCATTCCCACGGATGGGCCTGCTCTTTTATTCCAAAAGCAGATGCCGAAAGCGGTTCAAAAGCACTGCGAAATACAATTCCGCCTTGTTGCACAAAAACTCTAACAGCTTCCTCCGCTAAAGAAGATGGTTCCGCATGGTAACAGGAATTTGACGGCAGAATTAAAATTTTATATTTTGACAAAACGCCCGTTGCAATTTGATCTATATGAATAACGTCCGGATATTGTCCGCAATCACACAAAGCCTGAAAATAGCCAAGGCTGTCAATCCGCCTTCTTTCATTCCCTTCAATTGTATATCCCTCTGCTATCGCCATCTGGGACGGGAATAAAACAGCCGTCTTGCATTTCGGCCTGCCTTTTCGCCGCGGAATAACCTGTTTTATCCAATTGACTCCATCTGCAATTGATTGTTTGAATTCTGGAGAAAGCTTATGCATAACACCGCCATCATCCAAGCCGCAATAACCATATGCATGTATCCCATCTGCACCAGATGCTGCGGCAGAGCCGATTATTTCAGCCGGCGTAATTTCCCGATAAATATCGTACGCCATATGTCGGCCAAGATAAAATCCGACTGAAAATTCACGCTCAGGATTCATCATGCGCATCATGCTGTTTTGATAATCCGTGACATAAGGATTCGGCGTACCGTCCGGCATCTGTGGGACTGTCGTAAAAGTAGCCTGATCAAGGTAAGGGGAAAGACGATAGGGATCTATTCCGCGATTCGCCGTATCCCATAAATCAAATCTGTTCCGACGATTGATATTTAAAAATATGCTCCACTGAGACAGGTTGGGCATCAAAAGAAGTGATGGACACGCTGCATGCAGCTTTTCCTGCATTGCGGAAAAATAGAATTGCAGCTCATATTGCTTATACTGCTGATTATCCCAATAACGCCAAAACGCAGGTGTGCGCTCTACAAAATCGCGCTCACAAAGGGGTGCAGTTTGAATATCCTGCCAATAGTCTGCCGGAGAAAGCGAATCAAAGTCCTGAAACTCTGCATGATACCGGTTATTAAGCAAAGTAATATCGCCATGATATCGTTCTTTAAGCACACTGCGGTAACGTGTTTGCCCGTTTTCGTCAAAGCTTGCTGCTGCAATCGGATCCCACATAGAACACATTGGCATGCACTCTTTCCCTGCTATACGAAGAACGGCGTGGTTCTTTCCATAAAGTGACAAGAGTCCTTTTACATGGTGAACCATGCTTGCCTGTGCTTTCTCCGACCAATAACGGTAATAGCGCAGCGGATGCCCATCAATATCCGTGATTCCTTCTCCAATAACGGGAGGGCTAAAACGGATTGTTGGATAGAGGTTGTCCCCATTTAAATAAATGGATAAAAAGTGATGGCAAAGCCCATTTTCCGCACACTTTTTTATCATATATTCCTGTTGTCGCACATATGGACTGGCTTCCTTCCCGTCATACCGGTCCCAAAAATCCTGCCAAGATTTTGAATCAAGCAGCACGCAATTAAAGCCCATCCGGGCTATATCCTTCATTGCACAATCGATATATTCCCTGTTGCTGAAAGCCGGTTCAAAAAAATTGCCGAACCACAGGCTTACATAAGGTTCATCTGCCTTTATCTGAATCAATCCAGCCCACCTCTTTTTATTCTATTGGAAGAGCCTGATGTATACTGTCATCATTCTTTTTCAATCCCTATCTTGTTTTTTGATAGGAGTGAATTTTAATTTGAAAAAACATCCGCTATTTTCTATAAAAGTATACCATACAAGCTATAAGAAATCTACCGCTTGTTTTCATGCGGCAGCCGTCCCACCACTCTCTTTACGGCCCGCTCATAGTATCCCCTCGATCCCCTACTTTTGCCGCTACCCTTTTTCTTTTCCGTCCAAGCATGTTTCCGCATCACGTTTTTCTTAAACCCCTTTTCTACCGATTGTATTTTTATAAGAAATGGTATACAATAAAATGGAATTCGCTGCTCTGCGGCGAATGTATCATCGTACAATTTGTACGGAAGGGAGTACACCATGATTGCAAAACCTATTTTGGAAGCTGTTCTCGCAAAGGCGATGTCAACAGGCGCTGATTTTGCCGAAATTTACGTAGAGCGTACCAAAGAAAACAACATTGTAATGATCGACAGCCAAATCGATCGGATTAAAGACAGCCTTTTAAGCGGCGTGGGGATCCGGATATTCAAGGGATTGAGGTGTGTCAACGCATCAACAGCGGATCTTTCTTTAGAAGGCATGCTGGCCTGCGCCGGCCGTGTTGCCGACGCACTGGGAGAAAGCAACGAAGAGGTATCCATTCATTTAACTGAGCGGCTTTTTGGCGACATCCATCCCATCCGCATTGTACCGGATACAGCTTTGAAATCACAAAAAGCAGACATATTAAAAGAAGCATATTTTGCAGCAAAAGAGAAAAGTGACCGGATTTCTCAAGTATCTGCAACACTATTGGATGTAGACCATCAAATCCTTGTTGCCAATAGTGACGGATTGTATGCGCAGGACCGTCAGATCCGCACTCGCCTTGCCGTCGAAGCTGTCGCCAGCAAAAACGGAGAAAACCAGACCGGTTCCTGCTCACCCGGAAGGCGGATGGGGCTTGAACTGTTTGAGATGATTCCGCCGCGTTCCATCGGCGAAAAGGCTGCCGCTCAGGCTCTTACTATGCTTGATGCCGATTACTGCAAAGCAGGAACCAAAACTGTCGCCATTGAAAATGGTTTCGGCGGCGTTATTTTTCATGAAGCGTGCGGCCATTCGCTCGAAGCTTCTGCAGTTGCACTCAACCAATCCCAATTTGCCGGAAAACTTGGTCAGCAAATTGCCAATCCAAAAGTCACAGCAGTCGACGACGGCACTATTCCAAACGCGTGGGGGTCGATCAATATTGACGATGAAGGCACACCGTCCAAACGCAATGTTCTGATTGAAAACGGGATTTTAAAATCCTACCTCATTGACAAATTAAACGGCCGTCGTATGGGAATGGAGTCAACCGGCAGCAGCCGTCGGCAGGGTTATACTTTTGCTCCAACCTCCCGCATGACCAATACCTTTATTGAAAACGGGCCAGATAAAAATGAAGATATCATTGCATCTATTGAAGACGGCCTTTATGCAAAAGAGATGGGAGGCGGCTCTGTCAACCCGCTGACTGGCGCATTCAACTTTGCTGTACGCGAAGGATATATCATCCGAAACGGAAAGATCTGCGAACCAGTGCGCGGCGCCAGCCTTGTGGGAAATGGAAAGGATATCTTGATGAACATCGATATGGTCGGGCAGAACCTTGGAACCGGCCAAGGCATGTGCGGCGCTTCAAGCGGCAGTATCCCAACCGATGTCGGACAGCCGCTGATCCGTGTATCGTCTATTACCGTTGGCGGAAGATAAGGAGGTGTCATAATGGATTATAAAAAGTTAAAATATACGATTGAAGACGCTGCAAAAAATGCTGGAATTACTGAATACGAGGTCTATTATACAGAATACCGCGGAATGGATGTCAGTGTTTTTGCTTCAGAAATTAAATCTTTTAACAGTGACGAAAGCCGCGGCATTTGCTTTCGCTGCCGTGTAAATGGAAAAATTGGTTACGCGTCTACTGAATGGATGGAAGAAGAGGAACTGCGTTCCCTCCCTGTACGTGCACTTGAAAATGCTGCATTAATTGAAAATACCGATAATGATGACTTTTATGGTACAGGTGACCATTATCAAAAAGCAGAAACTGAAATTGCTCCCCTTGCAGCAACAGGGCAATATATAGAAAAAGCGCTCTCCTGCCAGAAAGCCTGCTATGATGCAGACAGCCGTGTCTCTGAGGGAACAGAAACTTCTGCAGGCGGCTATCGTACAGTCATCTGCCTGTTCAATTCAAATGGGCTCGACCTATCTGCCGCATATGGTTTTGACCTTGTCGTAACAGCGCCGGTTGTTCGGGACGGAAACGACGTAAATGCTGCATACTCTTTTTCTATCAAATCACTTGATGAAATAGATACAGCTGCACTTGCCAAAGAGGCTGTGAAGCGTTCTGTACAAAAAATCGGAGCAGTACAGCAGGAATCCGGAAAAATGCCTGTTATCATCAGCAATGAGCAAGTCTGCACCATGATGGGCGCTTTTCTCTCTGCTTTTTCCGCCGACGCCGCTCAAAAGGGCTTATCTCTGCTTGCTGGAAAAGAAGGCGAACAAATTGCATCTGATTGTGTCACATTGATTGACGATCCGTTTTATGCAGAGAGTCCGGTCAAAATGCCGTTTGACGCCGAAGGCGTTGCGACATTCGCTAAAACAGTTATTGATAACGGCAAACTAAAAACATTGCTGCATAACCGCAAAACGGCCAAAAAGGCAGGGGTTAAAACCACCGCTAATGCCTCTAAACACAGCTACGCCGACACCGTCTCCATCAGTCCTTACTGCTTTTATATCAAACCCGGCAGCCTTTCCTTCGAAGAACTTCTTGCAGAAGCCAAAGACGGCGTCTATATCACAGAATTTAAGGGCCTGCACGCCGGCGCCAATGCCGTTACTGGGGACTTTTCGATTGACAGTGAAGGTTTTACCATTGAAAATGGTAAAATCGGGCATGCGGTTCGTTCTTTTACTGTCGCAGGCAATTTCTTTACTCTCCTTCAAAACATCCGGACGCTTGATGACAGACTGCTGCTGGATTCTCCTTCCGGCACTACTGTTTTGGGCGCGCCCGATCTTTTGGTAGATGGGCTTTCTATTGCAGGAAAATAGATTGTTTGAAAAGGGAAAATTTCATGAAAAAAAGTATAGCCTTTCTCTCTATACTCTGCGCTTTTTTAACTGGTGTGATATGCGGATTTCTTTTGTCTCCAATCAAAAATGGGTTTGGAAACAATAATGGAAATACCATACGCAATATCTATTACGGTCTACCAAAAAAAGCTAATCTCAATTAAAAAATAAAAGGATACATGTTCTAATGTAGCCTTTTATTTTTTCAAAACTTTGCAATATATCATTTGAAGACAAACAAAAGCTTTTTCTCTTTCAAACAAAACAATACATTTTACATACTGATTGCTGCGTCTTAAATAAAGATCGATTGACAAAAGACAGGTTTAAGACTATACTGCAAATAGATTCACAAAAGGAAGAGTGCAATGAAAAAATTTATTGTAAGCAGGGACGATCAAGTTTATGAAGCCTGGCCCGATCTTGTGCAGACCATCGACGGAACACTTCTTTGCGTTTTTACAGAATGCCGGCATCACGCCGATCGTACAGACAGCCGGCTCATGCTTACAAGGAGCACAGACTGCGGCAGAACATGGACCCCTAAAATCCCGCTTACCGAAAAAGCGGCAGATAAGGATCATCGTTTAGATTGCGCACGTATATCCCGTTTACCGGATCATTCCCTTATCATTGTTTGTGATTATGTCGTCGGGGACGAGAATACCGGAAGTGCTGAAGTGTGGCTTTGGCGTGGGGACGAAAAAGGGACGCGCTTTGAAGGCCCTGAAGTAACGCCTGTAAAGGGAATTGTGCCGACAAAACTTACTGTTACCCAAACAGGAAGATGGCTCTTGGGTGCGCATTATTATAGCCAGAAGGTAAACAAACTCGTGCAATATGTATGGTTTAGTGATGATCAAGGACAGACATGGAGCGAACGTATTACAGCGGCGGAAGATGCTCGTTATAACTTGTGTGAAGGAGACATCGCTGTATTGCCAGACAATACATTAATTATGCTCCTGCGTGAAAATTCCGGTTTAGGATACGATGGCATGAAGGTCATTTCACATGACAACGGCGAAACTTGGGAGGGGATTTATCCTCTTCCTCTTCCCGGCTGCCATCGGCCGGTTTCCTTACTTCTGCCAGACGGCCGATGCCTTATAACTTACCGCTTCATGCAGGGGGGAAAGGGATGGCTTGGATGGTGGACACAAAATTTCTTTGCTGCCCTTATTTCACAGGATGATTTAAAAAAAACGCAGCGGGTTGAACAAGGTGTCCGTATCCTTCCGATTGATTATGACCGCAGTCCGGTCTCTGATTTAGGATATTCCGGTTCTGTTTATTTAGACAACGGTGAAATTTATATCGTTAGCTATATTGTTGATGATGCACCTAATGCGCACATCCGCGGCTATTCGCTAAACCGCAGCGACTTCCTGATTGAAGAGGAAAATCATTTTTAAATTGTGTTTATAACGCATTATAACGCAGAAAGGATACGGGAAATACCCGTATCCTTTCTGCGTTGTCTAAATGTTTTTTCTTTACAGGTTTGCCAAACGCGGATCTACAAATTCTACCCGCTCCCTCAGATCGTTGTTCGGTATCACTATCCCTACAAACGGCTTCTTCCCGTCTACGATCTCTGCGTGGAACTCCATGCTCCCTTCTCCTGCTTCTACCGGTACTATCGCTGACACATCCATCCCTTTCAGATTCTCTGTCTTTACACGTACCGGCAAATCGCTTTCTCCTCTTACTGCCACCCGCAGCGTCACATGGCTTCCTTCTACTTCTACCTTCGTCTTTACATCATACAGCGCTCCGTCATACGTATACCGGCTTCCTGCTATTACTGTTATCTCTTTCACCATTCCGTCGTACCGCATTTCATACCGGCCCGCCGGCAGCGTTGCTTCATAGTATCCGGTCCGCTCATGTACCTGCGCCGTATACATTTTCCCCGTTGCTTTGTGCGTAAAGCTCAGCACTGCATTTTCTGCCACCCGCAGATAGCCCGATATATGCGCCGGCAGAAGTGAATCCGCCATATCCCATATCCATTTTGTCGCAGAGCATACCCACACCTCTTTGTAAGTCGCTGTGTTCACCTGCGGCCAATACGGCTCATCCTTTTCATAATGGCTCTCCATTCCTACGGTTATGGATCCTGTCGTCTGACCGGGCTGCACGGTGTAGTGCTGGATAAAGTCATATCCCTCTCCTACCATTGTTGACTGCGCCATCGGATTTTTTCCGATAATCCACTCGTAGTTGTGCTGCGTCGCCGCGTACAAGCTGTAATCATTGCGGTATTTGGCGCTTGCCAGCATCGCTTTGTTCTCAGAAAGCAAAACATTGTAATTTCCGCGGAAGCTGAACCATACCGGATATACCCGCAGATAATACCCCTTGCCAAGCGGGAATCCCTGCCGTACCATTTCCGCATAATCCGCAGCACACTCTTCGGCAGTCACAGCGATCTGGCTCGCAAACGTTTTGTTCGGAAGGTCTTGCGCTTCATTTTCATGATAAACGCCCGCTGGGATCACGCCGTACGGATAGGTGTACGATGCAATCTTTTTATAATATGCGCCGCTCAGCGTAAGCGATGCATACCACTTCATATACTCATCTGCATCCGGGAATGTCTCACAAAGCGTCTGCATCGCCATCTCCGGCAAATGCGCAAAAGACATATGTGCATGATGTGAAATCAAGTCGCGTTTTGTATCCTGATAATAGAAGCCGACCATCGGTACATCCCAATCCGGGATCTCCTGCTGCTGGCACTCCAGCACAACCGCGCCCAATTCTTTTGCCAATGAAACATATGACGTTTCACTGGTACGTTTATAAAGCTCTGTTGCAGCCATCGCACCAATAGCCGCAACCTGCAAATCCATTGCATCGTTTCCTGTAAACTGCCCAAAAGCCTCTTCATATTCAGCATGCTGGGCCTGCTGTTCCCGATAAATGGTAATTCCCCAATGAAAATCATCTTTCGCAATCTTTAATGCATAAGCCGCATATACCGGATCTATCTTCTCAAAGGCCTTTGCACCAAACGCTTCCGTATACGCTGCATCAAAATTTGTATAAGAAGACCGCGACGTCTCACTTGTAATATCATCATTTGTACCGATAACTCCGTCTGTCCATATTGATGACGAAGAATAAGTCCCGCGGTAGCCGTCGCCAAAACGCATCTTTAAGACATAGTCGAGGCCCCACTTCGCTTCTTCCAATACCCGGCGGTACAGCCGTTCATTCGTCCCGTCTTCCCTCAGCGCTTCCGCCAGCTCCAAAAGGGCTGCCGTCGCTTCTGTCGTATTGATAAGCCCCTGCGCTAAGTCTGCCGCATCATGCCATCCTCCGTTTGCTACTATCGCCTTCCCTTCATGCTCCAGCAGCATATCCGTATGGCATGCACGATGCTTCCCCGGTACCTCATATCCACACCGCAGTACTAAGAAAAAGTTCAGTACCTTCCATACACTCGACTCCCATACATCATTGCTGATCGAGAATACCCGTGTCGTCACATCTCCCGCTGCCAGTATGTACTCCCCTTCTTCCATGTACTCCGTAAAGTCCATCACCTGCAGCGTTCCTATCTTCGTCTTCGCCGTTACTATCTTCTTCCGGTATACTTCCCTTCCTGTCTCCGTCTCTATCAGCTTAAAGCTCTCTGCCTCTATCCCAGAACTGATCGCGATCTTTTCTCCTCCAGGCTGATACCCCTTGTGCGAATAACTGATCCGCTCTTCCCCTGGTATCCATCCCTCATATACATCGCTCTTTACTTCCTGCAGCTCCAGCTGGTCTATGTACCACGTTACATGATCCGCCGCATCGTTTTCATGCCCTACCATGTCATAGTCAAAGCTTACTCCTGTCACACAGTCCCGGTCCAGATACGGCATCTCCAATACTACATGGTTCCACTCGTTCCCTTTCAGCGACATATTGTGCGCTCCGTCCCGCTCCCACTTCTCCGGCATCTTCCTGACCCCGTCGTTGTGCAGCTGCATCCGCAGTGTGATCGACTTCATCCCCGGCGCTACCGGATATATCCATGCCGACAGCCGGTTATACTCCCTCCAGTCCTCTCGGTCTACCACGCGCTTTACGCTTGGCTGGGCATATATCCTTCCTTTCCGGCACTCTACAAAATGATCTAAGTTCGTCGGATGTGTGAATTTCAGCGAATGCTTTCCGCTCACACACCGCTCTGTTGTCAATTCCATCGTCGGCGCCGGACGGATTTCCTCACGGTCTGTCGGATCGTTTTTATCCGCCAGCGGTTCCGGCCGCGATATGGAATAATCCTTTATGAGCTCCCAATGCTCCAGCGACTCCATATCGTCTATCACACGGCTTTTCAGTACTTCCTTTTGTACCAGCCTTGCTTCCTGTACCAGCCTTGCTTCCGCTGTTTCTCTCTCGTCTATTGGTATCGGGATATGCACATCCCGGCTTGCGTCCAGCATCTCTTGCAGTTTCTTGTTCATAAAAATATCCCCTTTCTTCTTTGTATGTGATAGTAGTATACTCCATTTGATACAACGTTTCAATTCGCAAAAGCAACAAGAAAAACAGAAAAATATTGTTAGTTTTATTTACTAATTAAAGAGGCTTTATCAATTTCAATCTAAGACTGTTTGCAAAACTGTCCGTTTTGTCCTTGGATAAACGGTCAGCATATTGTCTTGGCCAATACAGGCTAAAATAATCTCAGAAACTGGCGGTGCATGCTGTTCATTGAGTGTACGGGAGAGCCATATCTCATCAAAACCGGCCATCCGCAAATTTTCTTTCATCACTACACCGTCAATGATAACATTTGCACAAAGCTGTGACTGGGCTGAAACCGCACCGATATCTCCTGTTGTCACCGGGATTTTAGAAGCGATTGGCAAAAAGCTCATCTTTCCATTTGTCTCAAGTACCGCATATGCAATATCAGATAAGTCAAAATAGCCTTCATTTCTTGCCGCAGCCAGTAAATCATTGATATCCAATTTTGCTTTTGAAAGATTTTGCTCTAAGATTTTTCCATTCTGTATGATAATAAACGCCCGCCCTGTAAAAAACCGGCGCGCTTTTATGCTTTTATTGGTGAGAAATGAAATAAGGATCGCCAAAGTCCCATATATCACCATAGCAAGTAGCGTATGAAGATAAGGTATTTCATCCGTAGAAGCCATTTCCGCGGCAATAGATCCTATAGAAATCCCGATGGTATAATCAAAAAAAGTAAGCTGAGAAATCTGCTTTTTTCCCATAAATCTTGTAGTCAAAAATAAAACGGCGAGCGACAATGAAGTGACCCCAAAAAGTTAGACAGTATTTCTATCAAAAATTGTTCAAGCAGCTGAAAGGGCTTGTTGTCTGTGAATTGCAGGCGGCAAGCCCTTTAG
>CAJFJV010000046.1 GCA_904384225.1 uncultured Oscillospiraceae bacterium | reverse complement strand
CATGCCCAAAACGCTGCGGAAGTTCCACATACTGGATTCGTTTTTGCTGTTGAGAGTAAAAAAGGATGTGCCACAAAACTTACGTTTTGCGACACATCCGTTTTGTTATGCAGTATTTACTAAAAGGTTAATGGTCCTCCATATTCAAGATTTCATAACCTTCTCTACCGCTTGGAGAAACTGTTGCACTGTCTGAGATGGATTTGGCGAATGCAGCAATCCAAAAGGAATGGTATAATCCCAATCAACGGGTAAAATTTTTAATAGTGGATGAACATATCTCCAATTATTTACCGCCATCAAAACACAGTTGTTATTTTCACATTGATTGAACGCTTCTACATCGTAAAAGTCAAAATTTATAATATGAATTTCAGGATAATTTTCCCATATATCATCCCGCAGCATATCTACGTAATGGCTCCAATTTCGCCGCATCAACATTAGGTTTTCACCGAACAAATCATGGACTGTCAGCCGATCCTTCCCTGCTAACCGATGGTGAACGGACACCGCACAGCAGATCGGCTCTCTGGAAAGCTCCAAGCCTGCACATTGACGCAAAGCTAACATGGTTTCGTCAAATATCCCTGCGACCACATCAATATGCTGCCCCAAATTCCGCAAAATCTCTCTTGCATTTTCCGGCGTGTTGTCAAATGGAACCAGCTGAAATTTTATGTCAGGACAGAACTCCTGCAGTTTAGGCCAAAGATCTACCAAAACCTGAGCCGGTGTCATTGGCGAAGTACCAATCCGAATTACATTTACGCTTTCCTGCATGGCGTTTTTAGCTCGTGTTACGGAATCCTTGCAATATTGAATAATATATTTGGTGTCTTGAAGCAAAGATTTCCCAGCTTTTGTTAATACCAATCCACGATGGGTGCGGACAAAAAGCTGCAAATCCAAGTTTTCTTCTAATAAGTTTATTTGCTTAATGACCGCCGGCGGAGAAATATACAGTTTTTCAGCCGCCTTATTAAAGCTTCCGGACTCGGCTACGCATAAAAACGTTTCCAACTGAGGATTATACACAGACTTTCCATCCTTTCTTTTATACTTTTCGCAACAAAGCCATAAATTAATTTGGTATATTCCGGCTTTGAAATCTTGCATCCCATCGACTTGCTATGGCCTGCGAAATATCTCATTTCAATAGATATCCTGCACCCACACTTTGTCCTTTTTCATTTTATTCGTATCCTTATATTTTTGTCAATAACAAATATTTTATCTTTTTATTCTGGCTAAACCCGCAGAATAAACTTCCTTTTAAAATATGTGAATAGCCGCTTATATGAAAAAAGTCTCCTATTATGAGATGACCATAACAGGAGACTTTTCTTTTTTAGTACATGCACGGAACCGAAAAAATCTGTATATATGTGTCTATCGACAATGATTCGCTGTCTTTGCTGCTTATTCAGCGCCGCTTTGCTGCATACTGTTTCGGCCTTTTTTTATCCTTATGGTTCTGCCACATACACCAGAGCGGGCAAACGATAAAAATTGTAGAATAGGTTCCCGAAAGCATGCCGACCAAAAGCGGGAAAGAGAAACTCAAAATAGATTCCACATTGCAGACAACTGCCACAATACAAATCATGGCAATCGCCAAAATTGTGGTAATCGTAGTATTCAGTGTTCTTGAGAGCGTTTCATTAATACTACGGTTTGCAAGCTGTTCCCGTGTCATAGAGCTTCCATACAAGCGCTGGTTTTCACGCATTCTATCGTATATGATAATCGTATCATTGATCGAGTAACCAAGAATGGTTAAGACTACAGCAACAAAGTTGAAATCCAAAGGTATGCGGAAAATAACAAATACACCAAATGCAATCAACACGTCATGCAGCAATGCAACCAATGCCATCATACCTGCTGACCAGCCACTGATTTTTTTAAACCGAAATGCCACATAGATCACTATTAGGACAGCAGCAAATCCAATTGCTACAAGGCTTTTAATGAAAAATTCACTGCCAATAGAAGGGCTGACTGTAGAATTCGAAAGAAAGGTAACATTGTTCTCTGAAAATTTTTCAGAAAGCGCTGTATCCAATTCAGCCTGCACATCAGAAACGAGCCCTTCTTTTTCATCCAACACAATTTCAAAGCTGTCCAATCCGTTAATTCCGGCTTTCATATTCACCGAAAGATTTTGTCCTATTACCTCTTGCGCCTCTGTCTGAATCGAATCTGCATCGATCTCGCCTTCATATGTATAAGTGATAATAGTACCGCCGGAAAACTGTACGCTTAAACGCACGCCAAAAATCAGAGCAAAAATTAAAATAATAGCTATTAAAGCTGCTGAAATGGAAAGGGCTATTTTTCTGGCGCCGATGAAATTGAATTCTTTTAATTTCATTTCTTAAACCCTCCTCCATACAGCGACGGTTTTCTGAACCACTTAAACCGTGAAAGCGATTTCGTCATCAATCGCGTTGCAAGAACACCAAACAAGAAGTTCAATACAACGCCGACAAGCAATGTATATCCGAAGGAGAATACGGAGCCCTCTGTTGCATAGCCGAAATATCCAAAAATCGGAGAAAGGATTTTCGAAAAAATATTATCAGCCGAACCAAAAGCGCCCATCAAGATAATCGCTACAATGATATTGGTAATGTTACCGTCAAAAATTGCGCTAAAACCACGGGTAAAACCTGCCTGAACTGCTCCGTCAATGGACTTTCCGTTATGCAGCTCTTCTTTGATGCGTTCTGCAGTAATAACGTTTGCATCAACGCCCATACCAATTGAAAGAATCATACCTGCAATGCCCGGTATCGTCATTGTGAAGCTGTTAATCCCCGGTATAAACCCTGAAACAGAAGCGATCATGCCGCCAACTTGCCCTATCAAAGCAATACAAATGATGATGCCTTGTACACGATACAAAACAAGCATAAGTATGCAGATGAGCGTAAAGGCCAGAATGCCCGCGATCAGCATCGCGTTTAATGCACCTTGTCCCAGCGTTGGAGAGGTCGCGCTGTAAGTTTCCGCTTCCATTTGGAAAGGAAGAGCGCCGGCATTGATTTTATTCGCAAGCTCTGTTGCACTGTCGTGTGTAAAATTGCCGGAAATGATCGCCCTGCCGTCGGTAATCGCTTCATTTACCGTTGCATTCGAAATCATTTCATCGTCCATCCAAATCGAAATAGAACCGTTTTCCGAAGCGAGGCGTGTCGTCAAGTCGCTGAAGGCCTGTGCCCCCTCATCATCAAATTCAAGGCTGATATAATATACGTTACCGCTCGTTTCACTGATCGGGCCATAAAGTGCTTCCGCCTGAACGACGTTTTTGCCTTCAATTTGAATATCTGCTGTCACGCCTGTCGGCTTACCCTCATCATCGGTTTCACTGCCCTCACGGAAAGTCAGAAGCGCAGTTGCGCCAAGTTCCTGAATAGCTGCTTGAGGATCAAATTCCGTCTCATCTTCCCTCCATGGGAAACGGACGACTACACGGCCTTTCTGCGTATCCGTATAGACCTCGTAATCTGTAATATTGAGCGAAACTAAGCGTTGCCGCATGGTTTCAGCCGCCGCTTCCATTTGAAGTTCAGTAGGCGTTACATCTGTTGAAGGCGTAAATGTAACGTCAACGCCACCCCTGATGTCAATACCCCAGCGAATATCTCCCACACCTTTGATATACGTTGTCGTAATATCACCGTAAGTGCTGCTGATGCCTGTAAAAGCAATTGTGGTAAAGATCAGGATAAAAGCCGCGACGATAAAAAATACTGGTTTGCCAATACGTTTCATAGGGGCTGTTCTCCTTACATTTTGTCATTGCAAAAGAAACGAAAAAGAAAAATCCTTCCTTATCTATTGCATTCATAGCGTCTATTATAAGACAATATCAACCAAAAGTCAATGAAATTATACATTCAGTTCAGCGTTTTCACCCAAAATATCCTGATTTTTCTCACGTAAAGGCGTAATATAGGCTGAAAGGAAAAGCGTAACCTGCTCTGCACTGCGCCCAGTAAAGTTTTCGGGAATCATAATGGAATCAATTTCCTCGTGCGAAAGCTGGAATGCCGGATCTGCACAAATCCGATCAATCAGGTCGTTTTCACCGCCTTCTTCCTTTACAACTTTTCCTGCAGCAATGGAATGCATGCGAAGGCGTTCGTGCAGCTCCTGTCGATCACCGCCTTTTTTAACCGCTTCCATCATGATATTTTCTGTTGCCATAAAGGGAAGTTCTTTTAAAACGCGCTGACGGATCACCTTTGGATAGACAACCAATCCATCACATACATTTAACATGATATTTAAAATAGAATCCACTGCAAGGAATGCCTCTGCTACAGAAATACGTTTATTTGCACTGTCGTCAAGCGTACGCTCAAACCACTGCGTCGCAGCAGTAAAAGCCGGGTTCAGGCTATCGATCATAACATACCGCGACAGTGCCGTGATACGCTCACAACGCATTGGATTGCGTTTATAAGGCATTGCGGAGGATCCAATCTGATTTTTTTCGAAAGGTTCTTCCATCTCTTTGAAATTCTGAAGAATGCGCATATCATTTGAAAATTTACTGGCCGACTGCGCAATGCCGCTTAAAACAGCAAGAACCTGTGCGTCCATTTTTCGTGAATAAGTTTGTCCGGAAACAGGAACTACTTTTTCAAAGCCCATTTCCTCTGCGATCATCTGCTCTAAACGCGTTACCTTCTCGGTATCTCCCTCGAAAAGATCGACAAAACTTGCCTGTGTACCAGTTGTCCCCTTTGAACCGAGCAGTTTCAGCGTAGAAATACGGTATTCCAAATCTTCAAGATCCATCAACAGCTCATTAATCCACAATGTCGCCCGTTTTCCTACCGTTGTCAGCTGTGCCGGCTGAAGATGCGTATAAGCAAGCGCTGGCATTGCCTTATATTTTTCTGCAAAATTCGAAAGTAAATCTATTACATTGATTAACTTTCTACGAATAACCTGCAGCGCTTCTTTCATAATGATAACATCAGTATTATCCCCAACGTAGCAGGACGTTGCCCCAAGATGAATAATCCCTTTGGCGTTCGGGCATTGTATCCCATATGCATAGACATGCGACATAACGTCATGCCTTACAAGCTTTTCCCTTGCTTCCGCCACATCATAATTGATATCATCAAGATGCGCTTCCAATTCCTCAACCTGCGCCTGTGTAATCGGCAAACCCAATTTCATCTCTGCACGGGCAAGCGCAACCCAAAGCCGACGCCACGTTTTAAATTTTTTGTCCGCTGAAAACAGATACTGCATTTCTTCACTGGCATATCTGGTGCTAAACGGACTTTCATAGGAATTTTTCATTCTATAACCTCCTGAGCAGACTTCCATTTTTATATAATACCACAAGCAAGCTGCTTAAACAAGCCTAAGCAGCCTGCTTTATCATACAAAAATTGTAGAGCTACAATACATATTGGACAGCAGGGCAAGAAAAAGTGAATAAAAAAGCAGAAGGACAGAGACTTCATAGGGTATCGTTAAGTTACGACACCAAACAACCCAAAAATGAGCTCTGTCCCTCATGCGTAATAGCATACACAAGACATGCGCTTTCGACAATCCCTAATGTAAGTATGCAGCCAAATATGGTGTAAGCCGTGCGAGCCGGAAGTACAACAAAGCCCGCTCATATATCTACTTCTGGAAGGCTCGCTGGAATGGAAGTGTAGCTTCCCTTGTCTGCCAGTCCAGACGCCTGCACCACCATCCAAACCAGCATACAGATACAGAATGAAAACTCATTATCCTCTGCAATTTAACGATATTCTGAGAGCGGCCCTCGGATATTTGACATTTTCGTCGGTAGGCGTAAAGGGGCTGAACCACATACAAGAAAAATGAAGTATTCGATTTGGAAAATAGATTCTTAAGGTTGTGGCACTTACCCGGTGTTATTGTTATTGACATGCCATTTTCCCTGCGTCATCCAGTCAGCTTGGATGATCTAAAGAAATATTTCTGAATCTCTGGACTTTTTTCATGTTGTTCGACCCGATTGCCTAACACTCATTGTCAAAATTATTTTAGCCTTTCTCGCTACAAAAAGGGAAAATAAAAGACGTTGCCGCAAAAGCGCGACGTCCTATTCGCTGTCAAGGCCCCGTTGTTGTTTGCCAATCTCTCCAACATGATAGAAAAATCATTTTTTTGTGATATGGTGATAACTAAATAAAGGGTCGATCGCTTTATGCCGAATCGTTATTCATTTTAGGATAATTTTTATATTAATTATATCCAAAGACAGGGTTGAGAGACTTTATGCTTAAACGATGCGTGTCGGCTATTCTTCTCTGTTTTTTGAAGGAGTATGTAATAGAATACAACGCCATAGATGGTGTTTTTCCCTGTTTCACCATTGAAATAACGAAAAGTTTCTCAGTATATGTAATATTTTTAATTGATTTTAACATTCATTCCAACACATAACTGAAAAAATTTAATATTATTTTGTAAGATCTTCATATTATCTCTTTCAAAAAAATATCTGCTTATTTGCATAACAGATAGTGCCGCTAATTCGGGCAAAACAGACGGATTTTACTTTTGCAGATAGGATAAAGTATCCATTCAGTTTATACTCTTTAAGCTTTGTTTTAAGTTTCCTTCAAATCTTGTAGTAGCTTTTTCAACCACTCTCGAATAGAAAAGTACTGCGAACATATCTTTCACATTGTTCATACTCAATACAGTCGCTCACTTTCTCAAACTATTTCGAGGCTTTAAAAAGGGATTCTGCTTTTTCAAATTATCGATTCTGCACGGTTGACAGCAGGGTTTGTTTGAGCCGCTCTTCAATCCCTGTTAGCTCTACCTCCGCATTCTGGCGGGCTGCCATTCCCTCTTGTTGAATCTTAATGGTTTCTTCAATAGTAGAGATCAAATCCTCATTGACCTTTTTCAGGGTCTCCAAATCTACAATGCCGCGCTCGGATTCTCTAGCTACTTCCACACTGTTCTGCTTAAGCAATTCCGCGTTTTTGATAAGCAGCGTATTGGTAGCATCGGTTACGCTCCGTTGCATCTGCAGCACGGTTTCCTGCCGGTGCAGACCCAGCGCAATGACAATCTGGCTCTTCCACAGCGGAATGGTACTGAGAATCGCTGTCTGGATCTTATCCACCAGCATTTTGTCGTTGTTCTGGATAAGGCGGATTTGCGGCGCCGTCTGGATGGCAATGGTCTTGCTCAGCTTCAGGTCATGGATTTTCTTTTCGAAACGGTTCACTGTGTCCTCAAAGTCTCGCACAACCTGTGCGCTCATGGGATCGCCTTTGGCTGATGCCTCCGCATGGAGCTTTGGAAGGGTGGTTTCCCGCAATTCCTTCAACTTTTCCTCGCCGGCCGCAATATAGATCTGCAACTCCTGAAAATATTCCAGGTTTTTCTCATACAGCCCGTCGAACATAGTAATGTCCTTAAGCATCTGCATCCGCGCCTGTTCCAGCTGCTGCTCTATGCTGTCGATCTGTACCTCAAGCTTTTCATATCGCTGCATAAACTTTTTGACTGCACGGGAGGCGTTCTTCAGAAAAGGGATTTTATCTAAAATGCCGTCGTCCAACTGATCGACGCCCACATCCTTGACCTTCAATACCAGATCTGACATCAATTCTCCCACATAGCCGCTGTCCTTACTGCGCACCTGCGCCAGGATGTTGTCGGAGAAGCTGGAAATATTCCGCTGCGCTCCAATGCCGTACTGAAGCGCAGTCTGAGAATCCATCAGGTCGATGCTGTTTTTTAACTCTTCTACCCGCGCTCTTTGCTCTGGGGTCAATTCTTCTACCTGGGTGCGGACCGTCTCAACATCCACCGGCTCCTGTTTTTGCAGGGCAGTATTCTCTTTCCCCTGCATTAAAGTATCCAAAGTAATTTCTTCTGCCATATCCTATTCATTCCTTCCTGCACTCTCTATGAGAGGGCCTTGATAATCCGATCCATGGTATTGGCGTCGGGCATCGGCGCTACCTGGGTAATTTCATTCGCAATACCCGATACGCCAAAGTGCTCTGCGTCCGTCGGGGTATCATACACGCCGGTACGGAACCCGTGCTTTTCCCAGGCAAGCCGTTGGATGTCCTCGTCCAACAGCGCATCAATCCCGGCGGTCCCCGCCTCGTCCAGCGCAATATACACATGGGAGGACCAGACAGTAGGCGTCGGGTACATCATCACGATATCTCCTTTAATCTGTTCCCAGGTATCCGGGTTCTCCGCCGCAAATTCCAGCAGCTGGTTTTCATAGCCGGCAATCAGAGGCTTGGCGCCCATGCCGGTTTTCAGGAACTGGTCGAACAGGTCAGAGGACGAACTTTCCATATACCCGAGCTTCTGAAAGATGCTTTGAAGCCGAGGTAGAATTTCATTTAGATTGCTTTCGTCCGCCACGCCGCCGCAGAGGGTATTGGCCAAAAGGCCGGCAAACATGTTGCCGGAATTGGATTTGGTTGGGTCGGTGGTGCCAACGGTGATGCTGCCGTAAAGCTGCGGAAGGCCGATATCCGCCCAGGCTGTCCCAGCTTCAATAGCCTCGGTCAGTTTGACCATATCCACTGTGTACACGCCGTCGGTCTGCGAGGCGATCCCGCTGTCAACCAGCGCCTGTGCTACGGCACTGCGGGTATACAGGACAATGGGCGTATTCAGGATAATTTCGCTTTTCACCGGGTCGCCGTTGATCTGCTTATACAACTCCAGCGCCGTCTGATTGGAGGGGAACAGGAAATTCCGTTCTGTGGCGTCGGCGGTGATCATGTCTATGGAACCGGCTTTCGCATAGTCGATGACCAGCTTGTACCTGTCCCGCAGGATGTTCTGTACTTCTTCATCCTCCAGCAGGCCGATCTTTTCGCCGCCCACATAGCCGTTGATTTCGGTGACGGTCTGGTTGTTGCTTATGAACACATAGGCAACGGCAGCTATGATAACTGCCGCTAAAATACCTAAGCCAATGAGTTTTGTCTTCATTTCCCGCCCTCCATTTTCAAAGTGCTCTTCAAAAGTTCAATAT
>CAJFJV010000045.1 GCA_904384225.1 uncultured Oscillospiraceae bacterium | reverse complement strand
ACAGGTTCTTATACTGGTTGCAGATACATAAGCGAGGAGTGTAAACACTATGGCGATTGGTGAGAGAATCCATTTTTTCAGGCTTCTGCGTGGTATGACACAAAAATATCTTGGCACGGCTGTCGGCTTTCCCGAAAGGAGCGCCGATGTGCGTTTGGCGCAATATGAAACCGGCTCCCGCAAACCAAAGGCGGATTTAACGGCTGCACTGGCGCAGGTACTTGATGTTTCCCCGCAGGCTCTTGATGTCCCTGACATTGACAGCCAGATCGGTCTTATGCACACCTTATTTACCCTTGAAGATGTGTATGGTCTGACCGTCAGCGAAGCGGACGGAGAAGTTTGCCTGAAGGTCAACAAGGATAAGGGCAAAGAGGCATACGAGCTGCTGCAAATGCTCCATGCTTGGAAAGAGCAGGCGGACAAGCTCTCTGCCGGTGAAATCAGCAAGGACGATTACGACCGCTGGCGTTACTACTATCCGAAATACGATACCACGCAGCTCTGGGCGAAAGTGCCTTCGCAGGAATTAAGCGATACGCTGGTGGAAGCATTTCAGGACAAGCTCAAAAAAGACAAATAAGAACGACAAAAAGCCCTTAGCTATGAGCAATTACCCACAGCTAAGGGCTTTCTAATATGGATTTCTTTCGCCACACAAGCCGCCTTTTATCATTCCGTAACCCGTAAACCACTGGGCAGCAAGAATAATGGCTCTTGTATGGCTGTTATCAAATTGTTATCAAAAGACTTCTCCGAACACCGCAAACCCGCATAAATACTGGCTTTTTACGGTGTTTCGTTTTATTCCCATTCAATAGTAGCTGGCGGCTTTGTTGTAATGTCATATACCACGCGATTAATAGATTTGACCTCATTTACGATCCTACTTGAAATTTTAGCAAGCAAGTCATAGGGGATACGGGCAAAATCAGCCGTCATAAAATCGGTGGTCGTTACGCCACGCAATGCTAACGTATAGTCATAGGTACGTTCATCCCCCATAACGCCAACAGAGCGCATGGAAGTGAGTACGGCAAAATATTGGTGGATCGAACGGTCGAGACCGGCGTTTGCAATTTCTTCTCGGAAGATATAGTCTGCATCTTGCAAAATTGAAATTTTTTCTTCTGTAATTTTACCGATGATACGGATTGCAAGACCAGGACCTGGAAACGGCTGACGCCATACCAGATAATCAGCAAGGCCAAGCTCTGTCCCAAGTGCGCGAACCTCATCTTTAAACAACAGACGAAGCGGCTCGACAATTTCTTTGAAATCAACATAATCCGGCAGACCGCCGACATTGTGATGGCTTTTGATAACGGCAGCATCGCCAGCACCAGATTCTATTACGTCCGGATAAATCGTACCCTGCGCAAGAAAATCAACCTTTCCGATTTTCTTTGCTTCGGCTTCAAATACACGGATAAATTCTTCACCGATAATTTTGCGCTTTTTCTCCGGTTCTTCCACACCTGCAAGTTTTGCAAGGAAGCGCTCTTTTGCATTGACACGAATAAAGCGAATGTCCCATTTAGAAAAAGCAGCTTCTACCTCGTCTCCCTCATTTTTACGCATCAAGCCGTGATCTACAAAAATACAAGTCAGCTGGTTTCCAACTGCCTTTGCAAGCAAAGCGGCCGCGACGGAGGAATCTACTCCGCCGGAAAGCGCAAGCAAGACCCGGCCTTCTCCTATTTTCTCGCGGAGATTCTGTATCGCGGTTTCGGCATAATTGCCCATAGTCCAATCACCTTTTGCGCCGCAGACCTCGTAAAGGAAATTATGCAGCATAGCTGTGCCGTTATCGGTATGCATAACCTCGGGATGATATTGCATGCCGTAAAGCTTCTTCTCTGCATACTCCATTGCAGCAACCGGACATCCGATAGAATGCGCCGTAATACGGAATCCATCTGGAATCTGCGCAATATAATCGGTGTGACTCATCCAAGTAGTAGCCTCTTTAGGAAGCCCTTTAAACAAAAGACAATCTTGCTCAAAACAGGTTTCTGTCTTACCGTATTCGCGCGTCGTCGCTGTAGCTACGGTTCCGCCCAGCTCATATGTCATCAGCTGTGCACCGTAGCAAATTCCAAGGACAGGAATGCCGAGCGAAAAAATTTCCGCATCGATATGCGGCGCGCCTTCAGCGTAGACGCTGTTTGGTCCGCCGGTAAAAATAATGCCGATTGGATGCATCTCTTTTATCCACGGAATTGTTACTTTATTATAGGGGTGGACTTCACAGTATACGTTGCATTCGCGTACACGCCGTGCAATCAACTGATTATACTGTCCGCCGAAATCGATAACCAAAACCGTTTCGTTGTTCATAAAGGGGCCTCCTGCAATTTATTTTCCAATAACGCCAAACGGCGATATCAATATACCTTATATTTTGCCATGTTTCCGTATGGATTGCAAGTTCCGCTGCAAATTAAATAGGATGCAAAATTGTTTTCGTCGGAATGGTTAGATTTCTGCAAAATGGAGAAACTATATTTTGTTAATTTCGGTGTGAGGTGAATGGTATGAGGCGATTGCAAGGACGGATGCTGCGGGTTTTTTGCAGCTTTATGGCACTGTTTTCGTTGCTTTTCTTGCGAACAGGTGGGCTGTCGTCTGGGGAAATGCTGGCAGAGACAGCAAGGCAGCAATCGGTATACACACTAACGGTTGAGGAAACGCGCGGCACTATTTATGATAGTAAAATGCGCCCGCTGACTGGTACAGAATCAAGGTATTTGGCTGCTGTTGTCCCATCAGAAGAAAATGAACAACAAATTCTTTCAGACAGTAGGTTTTTGGCTGAAAACGATGTTTTGGCAGAAAAGCTGGCGGAAGGATATCCTTTTTTAACAGAAGTGCGTATGGAATTTACGGATATCCCGCAAGTCACGGTTTTTTCCGTGGATGAACGATATACGGAAAATCAGATTGCAGCACATATATTAGGATACCGGAATGGTGACGGCGACGGCGTAACCGGGATTGAACAAGCATATGACAGCTTGCTTCAGGGAATTTCTCAAAAGACGACCGTTACGTATACAGTAGACGCGCTTCGCCAGCCGCTTGTCGGAACAGAACCTGAAATCCGCTATGCTTCGGAAGCGGTTGAAGGTGTAGTGCTTACGATTGATAAACGCCTACAGCAAATATGTGAAGAAGTTGGGTCACAATATCTAAAAAAAGGCGCAGTCGTTTTGGTGGAGGCTTCTACAGGAAAGCTTCGTGCTTGCGCAAGTTTTCCGGATTATAGTCCGGAAAATATTGCAGAAGCAATCGAAGATACAGAAAACGCACCGCTTGTAAATCGTGCGTTTTCCGCTTATAATGTAGGTTCTGTTTTTAAAATTGTAACAGCATCATCTGCACTTTCACAGAGGCTGACTCCTTCGGATGACTATTTTTGTTCAGGAAAAGTAACGATCGGGGATACGGACTTCCATTGTTATACAAGGACAGGGCAGGGCATCCTTAATTTGGATACGGCAATGGCTAAAAGCTGCAATCCGTATTTTATCATGCTTGGCCTTTCCTGTGATCCGTATAAGTTTCATGCATCCGCTATGGATTTTTCTTTTGGGACGCCCACATCATTTGCACCCGGAATGTCTTCAGCAGAAGGGACGCTCCCAACGGTGGAGGAGATATCTTCGAAAGGAGCCTGTGCCAACTTTTCTTTTGGACAGGGAAGCCTTACGGCCACCCCCATTCAAATTGCGCAAATGCTTACAGGCATTCTCAATGAAGGGTATGTAATGCAAGCCTCCCTTGTAGAGGGGATAACACAAGACGGAGCGTTTTTATCGGAAACTGTACCGCAGACGATGCCAGTCCGTGCAGTGACAGCAGAGGCAGCAGCCCGTGTAAAAAAAACGCTCGTGTACAGTGTAATGGAAACAGAAGGGCACAAAGCTCGCCCACGATATGTCAGTGCAGGCGGAAAAACAGGTACAGCGCAAACCGGGCAGTTCCGAGAAGATGGTACGGAAATCCTGCAGGGATGGTTTGCGGGATTTTTTCCTGCAGAAAACCCGGAATATATTCTCGTGGTGCTTGCCGAAGATGCACAAGGGAGTAGCGACGCAACTCCGGTTTTTCGTGAAATCGTAAACCGCATGACATCACGTCCTGCCGAAAAATAGCAAGCTTCGTTGTATACGTCATTACAAAACGAGTGGAGCCATTTAAATAAACCCAATAGCAAAAAGCCCTTGCTTAAAAGCAAGGGCTTTTTGCTATCTTGTATTGGAATTTTTTAAAGAGATCCGCTTTTTGTTTGACAGGTTCATGATACTTTGGCAGGCAGCCTTATACAGCCTCGGCTTCACAGACTGCTTCCAGCAGTTCCTTTCGTACGGTTCGATATAAAGAAACTGATTTTTCGTATTCGTCAAATCGGCGGAATAGTTTTTTTACGATCTCCTCTGCTCGATCCGGCCTTTTTTCATGCAGCTTCTTTAAAAGTGCAAGATCTTCAAACCCTATGCGATGCGCTTCGCTGCGTGTGGAGATCATTGGCTGGTCAAAACCAGGATAAAAGATGCATTCATCACCGGCCGGAAGGAAATTTGCGTATTTAGGATGGTATTCGAGCACCTGTTCAGAAAACATGGCTGCTTGCCGTTCAAACGGATTGTTCCCACAGGTATAATTTGCGCCCCAATGGAGATAGCCCATAATATCCGGATAGCGCATCATACTCCATGCGAGATAGACAACACGCAGGCGCTCCATATCAAGTAGGCGGTTTAAATAATTTCCTCCCGGCGTTAGGCAGGAATAAATGTAGATCCGGTCCCCGGCTTTGACACGTGCGTCAAAAAAGGTTTTATTCCGTTCATATACATCAAGTGAAGGGCACCAGATATCCAAATCACCGATAACGCCTTCTGTCGGCAAAACCGGTTCTAAAATCGGAATATTCGGCATGCATTCACGCGTAATGGCCGAAATGGTATGGTATACATTGCAAAGGGCATCATTTGGCTCGTCCAGACAAGACTGAGTCCAAACGTCACAGAGGCCGCGGGCTTTTAAGTAGGCATAGAGTGAGCAAAGTGCCGATTTCAATTGATTTTGGCCCTCACTTGAAGACATGGAAGCGCCGGTTAAAGAAAAGACGGCGTCTGTTCCATAATCAAATTCATCAAAGGCACGCCGTTTAAAGGCCTGTCCGATTTGTTCTGGCGAAGTGAAATGATCGTGATCAAGCGAATGATAAAAATCATCGTCATCGACCAAGGAAGAGGCGCGCGAACAGAATGCTCCGCCCTGAAACAATGCGATACCAGCGCGTTTTGCAGCCCTAAGCAGCAAATCCAGGCGCTCCGCCTCAAACTGAAGCGATCCATTCTCTGCAACGGAAAACAGCAGTGTCCCTGGAATTGCCATGACATTTTGACGGGTATAACGCGCCGCACGAAGATAACGGTAAACCATCTCTTCATATTCGGCAGACCACATGGGTGCATTATGCCATTTGGCGATATTGTGATAATCGAACCAGTTGACAAATTGCGGATCATGCGGAGAGGCGGGATTAATATTAGCAGGATAGCGCTCTGTATGCAAGATCAGCGTACGTACGGCATCGCCATGCCGCAGTGTAATAGAAAAAGAAAATTGTTCTGCCTTACGGCAATATTCAATCGGCGTACGAAAAACAAAAGCAGCTGTTGAATACTGCGGACGTGTTAAATTGAAGATAGGTTTTAGCGCTTCATAAACATAAAATGGCGCCCGCCGAATTACGTTTTCATTGTGATCGTCTTTTAAATATTCACTCCGCTGGACAGCGCCTGTATTAACTTCAACCGGAACAGGAATCATTTCAAAGAGTTTATAAGCGCGATGCGGGCCTTCAACCTCAAATGTAAGCGGGATACCTGGGACAAGACCTGATACGGCAATTTGCACGCCAACATAGGTACCGTTGCAGCCGGCAACCGTATACGCAGAGACACCGGTATTGACATTGGTATCGGGATAAATTGGCTCAAGTTCGTCAAAAAGGGCAGCACGAAAGCTCTCGTTCGACGGTACCGGAAGAGCAAAAGCAAGTTGGCCTTCTTCCAAAGCGGGCTGCTCCTTCTGCCTTAGATCGTCATATGGTTCTTCACTGTCAATAAGCCACGTGTGTCCAGATTTCTGTGCCGTCTTAAATCCGCCGCGTGCCGCCTTTTTTCGTGCAGATTCCGGATTTTTTCCATGCATTTTTGCATAGGCGGAAAGGGTAATCAGCATAAATATCTCCTTTCATAATTTACTTATTTAGCATATGTATCCTATGGGTAATAAATCACTCCCCAATAGTCTTTTTTGAAATCCAAGCCGTTCCGTGAAAGCGCAGGCAAAAAACCAGTGTCCGGACAGCCCATTCTGTCCCCATTGCAATCCATACACCCTGTACGCCAAAACCCATATAAATGGAAAGAAGCCATCCGAATCCAACGCGCACAGCCCACATTGTAAGCAGCGAGACAATTGAACTGAATGTCGCATCACCGGCAGCACGCAGAATACATGGCATGATGTTTGAAACAGGCCAGAAAAACGGCATGGGGACGATAGCAGTAAGCAACAGTAAATAAATAATGGAAAGCGTGTTGTCCGGCGCTTGATAAAGCTTCAGGATAAGCGGCTGCAACGGCAGGAAAACAAGGATGGACAAAAGGACCATTGCGGTACCGAGCAGGATCATCTTTTTTCCGTACCAGCGTGCCAATTTCAGATCTCCTGCACCGATACACTGGCCGACAATAGTAATGGCAAGCGTCCCGACGGCAAGGCCGGCCGAATAAATGATAGCAAAAGACGAGTTTGCTACAGCATTAGCTGCAACGCTTTCTGTCCCAAGATTTACAATATATGTTTGTACAATTAGGCTTCCGCCGTTAAAAAAGATCTGTTCAACAGCAAATGGGATGCCTACTTTAAAAACAGATCGAAGGATTCCCCAGTCAATATGGAAAATGTCAGATGGCAATACACGCATTGTACTATGTGGATGCATGAGAGCCCACATAGCGACAGTTCCACCAATCAAGCGGGCAACATTCAATGAGAGCGCCGTACCGATAATATCAAGTTTCATCACATTTAAAAACAGCATACTGCCAAATAGATGAATCAAATTGATGATAATCGTAAGGCGCAGGCAGATTTTGGATGCCCCTGTGCCGCGGAATACGGCGAAAGCTCCCATATAAAAGGAGTGGAAAATCAATGAGATTCCTACACCGATCATATAATCGCGCGCTTTTTGTATAACAACTTCTCCTGCCCCGCCAAACATCAGCCTGACGAGCGGATCGGCAAAACAGACAAGCACCGCGCAGCAAACGACAGCAACCGCTACTGTTGCCAATACAACCTGCCCAGCGGCGTGCCGCATCCTTGCATGATCCCCACGTCCCTTATATTGTGCGACAATGACGGTCCCTCCGGCTGATACGGCGTTAAAAATAGCAAATATCATCATATAAAGGGGACTTACCAAACTTACTGCGGAAACAGACTCTTGGCTGGAAGCGCTGATCATGGAAGTGGTCATGACGCTGATAAAATTAATAAAAAATTGATCCAGTACAATTGGTACAAACATTGAGAAAATTTCTCGGTATGTAAATTGACTGCTGCTAAATTGTTTTTCAAAGAAACGGTCCAGACGGGATCCCGGACGTATAATGGTGACATGCCGTGGAAGGTTTAAATGCAAGCTCACAGCAATCCCTCCTTATTAGCTGAATAAAAATTAGTATGGCAGCCACCGTTACGGCCGTGGCACACCGGAACAATGAGAAGAGGTTTTAGTTTAAATTCATTTTAACTGGAACGATTTATGAAATCAAGCAGAACATTTTCGTCGATCGGGCTTTTGAAGGGCAAGATAACAGGTTTTCAGCTTCTTTCTCGCGAAAGCTCCTGATTCCACAGTTTTTCATGAAAAATGATAAAAGGTGTTTTGGCTTTAAGAGACACGTTGGAAATAAAATTTGTGCTAAGACTTGACAAATAAAAAGTAAGAGATATAATAATAGTAATCATTATTATTTATTAAAGGAAATTTCTCATGCGTTACTCTAAACAACGGGATTTGATTCTGACGGCTTTGAAAAAACGGCGTGATCATCCGACTGCCGATATGTTATATATGCAAATCCATCAAGATCATCCGGCAATTAGTTTGGCGACAGTTTATCGCAATTTAAATGCTCTGGCTGACAAAGGCGTAATCCGGCGCTTTCTTTCAGATGATGCTAAAGCGCGATACGATGCAAATATTACGCCGCACCAGCATATGCAATGTACCTGTTGTAAAAAGGTATTTGACTGTCCGCCAATGTTTTATTCTATTTTGCAGGAGAATATTTTAAAAAGGACTGGCTTTCATGTCTTGCAGCAGCAAATTTATCTGACAGGCATTTGTGCGGAATGTTCAGATAATAAAAACGTATGAAACCTTGCAAAAGGGTTCAAAATAATAAAAAAGAAAAGGAGACTTAGCGATGAATCTGAAAGGAAGTAAAACAGAAGCAAACCTGTTAACGGCATTTGCAGGTGAATCTCAGGCACGGAACAAGTACACGTATTATGCATCAAAAGCAAAAAAAGACGGATATGAACAAATCGCTGATATTTTTACACAAACGGCAAATAACGAAAAAGAGCATGCTAAAATCTGGTTCAAATTGCTGCACGATGGGGCAATTCCGGATACTGCAGCAAATCTTGCGGATGCAGCTGCTGGGGAAAATTATGAGTGGACCGAGATGTATGCCGAGTTTGCAAAAACAGCGAAAGAAGAAGGCTTTACCCGGATTGCTTATCTGTTTGAAGCAGTAGGAAAAATCGAAAAGGAGCATGAAGAGCGCTATCGTAAACTGCTCGAGAATGTAGAAGGCGGCTTGGTCTTTTCCAAAGACGGCGATATGATGTGGATTTGCCGGAATTGCGGCCATATTCACATTGGAAAGACAGCACCAGAGGTTTGCCCGGTATGTGACCATCCCAAGGCGTATTTTGAACTTCGCGCACAGAATTATTGATCATTATTGTAAATTATTTCTGCAAGGCCGGAAAAGCGCAGTCTTTTCCGGCCTTGCGCTTTGACTTTAGAAAAAAGGCACGGGAGCAGCAGTATTGCAGCTTTGCAGATAAAATCACCGCTTCTTTTTGTAGGTTTGTCAATGATGTGTTACAGATTAAGGGAAGCGAATAAGACCTGCTTAGGAGAGCGCCAAGAGAGAGGACGCATGGGGAAATTGTTGTAAGC
>CAJFJV010000044.1:10183-20180 GCA_904384225.1 uncultured Oscillospiraceae bacterium | reverse complement strand
GGACATCGTGGAGGGACATTAAAAATCATTTACATATTGAGTTGTCAAAGACCTTGATAAATCAAGGGTTTCCGCCATAGTGGTATGAAACGGCGAAGTGGATTTTGAGTCCACTACGTCTGCCAATTCCATCACACCGGCATTTACTGTACCGATATGATATTATAGAATAAATCACGGAAAAAAGCAAGACCTTTTAAAAGAAAATTTTTATATTTTTATATTTACCATAATTTGGGCTTAACTTAAGCACGCACCGTCAAAATATCTAATTCGTTTGACTCCAAAACTTGCCGTCCATTTTCTTTTACTTCTGCACCCATTTCAATAATATAACGAGATTCCAGATATCCTGCACACTGTGTACGGAAATTGGTTTCCCACTTATTGTTGCACAGCCAAGAATAAATTGGGCCAGAGGTATCCGCTGTTTTGGTATAGTCCCATAGTTTCAAATTTTTAATCATAATCATCGGCGTATCCAACGCATTAACCGCTATCCCGGTATGAGTACCCGACAAAACCATTCCCCGGTTGACAGAGTAGTAATCACAGCAGCCATCCGGAAGCTGTTCGCCCGGCTTAAAGAAAGCCCCTGCTTTATCTAAAAACCATTCTCCATCTTCTACAGTTAACGGAAGGCATACATACATCCCTTCGGGATCACGAACCAAGTCTTTTGCGATTTCAGCTGTAACCATGATCTTAGGCAATTCTGTGTATAAATAATAGTGAGAAAAGGCTTCAACTGCACCTTTAATCCGATAAGTTGCCTTGAAATGTGTAAAAACATCGCCGCTCTCTACCATCTCAAACGACAGCAGCTCAGGATAATGTACTTCCATATGCGGTTTGGTTCGAGCACTATATCCAAATCCTGCAGCGTCTCCCCGTTCCCCATTTGGAAAAATTTGATATACCGGAGAACCCAATGCAGGGGCTCTTTTATCCAACAGTTCTTCTCCTGTTGCTTTATTTATTATCGATATGATACCTTTTGTTCCATATTGAATTCGATATGTCTTGTTCTCAAATTCTCCATTTGAATTTATTACTTGATTTATACTGCTGTTTTCATATGGCGTATCCTTTGAAAAAACCAAACGCAGCATTTTCTTTTCATGCGCTTCTAACGTAATGCAGCAGGCAATCATAGATCCCCGCATGGTATATGTGCGCTGGGACGGCAAAACATTGCCATTCTCATCTTCTACGCGGAATCCACCTTCATCAAATTTTTCATCTTCCCAAAAGTCTGTTGGCAAATAAATCACATCGCATTTTTTAAATGGGTGCGGATTTATCGCATAGTATACAAAAGGACGACGATATGTAAACTCCCCTTCTCCCAATGAACGAGCAACCCGATCCAACGCGGTGCAGGCGAGCATATCCGCTTCAATCGCCAATTTCGCTTTACGCAGGTCAAGCTGCGTTACTAAAAGCTTATACGGATCGGAATAGGTATGGGAGTGTCCCCATGTATGTTCCGCATACATAATCAGCTTGTTTTGTATTTCTTCATGTTCAGCCACAGTCACAATTTCCATTTTAGGATCGAGCTTTTGAATCAAAGTCTCCGTACGCTGCGCGTTGCGGAACAGCCGGGTCTCATTTGGCGTCGACAGGGTGCCGTCTGTCCACCAGTCGTTCCAATCGCCCGCATAAACAGGAAACTCCTCTCCAAATTGCTCCAACTTGTGGAAAAACTCATTTAACGTTACGGTCTCAATTTCGATCTCGCTGTCATGCTTTTCATTAAATTCAGCGACCAGTTCGCAATGTGCATCACCAACCGGACTGTTATCCGTATAAAGTCCCGAACCCATAACCGGAACGAAAGAATAAGAATAACCCGCTTCTTTCAATACACGAATCATCTCTTTGATATGTGAGTAAGCATAATCACTATTTTCTATTTTGATATATGGTGCTTCCTCTGACGGCATACCGGGTATACCAAGGTTTCCGCCTGGCGCTACATCCGGCATCAGGCCCAGCGAATTGGCACGATGATAAGGAAAACCGCTCCAAACAAGAATTTTTTCCCCTTTCGGGCTTCGCCACCAGAATGGCACCAACGGCTTTGAAAAGGGCGCTCCGCCGTGATGTGTATTTATATTGGTAGATAAATAACGTATTCCATGTTCATATAACGCATCTGCAAATCCCCACGAAAATCCGTTTACATCACAGGACATAACGGTCTGAAGAGGTGTCAGATCATTTTCCGATACAAAATTAGCAGCGTAATCCAGTGAATGAGAAAGATTTCGATAATTTAAAAGTTCCGCAAAGTGCAAATACCCTCCGGTCAGCTCAAAAAATCCACTCCGTACTGCTGCAATCAGCTTTTCTTTTCCCGGTTCGCCATACCGCTTAAGATATTGTTCCACTGCCCAAAAACCTTCAGCGGTAAATTTAAATTTACTCCGGGAATCGCGAGTCGACTGACGGTCAGATAAAGCAAAATCTACAGCCTGCTTAATGAAATCTGCCTGATAGACAGCCATTTTTTCCTGGCGTTCGGTATAGCCGATATCTATATGGCTATGGTTGATTAAATAGATTTTAAACGGCTTCATAAAACCACTTCCTCCTTAACGGCATACGATCCTATTGAGATTGAAATCGTTCGCCGTATAAATGTAAAGACATTTTGAATGTCATTATTGTAGCACAGACGTCTTAAAAGTCAATCCCCTTTTTCATTTTTAGAGTCTTGCAGCATAATCGGGATTTCACGTTCCAAATGCAGTGAGTATAACAAACACTCTTTTACCGGTATCTGAAATGCCGCACGCATAACATCCCGGTAAATACGCAATTGATCATAGTAACGTGCCGTAAGTATGTTTTCATCCTCGACATAATCGGTTTTATAATCGACTATAACAAGGCCATCCTCCTCAAAAAGCAAACAATCGGCAATGCCCTGCAACAAAATTTTCTCATCCGGAACAGCATCTCCAGCTTCGGTTTTCAGTTCTGAAGCTGGAATTTCATACAAAAACGGATACTCTCGCAAGACCTTGACGCATCGAATCATTCGCTGATACAAAGAAGACTTGTAAAATGCACGGATCTTTTTGCGGTTTAGAGACGCTGCTTCCTCCACAGTCAGAAAGCGCTGGAAAACAAGACGTTGGATTTCCTTTTCAAGATCCATACAAGCAGTGCTATGATCTGCCGTTTGCATAAAAGTATGCAAAACAGTCCCGCGCTGCGCCGGTGTAAGCCCTTTTGATTCGAGAAAGCGCGGTTTTGCAGCGAGTTTCTGCCCTTCTTCTCCCTGCTGGTGCTTGGCAATCTCTGTAACGGTTACTTTTGCCGGAAGCTTTGTTCTGCTTTCATCTGGATACACATACGCAATCCGTGCGCGCAACAGCGCAGAAAAGCCCACGTCCTCATCAGAACAGAGGGCTCGTGCTGAAAGATCCTCTGCAACCTGTTGCAGTCCACATATCCGAATCTGTACCGGCACACTGGAATCTGCACAAGGAAGCTTCCCAGCTTCTACATAATTTTGCAGTACAGTGCAGGATGGCAGCCGTAAAAAAACGGATAAAAGCCAATCTGCATAACTGTTTGCCGAAAGTATTTCAAAAGCCATTGGCTTTTTTCCAACAGCTAAAACGGCCGCTCGATTCAACTTTTTTTCTAATCCTGCGGTACGCATAATAAATAAAAGTTTTTCCCGCGCTCGTGTCATGGCAACGTAGAGGACACGCATTTCCTCTGCAAGCATTTCACGGCGGTTTTGCAGTCGAATCACTGAAAAGGGCAGTCCTCCATAACTTTTCAGCGCGGCTCTATCGATATTTTTTATCGCAAAACCGAGCGCCGCATTCATCTGAATTTCGCTATTCAAATCTTGCAGATTAAATGGTTTTGAACAATCTGCAATAATACAAATTGGGAATTCAAGCCCCTTGGATGCATGAATGGAAAGAATGCGTACACTGTCCGTATTCGCGGACAATGGGGCGGTTCCCCCTTCAAACGATGCACCTGTTTCTTCAGCACGATCCAAATACCGAAGGAAACCGGAGAGCCCTTCCGTCCCATACTGCTCATACTGTTCTGCAGCATGCAAAAACCGTTTCAAATTTGCCTCTTTCTTTTCCCCCTCGCCAAGTGCATACACCAACGAGCAAAATTCCGTTTTTTCATAGACGGAACGGAGAATTTCCGAGACACGCTGTACCGATGCCGCACGGCGCAGCACTGTAATCAATTGGACAAACGATCTGCTTTTGTTTTCCATATCATCACATAACTCAAGCCAAAGCGCCTGTTCTTTTTTCCCTGCAAGCCGGATACGCGTCACATCGTCCGCTGAAAAGGATCCGATAGGTGACAGCATTACCGAAACAAGTGCCACATCCAGCATTGGATTATCTATAATGCGCAGCAGATTACGCATTACCGCAATTTCATAAGAGTCCAAAAAATGATCTGCAACTGCGGCCAAACACGGGACGCCATGCTTGCGCATAGCGTCTGCATAAATTTCAGATTTATTTTTCGTAGACCGCAGCAGCACCGCAAAATCTGAAAAACGGCACGGCCGCTTCTCTCCTTTTTCCGTTACCGCGAATTTTTCTTCCACCATTTTTCGAATACGCTGCGCAATAAAAACAGCTTCCCGCTCCAAATCTGACTGCTCATCCTCGTTCTCAGAGCAATCAACAATACAGAGTTCTGGCTCCATCCCTTCTGCTGCCGGATAAGGAAGACCTGGATTTAAATAATCAGCCTCTGTATAGTCAACATCCCCGGCTTCTCTCGTCATAATCTGTGAAAAGACTGCATTTACAATGTCGCAGACTTCTCTGCGGCTTCTGAAATTCTGATCAAGTACAATAGAGACACCACCCTGCTCTGCCTTTTTAGAATAAGGGGCATAGCTGTCGCGCCGCTGGATAAACAGCTCCGGCATGGCCTGCCGGAACCGATAGATGCTCTGTTTGACGTCGCCTACCATAAAAAGGTTGTGTTCTTCTTTTGAAAGCATACGGAAAATCGTATCCTGTACCTCACTGATATCCTGACATTCATCCACCATAATTTCTGCACACTCTTCCGCAAGCTCCCTTGCAAGCGGTGTGGGAATCGCTTTTCCATCAACCGGTTCTGCCAGCAGACGTACTGCCATATGCTCCAGATCCGAAAAGTCCAATATGCCGCGTTCCATCTTTTTTTCATATAAAAGGGCATCCGTTTCCCGCACCAATTCAAACAGCGAATGGACAACAGACGCTGTATATAGACGATCCGCCCGGTGTCTCTCTTCTGGAAAAAGCGAAAATCCCTGATCAAAAAAGTGTGCTGTCTCCTTTTCTACAAGATCATATGCTTTTTTGCGAAGTTCTTTAACCCGATGCTGTAAAGCAGGATCCGCTGCTTTCCGTACAGCTGCTAAACGCGGTTTTACAAAGGATGAAAGTGCTTTTGCAATACCATCTGCATTCTGGTTCTGTGCATCCTGCAAAAGCATTTTTATAAAATGTATATCTTCAGAAAAAGCCGGACCGTACTTTTCAAACAGATCGCTTTCCATCATTTCGTCTACTGCCTGCAAAAGCAGTGTTTGCGCATAACTAAATGCCTGTTCCCAATGCTTAAACATCTGCTGCATCCATATGCTCTTTTTTTCCGGCGTATCCGAGCAAAGTAATTCCTCCGCCCGGTCAAGCCATAGCAGTGGGAATGCAAACGAACGAATATATCGATATACGCGTACGATCAATTCCGAAAGGCGTTTATCACTCCCATTACCGCAAAAATAATAAAACAGCCTGTGAAAGGCAGTGTCCTCATTTTCATAGTGCCGTTCAAATACCTCATCGATCGTTTCATTCAGCAATACATTCAGCTCTGCATCGTCTGCAATCCGCATTTCTCCCGGTAATCCCAATTTTTCAAAATTCGCACGAACTAATCCAGCACACAGCGCATGGATGGTACTGATCCGTGCGCGGGGAAGCATAAGCTGCTGCATGCGAAGCCACTCATCTTCCGGATTTTCAGCAAGCCGCTCTGCAAGTTTTTGTGCAATACGGCGGCGCATTTCTCCGGCAGCAGCAGTTGTAAATGTCACAATAATCAAATGATCGGCACTTATTGGATTTTCACCCGTCAGGAGGCGAACTGCGCGTTCTGCCAAAACGGCCGTCTTTCCGCTTCCCGCAGCAGCAGAAACCAACAGCGCACACCCCTGTGTCACAATAGCGCGGCGTTGGTTTTCGGTAAACTGTACTTCACCCATTATCTTTTTCCTCCATCCGCTTCATTGCTTCATCTCGATTAAAATGCGGGCATTGCCGTACCGGCGAAGATTCCCCATGTCCGCATACGGCGCGATAATCACAGTAATCACAGATATCTTTCACTGGAAGCGCTTCAATCCGTCCGTCATGCAGTTCTTCCGCCATATTGCAGACAAGCTTTTCAATATAGCGCCCAATATGGCCAAGTTCCCGAAGGGAGGCAAGCGATGCTACACTGTCACTGGAAAACGTCCCGTCTTTTTTACAGGTGACCGGAATAAACATACCCGAAAAGCCGGAATCCATAGCATCAAGTACCTCCAGATTGTTTAAAAGCAATCCGTTCATCTGATAGCTTTTCTTCCATTGTTGCTGTATCGCCTCATCCTGTGCCGCTTGTGAAAGGGTCGGCTTTGGATCAGAGGCCGGCATATACAAAATACCAGCCGGATATGCACCGGCAAAATGACCTTTTCCATTTTTGACAATGCAATGCAGATAAATAAGCATTTGTAGATTCAATCCGTACAACACATCATCCAGATTAAACTGCTTGCGCCCGCTTTTATAATCAATAATACGGATATAAAGTTTTCCATCCCGGCTATAGTACCGGTCAATGCGGTCTATCTTCCCTGCTATTCGGATCCTTGTCCCATCCGCAGCTTCCAGCAATAAAGGCGTGATATCCGCATCCTCTTTAATTTCGTATTCAAGTGCGCACGGTTCAAATCCGCCATTTACAAACTGCTCATGCAGATGGTCTGCTATTCGCAGGATTGACTGTCTCATCCGTCTGCACAAATAAAGGAAACGTTTTGTCTTGCTTTCTACGCCGCCCATTACCTCTTCAATATAGCGCTCAAGTTCATTGCGGATAAAAACATCTGCCGCAGCACGGTCATATCCCTCTTTCAAATCGAGATGCGCAAGCATTTCATAAAGGATCCGGTGAATCAGGGAGCCGGTTTCAATAGGATCCAGCTGTGCGCGCCGAAGCGGACGCAACTTTAATCCATGTTCTAAAAAGTAGCGAAATGGGCAACGGTAAAACCCTTCTACCTTCGTTGGTGAAACAGACATTCTATTTCCGAACAGCTGCTTCGCATTTTGTGTATCCGCAAGCCGAAATCCTTGTTTGGACAAAATGCGCTCCATTTCCCGTATGGATTTCGCCGATGTTTCCCGTTCCGACAAAACGTGCCGCAAAGAAGCCGTTTGCGGGGTATCGCTCCAATAGTGGCGGGCGAGCTGAATCCATGCGGTATGTTCATTTTGACAAAACAAGGACAATGGCATGCAGTCCGTACTTTCCATGATGCCGCCTGCACTGCATACCGCTGCAGATACTTCCGCCGAGACCGCACGTTCTGCACCATTTTCCGAAAATTTTGAAGCTGTAATAAACAACTGCTCCGAAGCGCAAGAAAGTGCCCGGTATGCTATAAAACGTTCTTCATAAAGCTGGTCATCCATTGAGGCAGAAATATCAAGGGCGTGTTCCAAAAGGATTTTCCTCTCCCGTTCGGAAAAAATGCCATTTTCTGATGGAATCAACGGAAAAAGCTGTTCATTTGCACCCAAAACAAAAATAACTTTCTTATCTGCAAAACGAAAACGGTCTGTCCCTGAAATTGTCACACAATCCGCTGTCTGCGGCAGACTTCCTCTTTTCAAAGACGCTGATGCTATCCGAAACAATCGGAGAAAATGTTCCGGCGCTATGCGCCTGCCTTTCATTGTAACGGCTAACGTATCAAGAAGCGCCATCGCCGCATCCCAAATTCCCTTTTCTTCTTTCGCACCTGAAAAATCATCTGTCTCGTACTCGGCCGCTATCCGCCGCTCCATCTCTTCTGTTACGCCGAGCTCGCAAAGCAAACGGTATACCGCTTCACAGAACAATTCCCCTACTGTATCGCGCACTGCGGTGCAAAAGGCGTCCAGCGGCTCTACTATACGTTTTCTCACCAGCTCTGCACAAGTTAAATGCGCCGTATCTGTTTCCGTCATCTGTTCCATAAATCCGCGTGGATGATTGGTAAAAGATTTCCTCCATTGCTCGCCGCGGACATCCCACACAAAACAGTAATTTTCAAAAATCCCCGCTTCCTCGGGCGTGATGCCGCACATACCCGATTTGACGAGTGCCAACACCCGCTCCGATGTAAAACCATAGGCGGAACAAGCCAACGCGGACTCAATAAACCGAATAAGGGGATGATCTGCGGCGGGTTTTGTTTGATCTGTAAAAAGCGGAATGGTAAGACGTGAAAATGCCGTAGCCAACTTTTCATCGTATTGCTCCGGTACACGTGAAAGTACTGCAATATCACGATAAGCATAGCCTTCGTCACGCACAAGCATACGGATCATTGCCGCTGTATATTCGGCTTCTTCATAGGCGTCACGGCATAGAACCAACCGGAGATTTTTTTCAGGGTTATTAGCAGACTCTCGATTTGGAGAAAACAAAATGCGTTCCAAACGCGCAAGCACCGAACTGGTATAATACGTTCGAGAAAGCTTAACCGGCGGCTGGATCAATATATTTTCTTGTCTGGCGTACCGTTCTAGGCGGTGCTGTTCCCGTACCACGCTATGGAATAGGCTATCTTTTTCCCCTGCACGTACCGGATCGATACAAAATGCAACCACTACGCGTTCCGCCCGCCGCAGGATCAATCGGATGAAAGACACCTCGTTCCCCATAAAACCTTTAAATTCATCGAAAAACACCGTCGTATTCTCAAAAAAGTCCGTCTTCTCTAAAAGAGCAGCCGCCCGTGTAATATCGTCAAGCGGATCAAGATATACCGCATGTAAAAGCGCATCATATGTTCCATAAAGCAGTGCCGTTTCTTTTGCCTTTTGACGCAGATTTACATCCTCAATTTGCAGTGCACAGGCGCGTAGTTTCTCCGGATCCACTCCCGCATTTTTAAATTCTGTTACTGCACTAAGCATTGTATGAATAAAGGCATCATTTTTGGCAGATTTCAAATAAACAGAAAGCTCGCCTTCTGCTTCGGCTGCAGCTTGTGCCATTAAAATGCTTTTTGCACACTCGTCGGCATAAGTCCCTGCTCCACCGCCGTAAAGCTTAAACGTTGTTTGCGCCATGCGGGTAAAGCTTGTGATTGTAACATGGCTAAGCGCATTTCCAGAAAGTTTACGGTATAGCCGTTTTTCTGTTTCGAACGTGTACTGTTCTGGTACAATTAGAAAAATCTGCCGTTTCTCTTTGCTCAAGCGCAAAATTTCATGATCTATATACGTGGTTTTCCCGCTTTTAGACGGTCCTAACACAAATTGCAGCAAAAAATCGCCTCCTCCGTTCAAATTATCTTTTATATTCTTTTGTTTTATTATATCATGCAGGATATCATTTGTGGAGAGAAGCTTTTTAATCAAATTTTTCAATTTGATTAAAAAAGAAAGCAACCGGCAATATCCGGATGCTTTCTTGCAGTAAAAATTTTAATTTTGGATATTATGCATATCCTATCTTAGTTTTTTGGAAGCTTTAATATTTGTCCAGAGTCAACTGTAGTACTTGTTAGCCCGTTCAGTTCTATGATCTCCGTATACCGGCTGCCATCCCCAAGCTGTTCGGCTGCTATGCCCCACAGCGAATCCCCGCGCTGTACCGTATACTCCCGGTAGGCGGGTTCAGATACCGTTTGTACCGGAAGTTTTAGCTGCATCCCCGGATGGATCTCTGT
>CAJFJV010000044.1:0-10148 GCA_904384225.1 uncultured Oscillospiraceae bacterium | reverse complement strand
ACAGCGAATCCCCGCGCTGTACCGTATACTCCCGGTAGGCGGGTTCAGATACCGTTTGTACCGGAAGTTTTAGCTGCATCCCCGGATGGATCTCTGTACTGTTCAGCCCGTTCAGTTCCATGATCTCCGTATACCGGCTGCCGTCTCCAAGCTGTTCGGCTGCTATGCCCCACAGCGAATCCCCGCGTTGTACCGTATACTCCCGGTATGAGGATTCGGGATCGCTCTCCGGTGGTGTGTCCGGTGCAGGATCAGAAGGTGTCTGCGTATCGGCAGGAAGCTTTAGCTGCATTCCCGGATGGATCTCTGTACTGTTCAGCCCGTTCAGTTCCATGATCTCCGTATACCGGCTGCCGTCCCCAAGCTGTTCGGCCGCTATGCTCCACAGCGAATCCCCGCGCTGTACCGTATACTCCCGGTATGAGGATTCGGGATCACTCTCCGGTGGTGCGTCCGGTGCAGGATCAGATGAATCCGTATCCTCTCCATCCATCCAATCTTCATATCGCTCCCAAATATCCGGGTTTTCCTGTCCAAGCGCCCATGAACCTGCACCCTTTAAATTGTATTTTTGCACAAGATCCAGCTTTGCTTCATAGGAACGATCATCTTCATACCATACTACATATCTGCCGGGAGTCAATACGGTTCCACCTGCTGTATATTTCCCGCTTGATTCCGTAATTTCGAACTCTGCTTTTACAGATTGTGCGCTTTCATCGTAAGTTACCACGGCATCGCAATCCATTAAGATTTTTTGTATCGTCTTATTGCTTATCCCTTTTCCAACAATCCGATCATCACTTAAACTCCAAACCCGTCCAAAAAAAGGAATTCCAAGTACAATCTTATCTGCACTTGTCTTCTCCAATGCATAGCGAATGGAATTCTCCACAAACCCGATGCTGGCAACCGGACCGGATATGCCACCCTCATAATGTTCATCATACGTCATAATTAAAAGATGATCTGCATACTGCGCAAGCGCCTGATAGTCGTACGAACCATGCCATCCTGTCTGCCAATTGTTTGGATTTGCTGCAACTGCAACCGACACTTCCTTATGGTCAGGCAGTTTTTCACGCAACAGGCGAACAAGTTCTGTATACTGATCGCGTTGTTGATGCGTTACATTTTCAATATCCACATTGACCCCATCCAGCTGATACATTTCTACATATTCAGCGATCTGAGAAGAAAGCGTCTCTACATCTCTTAATGCATTGATCCCCGCTGTACGATCCCAGTGGTTGCTTAAAAACGGCACCACCTTGATTCCTCTGTCATGCATGTTTTCAATCAAAGCACTGCTCGGTTTGTTCAGTTTAAGGCTTCCATCTGATTGAATGTCAAAATAGCTCGGCGAAACAACATCTAAAATACCATTTGCCTGATTGACATATTCGATTTGCTGTATATCGCTTCCACCATACAAGTAGCCCATCACATAGCGGTCACTGGCGGCAAAAACAGAAAATGCAGATGAAAGCGCCATAGATCCAATTAACACACCGGAAACAAATACTTTGACGCTTTTAATCCTAACCTTTTTTGCGTAAGAAGATACAACTTCCGAGAGCTTCTTTGCATTTTCCGATAAGTTACGTTTTAAATCAAAATCCTTTGCAAACTCAACGTCTGCTTTGCTGTATTCTAAGAAAATATCATATGTGCCGTCTGCATTCGGCGATAATCTGACATTTGGTACCAACAACCTCCACCTTGCCTTTCCTCGATTTATACTCTTCGGTCTTTTCACCGCCGTTATTATGTGCATAAACCCTTTCGAATATCCTGTTATACGGAAAATTGCGGAGTACAAACAGGAAAAAACCGCCTTTTGCATTTGATAATGCAAAAGGCGGTTTTTGAATTTCACAATCTGGAAGCCGCAAGGATTGTTTTGGCTGCCATCAGGTATAGAATAGAATATATTTCTTTTTTACACATCAAGATTTTCCAGACGATCCGCAGCAGGTGCCAACCATTCCCCATCAAACAGTTCAATAGTTCCAGCGTCACACATCGCCGCAATTTTGGGGTCAACTGGCAACTTTCCAAGTACAGGAAGTCCATAATGCTCTGCTGTTTCGTCGATATGGCTTTCTCCAAAAACAGGAATTTTTTTGCCGCAATCCGGACATTCCAGATAGCTATAATTTTCAACAATCCCCAAAATCGGAATGTTCATCTTTTTCGCCATATTGACCGCCTTGCCTACAATCATAGAAACAAGTTCCTGTGGGGAAGTCACGACAATGATCCCATCTACAGGCAGTGATTGGAACACTGTAAGCGGCACATCTCCGGTTCCAGGAGGCATATCGACAAACATATAGTCTACATCGCCCCATAACACATCTGTCCAAAACTGGGTAACAGTATTCGCAATAACTGGGCCGCGCCAAACGACCGGATCTGTTTCATTCGGCAAAAGCAGATTGACAGACATCACTTTCGTCCCCAATTTACTCTCCACCGGAAAAATGCCTAAATCGCTTCCAGTCGCACGATCTGTCAGGTGAAACATTTTTGGTACAGACGGCCCTGTAATATCAGCATCCAGAATAGCTGTCTCATAGCCTCTTCTTCTCATCATGACCGCAAGCATCGCCGTAACCAGCGATTTTCCGACGCCGCCTTTGCCGCTGACAACACCAATCACCTTGCGGACACAACTGTTTGCATTTGCCGGCGCAAGCAGGCTTTCTTCTGTGCGCTCGCCGCAGTCTGCGCTGCAAGACGAGCAATTATGATTGCATTCGCTCATAGCAGGTTCTCCTTCTTAAATGTTCACTTTGTTTGTATACAATTAAGGATACGCCAAACTGTTCTATTTGTCAACCCTACCTTCGCCAGACACATACACCATCTTTATATGTCTCCTTTATCTGGATACTGCAGAGTTCTTCTTTTGGCACTTCAAGCGGCGAGCGATCCAGCCGGATAAAGTCCGCTCGCTTTCCCACAGAAAGCGTTCCTTTTTCTTTTTCTTCATGGTACTGGTATGCCACATTTTGAGTGACAGCACATATTGCCGTATGCACATCGACGCGTTCTTCTTTCCCAAGCAATACGCCCTTTTTCGTCAGGCGGTTCACGGCACACCATATGGTTTCGAACATATTGGGCGCAATTACCGGGGTATCTTGGTGCATGGTAAACGGAATTTTTTCTTTCAATGCAGAGGCAAGCGGACTGATTTGTGCAGCGCGCGGCAAACCAAAATTTTCAATATGTGTATCACCCCAATGATAAATATGCGCCGTAAAAAAAGAAGGTATCATGTCTAAATCACGCACTGCGGGAAGCTGATCCGGCCTTAACAGCTGCGCATGTATCAATACGGGCCGAATGTCCTTTTTCCGATAATCTGTTTTTTGATACTCCTTGATATATTGCCGGCATGCAGCATCGCCGTTTGCATGCGCCATAATCTGCATCCTTTCGTCTACTGCACGAGATAGATATCCATACAATTCTTTGTCCTGCATGGCGGGATATCCACAATGTCCATCCGATCCCTTTCTATATGGTGTTTCCATCCAAGCCGTTTTCCCCTGCGGCGATCCGTCCAAAAACAGCTTATACCCACCCAGCTTCAGACGATCCCGGTAATTGCTGCAATACAATGGGTTTTCGTGCAGCAATTCAGGACACGACGCCATATCAGCATATGCAACGACATCTGCCGAAAGCATATTCCGTTCCGCCGCTTTTTTTAGTAACGTAAATTCTGCATTACCGGTTTTTCCGTCTTGAATTGTGGTAATACCATAGGAAAAATAGATCTCCTGCGCTTTCTTTAAGAGTCCGAGCTGTTCCTCTAAACTGGGCTGCGGAATTTTTTCGGAACATTGGATAAAAGCGCGTTCTTCAAGATAGCCGTCTGGTCTGCCGTCTGCGCCGCGCCCAATTTTCCCGCCATCCGGATCAACTGTTTCCTTGCAGATTCCGAGCAGATCGAGTGCACGAGAGTTGACCCCGCCCATATGCCCGGATACGTGTGAGACCATTATCGGATGGCTTATCGATATGGTATCTAAAAATTGCCGATCCGGATGGCGCTTTTCTGCCAGCATCGTATGGTCATATCCAAAGCCAATTACCCATTTTCCCGATACGGTTTCCCTGCATTTGTCTCTAAGCTTGTGTGCAATTTCTTTCAACGAACGGCATCCCCCTAACGGGACTAAGCGCAAAGTTGCAGCAAAAGCCGTAAAGTGGCTATGTGCATCTAAAAATGACGGCATCAGCACATCGCCTGAAAGTTCGCGAATTTCTATATTTTTCCCAACAACTTCATATGCTTTTTCCAAGCTCCCTATAAATAAAATGCGCCCATCTCGTATGGCCATTGCTTCACATGATATTTGAGAACAAAATGTCAGTATCTTGCCGCCTGTATATAAAACTGTATGCATTTTTCTTCCCCTTTAATAAACAATACGTTTACCTGTTCCGTTGCAAACAAGATACCCTTTTTTCTTTCAATTATCACAATCCATTTTATCCGCAACACTCTATTTTTTTCAAGTGATCTAATCAAAACAATTGTATTTGTTCAAAAGGCTTGTTATGATTTACAGCCCATTATATAGAACCCTTACTCATAAAACCAGCCGATTACTTCTTTCCAATCCGGAGTGCGGATACGCCGCAGCCTCCGTACCGTTTCCTCTTTATCATAGGGAATCAAAAAGCGTCTTATCTGCCATCCATCTCCATCTGTCTCAAAGACAGCGACAGGCGCTTCGGATTCCTTTCCCGGGCAACCAAGCGGACCGGGATTGACATAACGCCGTTTTCCTATACAATCATTATACGTATGATCGTGCCCGTAAAAGACTATCTGTGCGGATTCTCCTGAAAAAGCTCGATCCATATTTTCAGGTGTAACCTCAAAATTGGGAAGGAACGCACCGCTTTGATCCATTGGATAATGCACAAACAGCAGCGTCACCGTGGCGCTTCCACATTTAACATGCCGCTCTATACGCTTGGGCAGCGCACGAAGCCACTGCCTGTCGGATATATCCAATCGATCATATACAAGCTGATGATGCGCCGCTTCACGCGGAAGCATAGAAGGAGGATATGGCGGAGAAAAACCTTTGTCAAAACACCGTTCATGATTACCGCTTACCATACAAAAATGTTCCAAACTTTGGAGCAGATGCAGGCACTCAACAGATTCCGGCCCAATTGTCAACACATCGCCCGTCCCGATTATCTCGTCACAACCGTATTCGTTCAGTGTATGCAAGACCGCTTCAAGCGCAGGAAGATTCCCATGAATATCACATAAGACACCAATTTTCATAACTTTATCGCCTTTCCTTCTTTATGTTTATCACACAGCGCATCCATATCTTTTACAAGATTACAAGAAAAAGTGAGAATCAGCGAAGATCCCTCTTCATAAATCTCTATATTTCGGCCATACTGATTCCAAGTTCTTTCAGAACGAAAATAGAATGCGGGGGAATGTTTATGAAGCCCTTTTTGGGAACACTGCGCGGCGCTATCCGCAAAGCCGCTGTTTCAGCTGCCATCTTATCGTTCCTTTTATTTACTGCGGTCGGTTGGTATGCCGACCGTATCCCACAGCAGTTTTATGTAACACCGGGCGAAGAACTGCGCTTTTCCTCTATGGAGGTCCTGCAAAGCGGCGCGCCTATTTCTTATGACCAGACAAGCCTTGCCGGAAAATCTATCGGAAGCACGCAAACCGTAACAGTCCGTCTATTTGGTGTTATTCCGGTTACACAGACGCATGTAAGTGTGTCGGATCGTAAATATGTCTGTGCGGGCGGCATGCTTTTTGGTATCAAATTATTTACAGAAGGCGTTATGGTAATCGATACCGGAAGCGTAGAGACGGAAAACGAAACTATATCACCCGCTGAAGAAGCCGGTATTCAAAAAGGGGATATCATACTTTCGGTCAATGGGCAAAGCGTCTCATCGAATGAAGCGCTTGCTGCCATTCTTGCACAGAGCACCACGCCCGTATCAATCAGTTTCCGGCGAGATGAAAAACTTTGCCGAACTTTTTTAACTCCTGTTAAATCTCAGCTGGACGGCAGATATAAAGGCGGTCTCTGGGTACGCGATTCAACAGCAGGGCTTGGCACGATCACGTATTATGATGCGCAAAACGGGACGTTTGGCGGGCTTGGACATGGTATCAGCGACAGCGATACCGGCCAGCTTATGCCCCTTTCAAACGGACAGATTTGTCGTGTTCGGTTAAACGGCATCGTAAAAGGGCAAGCGGGGGCTCCGGGTGAACTAAGCGGAAGCTTTGCCTCGGACGAAGTGTATGGAAGCCTGTATCAAAACACAGAAACCGGTGTGTTCGGCGAATTGAATGAAGAATTTCTCACTGTACAAGATTCTGTCCCAGTGTTAAATAAGCAGGAAGTAAAAACAGGAGACGCAATTATTCGCTGTACCCTCGACGATGGCGGCATTAAAGAATACGAAATTCAAATTGAAAAGATCGATTTGAATGAAAAAGCTTTGACAAAAAATATGGTTATATCCGTTACAGATCCAGAACTTCTTGATAAAACAGGAGGTATCGTCCAAGGGATGAGCGGTAGTCCCATTTTACAAGACGGAAAACTGGTTGGCGCAGTTACGCATGTATTTGTCGACAACCCCACAAAAGGATACGGCATTTTCGCAGAAAACATGCTCAAAACCGCCGCGTAACGTTTTCAGGCATTTCAGCGTGTTGAAAAGAAACACGCGCATTTATATTGAAGCGGTTTATCTTACAGGGCAGCATGGCGTCCGGCTATGCTGCCCTGTTTTTCCTTTTCCGCAGTGCGGCTTATTTTTCAATAGCATTCCAAACAAATTGAATTTTCCATACCTGCGGTACGTGCCGTTTTATCCTGCATATAAACAGCATTTTTCTCAGGCTTATTGTCCGTGTGTAAGCCTGCTTTATTTGCGACCTAATTTAAGTCTTTTTCGCTCATCGCTATCCTACTATACTTCAAAAACCGTCCGTATAAAACCGAGCCTAACAATATCATCCTAATTTGCCGTTCCGCTTGCTTGGCGGAACGGTGTTTTCTTATCCTAAATTCTTCTACCCGCTTCCTATTCTCTCTTGAAAAGCAGTGAAATGTCTCTTTCGGTAATAAAGTATCTTGTCCTGCTTTCTTTCTTTTTTCCTGTTTTTCAACTTCCAATATAGACTTGTACTTCATAATTCCAGTGCAAAATGCCTGACACCACAATCATTTGCACTGTAAATGCCGGCTCTACGCCATATTCTGTTCGGGCAATGCGCATAATCTCGCTTAATACCTGCTCCCGGTTTTCTTCGGTGCAATCAGCACACAGGTATTTCCCTTTTGGCAATATCTTTAATCCGTTGACATCTGTATAACGAACGCAGACAGCAAAAAGCCTTGTCGCGCCGTTTTCGGTGTATATGCCCGCCAGATCCTCGAATGCAAACTGTTCTCTTAAGGCAGGCGTAACTTTTTCATAGAAATGATTGAGATAATTCCAAAGATTATCAAATGTTGGAACTTCCAATGTATCAGAAAGCAAAATGACACGCTCCGGATAATCTTTAAGAAAAGCGCCTTGAAGCCTCTGTTGTGTCTGCAATTTTCGTTCATAATCCGCTTTTGCTAATTGAATTTTTGATTTGCTGTACTGGAGTGCCGCTATTTTTTCATCGGCCTTTTTTTCTGCCTGTGCTAAAAAATCCACAATGTTTTTGAGGTCGTCATATTCTAAAACCTTTTTGATCTCCTGTAAAGGCAAGTCCATAAGCTGCAAAGCCCGCACCGTGTTCAACCGAACGATATCCTGTTCGGTATAATAGCGGTAATTCGTCCATTCATCTTTTTTGCTTGGCTTCACTAATCCGATCCGGTCATAGTGGCGCAGCGTTTCGCTCGTCGTATGAACAGCCTTTGCAGCTTCTCCCACTGAAAAATATTTTTTCATTTTTATTTTCCCTTATTGACCTTTGTGCTACACAAAGGTTTATACTTTATTTTAGCATAGAACATTGCGAAAAGCAACCAATATTGCAATACCATTTAGGGAGGAATGGCTGCATGATAGAGCTCAAACAAGTCACAAAACAGTATGGGCAGGCAACCGTACTAAAAAACATTACGCTGTCGATTGACGAACCGGGCATTTATTGCCTGCCGGGCAGAAACGGCGCAGGCAAAACGACGCTTCTCAAATCGATTGCCGGATATCAAAACGTTTCAAGCGGTACCATTCAAGTTGATGGAAAGACAATCACAACGTCCACTTTGGATACAGGCGTCAGCTATATCGAAAACTTTGCAAAGCATTTTAACCTTCCGGTACAGAAACTGCTGCGCATTGCTTCCGAAGTAAATCCCAACTATGATTATGACTTTGCTTTGGAAATGATGGAGCGCTTTGAGCTGGAGGGGAAAAAGAAGTTCCGCCATCTTTCTCTTGGCATGAAAACGATGGTTTCCACAATTATCTGCTTGGCAAGCAATAAAGAAGTCATTCTTTTAGATGAACCTGTTCTTGGCTTCGATGCAATTATGCGCGTGGAATTTTACGACATGCTGGCAGAGAGTTTTCAAAAACACCCGCGAACGATTATTGTATCCACTCACATCATCGAGGAAATTGCAAAGACCATTCAAAAGCTGATCATCATTGATAAAGGCAGGATTCGTTTTTTTGATACATTGCAATCAATTCAAACAAATGCGTTTTGTATCAGTGGACTGCAAAAAGACGTGGAGGCTGCAACGCAAAATCGAAACGTCATCGGTCAGGATATTGTTGGAGGGCTTGCAACAAGCTATATCTTCGACAATCCGCCAGCGCAGACGGGTTCATTGGAAATTCATCCGCTGTCTTTACAGGATTTCTTTATCCAAATGGTAGGACATAAGGGAGGTGCAAAAAAATGACATCTATTTTTGCGATTGTAAAGCGATTGCTTGCGAGCAATCAGATCAGTTTTATCCTCACAGCACTTGTGGCACTTTGCGCCACATCTTCCGGGAGCATTGTTTTAAGCAACGGGAATTATACGTGGCTGCTTGCTGTCCTGACTCCATTCTTTTTTGTATTTTATGATTTTGCCAAGCTCATGCATTTGGGTGCAAGCAAAAAAGATTATTTTTTCAGTTGTCTTGTCAGCTATGGATTCCTGGCGTTTTGCATTTCTCTTGTCAATACAGCAATCCATCTATTGATTGATCCCCTGTATTCAGCGCAAACAGTGATCAATATGATGGACGTGTGCAAATGGATGGAAAATGGGATCGTGATTGCCGGATTGCAGCAAATGTTCTTCTTGCTGGTTGTCATGATTTTTCTGCATGTGCTGTTATCCATGCAGACACATTGGTATGGGTGGCTGACTGACGCCGTACTCGCTGCAATCATTTGCGTTTTTACACCGATTGCACCATTGCGCGCTGTCTTGTCTGGCTTTTTCCAAATCATCATGTTTAACAGCAATGCAATCTTGCATATTGGAATTTGCCTGCTCCTAAGCGCCGCATTCTCTCTCGGAGGGCTTGCGGTCTTAAAAAGTAAAACGTTATAAACAAGAAGGATGGCCATGATTCAGATCAAAGCAGTTGACGCACAAAATATATTAGCTGTGTGCGAATTGACAACAAATCAAGATTGCATTGGTGCAGCACAAAAACATTCTTGCTGCAACGCCATTTCCATAGCGGAAGCAAACTATCACTTGGAGCTGCATCCCAACGCAATTTATAACAACAATGTACTCATTGGCTTTTTTATGTATGAGCGAACGGAACATCAAGCGGAAACCGCAACTATCCGCCGCTTTATGATAGACGACCGATTTCAGCAGAAAGGACTTGATGAAAAAGCTTTCGCGCATATCCTGAGAGGGCTAAAAATTCAAGGCGTTAAGACCGTAATCTTGCGGATCAATGACGCCAATCCAATCGCTAAAAACCGATGCCTTTCGTTCGGATTTCAGTTCACGGAAAAAATTGATCGCGACGAGTGCTGTTATACATTAAAATTTCAATTTGAAACCTCAAATTATGTAGGTGGTTATACCACCTCATAGGGATTTAATAAAAACCTCCGAAACCGTTGAAAATAAAGGATTTTTCGCACTCTGC
>CAJFJV010000043.1 GCA_904384225.1 uncultured Oscillospiraceae bacterium | reverse complement strand
TGAAACATTATGGCACCGGTCGATAAACTTGGTAATCACAGCTTCCTTACTCTGAATGAGCATATTATAATATCTGGTCTTGGCAATATCTTTTGTTTCGCCTGGCAAAACTTCGAAAGTCATTAGCTGAACGCCCCTGCGGACAATATCGTTTACCGGAAGTTCTTCTAAAGCCACACCACAATCTTCACAAACATCATGCAGAAGAATTGTTGCTATGGTATTGTCATCTCGAATTCCCATACTCAACGCATTACAAGCCATAGTAAGAGGATGTACAATATACGGATCACCATTTTTACGTTTCTGTCCATTATGCTTTTCCCTGGCAAAAGAAAGTGCCTTAAGCGTCTGGATCATACCAACCCCCGATGCATATCCTCGGATATATGTATACATCTTATCCGAATGGAAAACAGAGTTGTTCATTCACTCATCCTCTTTCTGATCTGATTTTAATGCCATAATAACATGTGTCTCCGCTAATTCATACTTTTCTGCATTTTTAGACAGTTTAACATCTTATTTGGCTTCTTTCATTCCTGTATGCTGATCGCGATATCATTCAACTCCATAATAATCCCTTTTTGTCTGGATGTTTCAGTAAGGATATGGATAATATCATTTTTGTAATGATTCAGACAAACTACTGCCAGTTCATCTCTGGTTTCCTGGGGAAGAGCTTTCAACGCACCCTTGGCGGCTGCAGTAGATATTGATTTTGTCTTTGTCAAAATTGTAGTTAAAAAAGGATTGTCAGATTTTTTGGATAAGTATTCCATAAAAATCGGGAGTAAAGCATCCAATGCCGCTTCGTAATCGACGTCACTTAAAGAAATATTTATGTTAATCATATTCGGCCACTCTTTCTGTTTATATTCTTAATAATAAAAAAGTCCCCATCTGTTGTGTTATAAAGCGAAACAGATGGGGAACTTTCAAAAGCATGATTCTGAAAGATTTCTCTTTATTACAAAATGCTGTTTAGTATTCCTTCTATTTCTTCCCGAACAAGAGAAAGCTGTTCCATGTATTTTGTGATCTCTTCCTTTTCGGCTTTTTCTTTTTCAGTTTTCTGATACCCTTTCATAGCAGGGTAAAGAACTACTGCCGGAACTGCAGCAGATAAAACTGTTCCTACCGTCCCCAAGTGAAAAAGCCAAGCTCCAAATCCAGCACCTGCAGCAGCACAACCTATTGTTACTCCCAACACACCAAGATCCGATAAATTGTTTTTCTTAGGGATATTTTCAAACTTAATCCCATGTAATATGTTTTTTACTCTTTCTGCTGCCTGCGGCTCCTCTTTTTCAAAGCATTTCAGCCATTGTCCACATGCTTCATATGGATCAAACCATATTGAAGCAGCATCCTGAATTGCCATTTCTGCCGCCGAAACACTCAAAGAGCATTGTTTACTTTTTTCCATCAGCTTGGCACGACACATTACCATAAACTTCTTCCATATCGTACCAAATTCCCGCATTGTATCCATGGTATTGCCCCTTTCTTATAATTGATTAAGTTTTAATTTTATAGATTGAACCTGCTCAATTCGCTTCTGCGCTGCTGCCATATCTTGCTGAATAACCTGGATTTCCTGTTCAACTGCTTCCTGTGCTTTTTTATCTCGGCTTCTCATTTCATTGACAATAGAAGTATACTGTGTAAGATATTGATCCATTACGCGCTCAATCTGTGTCCAACAGCTTGTTGTTCCCCTATTAAAGGTCTGCATCATACTGTCCTTTAACCCGCTGAAGAACTGTTCCACCATTGCTGATACATCTCCGGATACCTGTTTACGAAACTCTTCTCCTTTTGAGGTATCATCTGATTTTTTTGACCATCGCGCCAAGCCAATTATCCCGCCAATAATGGCACCTGCCGTTGTACCAATAACGGGAACAACAGAACCTATGGCTGCTCCGGCAGCTGCCCCCGCTCCCATGTTTCCATAAAAACTTCTTGTATCCTTATTATCATTCGCCATTACCTTGTTTTTTATGGAGATATCTGCCTGTGCATTGATAAGAAAAGAATCATTCAAGTTAAGATCTATCGTTATCTCATTGACCAACTCATGAGCGAGCAAAGTTAATTGCCTATATTCCGCCTTGAAATTTTTCTCAAATTGAGCACAATAAATATCTACTATAGACTGCATAGTAGTACGGAACTGATTTGAATCATTTCCCTGCATACCCGCTTTTTTCAGAATTTCATCTCTTTTTTCTTCCAACAGTGCTTTTAACCGTGTCTGAAGAAATTGCCGAATATCGAATTCTCTGGGAAGCTTACGAAATTCCGCATGTACCTGATAACTTGCGGAACAAATATCTTTCGTAATCTGATCACAAAATTCTTTCGACCTTCTATCAGCATCTTCTTCAAACTGCTGTCTAAGTTCACATTTCTGAGAGGAAACAAATGTCTGTAAATCCGTGGTCAACGCTTGCATCAACTGCTCGTGTTCTCTTTTTCTTGTCTGGGAAACCAGATTCATGTTTTCCTGCAAACGTCCAATCGTTTGTTCCAGCAAAGACATACACCGTTGCAACTGAATCTTAATTCGTTGCTCCTGCAAAAACTGTACGATTCTCTGCTCTGTTTTCTGATTCAAAGGTACATATTCCAAACAGGTTCCGTTCAATACAGGCAATCCAGAATAAGGCAGCACTAACGGCGCTTCTATTTCTAATTTTTCCTGTATTACCTTTTGAATATACTCTAATTGTTTCTTTTGCTGTTTTGGAGGTATCAAATCTATTTTAGTTACAACAAAAATACAGGTGTGCAGAACATCCTGCAAATTTTCCTCCAAAAAATAGCAGAAGCTTTCCGGGAATGGTTTCTCAGCACTGGTAAGCACAATGCAGGCGTCCGCCTGTTCTCGAATTGCTTTCTTTGTAACATCTTCGTGCCATTGTTCCAAAGAATTTGTACCTGGTGTATCAATAATACAGATACCCTGGTTCAAAAAATCAGAAGGATATCCAACCTCCAGATGATGAACGTCTATTTCTTTCTGTTCTCCGGAAGTGTATATTCTCAGGAGCTTTGCCAGCGCCGCTGCGCTTTCTGTTTTCTGTATTTTTTTCCCACGGCCACCTTCGCCGGAAACACAAAGTGTCTTTTCCGCATCATACCGAATCAATGTAGAAGCTACGGTCGTACCTTGTATCACATCTGTTTCCAACAAATTTTCACGCAGAAGAGCATTGATAAAGCTACTTTTACCGGAAGAAAACTCCCCGACTACTGCCATGTTTAGAACCTTATCGTTTTGCTTTTCAACAATTCTTTTCAGTTCATTATGGATCTTCTTTTTCTGCCGGGCAGGGAAATCATATTTTTGTGTCAGTTCACGAATAAACTGGATATGCCGGTCAATATCGGCTGTCTGTATTAACTGCTGTGTTCGAAAATCCACAGGATTCTTTAGAGAAATAGTCTCTACATTACTGATATGAGCTTTCATTTTTTCGATTTCCTCAACAATATCCTGTAATTCACTCTGTATTTTTTCCTTCAGCCCATTATGCTTTTCCCAAGCTGCTTTTTGCAAATCGGCCTCAATGATAGGGATCATAGATTCCTGCAGTAAGACCTCATTATTCTGCAAATGTCCCATCAATCCCTTATATGCGGAAGAATAATAGATATGCTTGGTATACGGGGCCAACAGATTATCTGAAAATTCCTTTACTTTCTGCTGCTCTCTCTCTCCCAGCTGATCATAGCAGTTTACCACACAAAACAGACGCTCGCCTGTCAAACCATACAATGTCAGCGTATCCTTTATATATGCCATCTCCACAGCAGATCCCATAGCCATAGCATTGAATACAAAAACTGCCGCATCTGCCTTTGATAGACATTCTATAGATCTTACCTCATTTGTTAGGCTTTCAGAAAGCTCAATAGTATCTATCAATTCCCAACCATTCTTTAAGAAAGTTGAAGGCAAAAACAATTCCAATTTTTCAAACGGATTTGTTCTGTGTGTTTCTCCGCCCGTAGATAATTCCATGTAATCCTTAATCTCATCCACCGGAATCTCCATAGGAGGGACGTCCTTCATCTGAAAGCGGCGCATGTGTGCAAGGATTTTTGGTATACCGTAATACATTTTCTCTGGCAATGGATTTACAAAATAAAGCACTGCTTTTGGCTTTTGACCATACTTGATTTCCTTGATGACAGGAAAAGTAGATGCCGTATAGGTAGAGAGAATTTCCTGTCCAAGCAACACATCAATCAGGGTTCTTTTTTCACTTCTAAAGTCTCCTATTACCGCCATTTTAAAGGTGTCGGTTAATGCTCCCTGCCGGAGATTATGGATGCGGCGAAGAAGCAATTCGTCATCGACACCCAAAGCATACACATCCGCTTGAACCTCATCAATTAACCTCAAAAACTCTTTCATGCCGTTACCAGCTTCAACAGACTGTGCAGATCTCTGCCGGATTACTTTCTGTCCTTGCTTGATAGACAGGGTAATAGATTCCATCTGCCACTGTATTTCGCTGATCTTCACCTCCATAGCGTTCACAATGATATCTCGGATTTTATCAAAATTTTCTACCACTATGCCAATCGTATTTTCCGTTAACTGCGTACTGTTTTCACTGATTTTACCGCAAAATTCGGTAGATACCTGTTTTTTAACTGTCCGCTTTATTTTAAGAGTTCAAAAATGAACGTATCCAATCTGTCTGCTGCTGCTTTCAGTTCTTTTTCAGATTCAGCAAGCTGTGCAGATTTCTGCTGGATCACTTCTTCGCCCTGCTCCATATCACAAATAATAGATTCCAGCTGACGCTGCATTTCTCTGATCTCCACGTCCATAGAATTGGAAATGATATCTCGAATTTTATCAAAATTCTCCATTGCTCCGTTAATGGTATTTTCAACTAACTGCATGCTGTTTTCACTGATTTTACTGCAGAACTCAGCGGAAACTTGTTCTTTTGCATTCTTCTCCGCTTTCTCGGAAACTTTAAGCCCGCCTCTGATTACAGAAAAGGCAATGACCCCGATAATGGTAACCGGATTTAAAAAGCCCAAAATAGCCAAACCAATATAAGCGCCGAGCTGTAGTGCAATTCCCTTAGCAAATTCCGAAGAAAGTCCTGTTGTTGCGCCCAAAGCCGCTACACCTATATCGCCAATAAGAAGACCGCCGCCTGCTGCAACCACTCTTTTCCACACGGGAATATCCTCCGTTTGTATATTTCTGCTTCCCGTAATACCAACTTTGACCTGATCCAGAGATACGAAAAATTCTTTCAGTCTTCCTTCCAGAGAATCTTTCAGAGATTCCACCTTATCATTTACCAAATTCGTAAATGGACCTGATAACCATTCCCTAATATCGCTATCAACTTTATTCTGTACAAATGTTACAAGTTCATCTGTTAGCTTTTCCACATCTCTTTTGGGGTGAAATGCTGAAACCTTTGTTTCCGGTTCATATTCTTCTACCCATACACGAATTTGTCCCGGAAGATTATTGAAATAGTTAATTGCGCTGCGTCGAATATCTGGAGTCAGATTAGAAATAAAGGTTTCCGTCTTGCTGACAATCAAAGCTTTTTGTTGCTGCAACTTATCAATCTCAGGTTTTGCAGCCTCATAACGTTCTTTTAGTACACTCAGGTCGGTAGAAAGTGCATTCCGTCTTTGCGGAATCGTATTTTCCAACGTATCCTGTCGAATCACACGGATAAGCTCCCTTGCCGGAGTAGCCAATTTGATTTTTCCGCGCTCGTTGGCTAGGTAATCTGCCAACGCATTTTCAATCGTCGGGATCATAGACTCCTGCAGCAAAAGCTCATTATTTTGCAAATGTCCCATCAATCCCTTATAAGCGGAAGAATAATAGATATGCTTGGTATACGGAGCCAACAAATTGTCGGAAAATTTCTTTACTCGCTGCTGCTCTTTCTCACTTGTCAGCTGATCAAATCGATTCACTACGCAAAATAGGCTTTGTTCTCCAAAACCGTTTTTCCGTAAGGTATCGTCTATGTACGCAATCTCTCCGGCAGACCCCATAGCCAAAGCACTAAATACAAAGATAATCGCATCCGCTTTATTCAGATATTCCATTGTTACCTGAGTACGAACCGGATTTTCATTCAAACCGGGAGAATCAACAATTTCCACTCCATCCTTTAACAAATCTAGCGGCCAGAATAATTCCACCTTTTCAAACGGGCTTTGTCTGCTGGCTTCTTTGTGATCCATCCCCATTGGGATTACCACATAATCTTCAATCTCATCCACTGGCATTTCAATAGGGGGGATATCTTTCATCTGAAACCGGCGCATATGAGTAAGCGCTTTTTCCGGAATCCCATCATACATTTGCTCAGGCAATGGGTTTAAGAAATGAAGTACTGCCTTGGGCTTTTCCCCGTATTTGATTTCATTGATAATGGCAGTAGTAGGAACTGCGTAGGCAGGAAGGATTTCCTGTCCAAGTAACGCATTGATAAACGTACTTTTTCCATTTTTAAAATTTCCCATTACCATGATCTTAAAAGTATCCGATGAGATTTTGTTTCGAAGCTGCTGCAAAACCTGCGCACAATGCTCCATATCTAACTTTTGTACCAACATGGATGTATCCTGAATAATACCCATTAACTTTTTCTGTCTTGCCGCAAATTCCTTTAACTGATCATTCGTCATTTTGTAATCCTCCTCAATAATATTCCCTAGTGCTTAAATTAAACGCCGATTTTTTTCAAGCATTCAATCTTTTGTCTGATGCTTTCTTCATGCTTTGGATCCTCTGCCTGCTTCTGCGCGTTGTCGATAGCATCACATTTCACTTTGACCCAATCCGAGCAGCCTTTTTTCATCATAAGGATAGTGGAAACATAAGCTTCCCGAATATTCTGTTCCACAGTTGCAATACTGTCACTAAAAATCTTCGGAAGTTCTTCCTTGATGATACGGGAAAGATCTTGCTTTTGGGTTTCCACTCGTTTATTCATAAAAACCTCTGAAAGGATGCCACCCCCAATACCGATAGCCATACCCAACGGGCCAAAACCGATCATACCACCCATCAAGTATCCCCCGATCGTTGCGGCACCGGTACTGATACGTGAAATCATCCGTGCCCGTTTCATGTCTTGTAACTCAACATCTCCCAGCATGACAGGAGAACGAAAAACATCTTTGTCTGCTATTCTCTGATTTTGAGGTGGAATCACAGAACTGTATTTTTCCTGAAGCACTTGATTCAGCCAGTTTGCATCGCGGGTATAGAATGCATGAAGGTTATTTTCCAATGCATTTCCCAAAGAAATCATTTCCATTTTCATGCGGTAGGGATAGTCCTTTTCCCACCAGTCCTTTGGATTTGTAACATGGCTGAGCTCAAAAAGCAATTTTTCGATAATATCTTGCTGTCGATCCTCTGTCATATTACGGATCCACTCAAAATTTTGATTGCAGCGCTTTAACATTTCAATTTCTAAGGAATCCCACTGAATTTGTGAACTGCGAAGCAGCTGCTGTTTTTTTTGCTCTGCTACTTCTTTTCTTTTTTCTTCTTTTTCAGCTATAATCTCAAGCTGGCACGTATAAATTGCTGTTAAATCTGAGATAATTGTCTTCATCTCCTGACATGCACGATCCTTTTTCAATGAAACATGTGAGGATTCCTGCATCCAGTCAAGAATCTGTTTTCTGATCGCTTTTACACCAGACTTTTCTTCCCATCCTTCCACTAAACCTTCCGATGACAGGTACAATGGTATTTCAGCATTCAAAGACTCCAGCTTAAGTCTAACAGATTCAATCACACGCGCACGCTGATTCTCTTCTACAAGATCCAATTTTGTTAGTACCACCATAATGCGCGGGATTTTCTTCATGATGATGCGCTCTTGAAGAAAGAGACGTTCCGATTCACTGAAAGGAGAAATGGCGGCCATGGGTAATACTGCACAGTCACATCCGCTCAATGCCTGTTCAGCCATACTGAAATCACCCTTAATCTGTGAATTGACACCCGGCGTATCAATAATCTCCAGATCATGTTCCATCAGCAGACTGCAGTTACGTTTTAAGCAAATTTCGCCCTTACTCCCTTTGCTGTTTGCTCTGATTTTCTCAATTGCTTCCCAGCTTTTTTCCGTTAAGGGATAAGTTTTGCTTTCTGCTCCCATACGAAGGTTTAATATTTCCTGTTTACTGCCTGACACCCGTATAGGAAGGGTTGTGGTAGGAATATCACTTGTTGGAATAATATCCCGTTCGATCAAACGGTTTACCAAAGTGCTTTTACCACGGTTAAATTCACCTACTACTGCTACCGTGAATTTTTTTGAAGCGAGATATTCTTGAATATCGCAAATCTGCATAATCAAATCTTTACGATTGGATTCTCTACAGTAGTCTTCCAGCTTTTGCAAACGTTCCATAAACGCTTTATCGTAAAAACTTAGATTCACATCACTGTCTGTAACCCTGGTTTCCTCTTCAAAATTCTCCGCTAAAAGAGGATTCATAGCAGATTCTTTTTCACGCTTCACAGGACTCTGGCTGTCAAAAAAATTTTTATTTTTCAGAAACATCAATTTTGCTCCTTCTCTATATATCTTTCAAAAAACTTCGGAGAAATCGCTTTATAAAACGGATGAAGGGAAGGTTCTGTTATCATCGAATATAACTGAGACAATTTTTCCTCGTCTTTCTGTGTAAACTCTCCTTCATCTCCCAAATAGGCAATCAGACGGTTCAAAACATCAAAGAGTTCTGTTTTCATCTGTCTATATCCATTCCGATCCAGATGTTTAACGGCATCATGGCGAAATGTTCCCACTGGTTTACCAAAATTCATCTTTGAATATCGTGAATCTAACCGCAAACTTTGAAATGAAGTCAGTTTAGCGCTCGGATAGTCAAAGGTAAGAAAGTACTCCGGCGGCATCAGTAACGTTTGATCATTCGGTCGCAGGATTGTCCGATAATAAAAAACTGAAACCAAAAGCCTATCTCCGGTAATATTCAGTACGGGAAAACTCATCCCTAATCCCATTGGAATATTTTCTCTTACTACGCTATTGGTATTTATTTTCTTTAAAAAATCCTGTATAGATAACATATTTATGATCCCCTCTCTTTAGTATTTACTTACACATATGCTTCTACATAGTAACGGCCACTATCTTCCCACGCATCCATAAACTGCGATTCCGGCACCATAATGGCATGCCCATCGATTGTACCTGAGTCATTAATAATAATCATTGGTTCTTCACCGGAATAATCAATTCCAATGACTTCCACTGCATGATTGGGATCATTGGGTGCAAAGGTCTCTGTATTTCCATACCAAATCTCATTCCCATCTATCGCGACAACTATCCGTCCCCCATTTTCCAGACATTCCTGAAGGTCATCGATATCTCCGCCCATACCTGTTTCTGTTTCCGCACCGAGATAATTCAAAATCTTGTCCATGTCCTCCATGCTTGTCCCACTGCCGTTATACCAGCCATTCTCGGTAGCTACATCAATCATCTGTTGCGGATCAACATCCTGCCCCGTCATTCCTTCATACGCCATTACTTGTGCGTAGATTGCACATGGTCCGCTTTCTCCTTGGTATTCCCAACAATGTTCATCCGCAGTTGGGGTACCTACTACTTGATCCATATTTGTTTGAGAAGGGTCAAACTGTTCATATCCAGCAGAAAATCCTCCGTCCGCATCCATAGGCACATAGTCACCATCCATGTTACTGGTAAACATTTCCCACTCATCTGCATCCATAATTTCTGTGGTTTCAAAAACAGTGTCTCCATTGGTGTCTTCTCCTAAAAACACACTATCTACAATTCCATCCCCATCTGTATCTACATCTGCAGCGGTTAGCGAATAATCTATTACTCCATCGCCATTCTGGTCATGATATACAGACACAAAATCATGAATCCCATCACTATTTGTATCTACCCACGCTGTAGCGCTGTCAAAAATACCATCCCCATTGAAGTCTTCGTAAATAGCAACGCCATCATAAACTCCATCTCCATCGATATCTAGGGGTTCTGAGTATGTAGTAGCATTTTCCGAAACAGTAGGGTCATCACCATCAAACCCTGACAGGATATCCTCAAAATCTTTCATAATGTAAAACCTCCTTCTGTTTTTCTTGTTGATTTGTGTTTATTATATCGTTTTATAGACAAGAAATCCTCAAATTCACCATATTGGACAAGCAAAAGACATATTTGGACATTTTCTCTCCCCCAAAAAAACTTATGCTCCCTATATTACTATTTCTGATGCAAAAACCTGACCGACATCTTTATAATATTTCTTGCTGATTCCAAGAGATTCTCCATTATCTAGTATCAGACTTCGGTTTGTTCGATCCAACTGGTATATGCCATCAATATGTACCAGAAAACTCTGATGGCACCGAATAAATCGTTCCGGTGGAAGTGTTTTTTCTACATCGTCCAATGTAGCAGGAAAAGCACAAAGATTGTTTTGTTGTACCGTATGTATAATAACCTGATGAAGTCGACTTTCAAAATACAATATTTCCCGATAAGGAATTCGCATGCTTTTATTTTTGGTATGGAGATAAAAGTGATCCTTCTGTTTCTTTTTCAAATGGAACAAGCAGGCATTCAGTGCTTCTGTAAATTTCTTCTGGTTATCTTCATATGATTGAATCCACGCTACCGGCTTATACTTCATATAACTTGATAACTCTTTTACTGGTGTGTCAAGTAATATATATTCGGCACGGTCATTACACGCCATAAGTTTTTTGCTAGCCTCTTCCAATGTTTCTATGCAAAAAATATCAAATTGATATTTTCCTTCCAAAACACTTTCGGAAAAACGCTGGAAATCCTGAACCGAATAAACCTTACCATATATTTTGTTATCCTTCAGAGCTTCTATTAAAGTCTTTGAAATCATTTGTCGCTGCAGACAGTTGTGGTGATATACTGCTATTTTAATCATAAATATACCCTCCTTCATCTCGCTTCCATATCCACCTCAAAAAAAGAAAAAAGGCACAAAAATCCACATGGACTCTTGTGCCTTTTTAAATTATTAAAAATGTATTTATAGGGTAAATTCTTATGTCTTTCTATCCGTCTATCTAGTATCATATTTTTAAAAAACATATCTTGTCCATTCCTTATCCAAAAAACAATAAAATTATTTTTAATTATATCAAATACAGACTAGAAATACAAGTATGCGATACCCTAGATTGCAAAAAAATATTGATCACGTTATTTCAACTGTGCAAACAGATAAAAGGCATTAACATCAGGTCAAGAAAATTCAGGAATCTTTTAGTCAAATTAATTGTTGGTGGTTGCAGTATCAATCCAGCGATACTTTGGAATTTGAAATTTCGCATAATATTATTGATGATAAAAAGAGGAATGAAAAAACAAGTGAAATTTATATTTTTGTTCTTTGAGGAAGAAGATGAAGAAATATTTCTCAAAGTTCAGAGGCTGATTCAAGCAGCTGTAATCACTGATGAATTTCATGTATCTACACATCAATTCGTTTCTAAAACATTAGAAATTCAAACCGATCAACGTAGAGTGTTCTGTCAAGGTAGAGAAGTTTTTCTCACTATAACGGAATATGAAATA
>CAJFJV010000042.1 GCA_904384225.1 uncultured Oscillospiraceae bacterium | reverse complement strand
GGTGACAAAGGCCGAAAATTCATCTTTACATTCAATCTTTCAGAGCAAAATACAGCTACGCTTTCTTATTCGGATATAGAGGATTTATCTTCACCAAAAAAGGAAAAGAAGATTGTTACGGCAATCTTCTTTTCCTTTTTTATTAACCTTCATAACGAAACAAGTATCACCGATACCGTCTGCACCAATAAATTAGAAAGCAAAAGGAATCAGCTGTTCGGCTCCTTTGCCCTATTTATCAATCGGAGTACAGACCGCTCCCTCTTTCAGGATAGATGATATACCGACACCCTTTTTATGCGTTTCCATTTTGTTTCTATTTTGTATTTCAGAATCAAAACGAACGATCATAAAGGCCAATTTTATTTTTAAATACAATCACAGAAGCGCCCAAAAGCCCCGCAGTGTTTTTAAGTTCTGCCTTTACAACCCGGAAATCCGAATAGCTCTGCATTACACGTTTATAGATACGTTTGTTTATCTCGTTTTCAATGTATGGTTCTGACAGAATACCTCCGCCTAAAATGATACCATTCGGATTAAAAATATGCACAAGCGTTACCAATCCAAAAACAATTTCATCGATCCAATCATCTACAATCATGCGGATCGCGGTATTGCCCTTATGCCATTCTTCAAAAATCAAACGGCCATTATATAAAGAAGGATCAACTTTACGTGCTTCGCGAACCAACGCCGTAGTCGACGCATACTGTTCATAACAGCCGTGTTGTCCGCAGCCACACTGCCTGCCGTTTGGATGGGTAATCAAATGGCCAAACTCCCCGGCAAGGCCGTGTGCTCCGCCATAAATTTGACGATTGATTACAATAGCGCCGCCGACGCCTGTACCATATGTGATGCACAAAAGGTCATGCAAACCGCGTCCTGCACCATAATGTGTCTCACCTACAGCCGCGCAATTTACGTCATTTTCCACACAAGTCAATACATGAAATTCGTCTTCAAAAAGCTTTTTTACGTTTGTCCCAGTATAATGCGGAACATTCTCATTTGCGTAAACAATAACGCCGCGTTTGGAATCCACTTGCCCAGTTGTAGAGATACCGATGCATTCAAAATCCTGATAGGAATGCGCAATTTCAAGTGCCGTTTTCATTACGGCAGGGCCGCCCTCTTTCGCATTTGTAGCATGTTCCTTTAATTCCGTGATTTCGCCTTTTTCGTTGGCAATCGCTGATTTAATCGCCGTGCCCCCGATATCAATTGCAAGAATCCTCATTGTGCATATCCCCCTATTTATCGTTGTATGCTGCATACAGCCACTGTTTCATTGCTATTATAAAGGAAAAAACGGAAAAAAGCAACGTTTGAGAAAACAAAGATGCGCAGGAACTGGGGCGGTTCCTGCGCATCTTTGTTCAATAGGTATTATTGAGGAGGGGTGAAAAATTATACTTTTAGCTTGCCTTAAAAGTATGGTTTAAGTATAGCACGGTGCAGACAAAAGGGTGTTGCATTCCTGTGAAAAGATGATGAAGAAAAGAGCAACAATTTGTGATAATCCGTTCACAAATCTATATATCCTGTTTTCCGCCGCTGTTTTAAACCCAATTGATATTGTTTCATGTTCTCTTGGTTTTTCCTATCTGTCTTATCAGCCTTTATGCCGACCTAACTTTTTTCTGTATTGTATTTTCACCTTATCTCTGTATTTCTCTTTTACTCTGTCTGCCAATCCTAAAAATAAAGCGGAAGGAAACGGTTCCTTCCGCTTATAAAACTTTTTCGTCCCCATAGTTTAGGAAATGGTCGATTGCAGTCTTTTTTATTTCTTAAAAAGTTTGCCTTTCGGCTCAACTGCAGCGATGACCTCCCCGATACGGGCAGGATCATATGGTTGCGTATGTTTTTCACCCTTGCCATGCAAGCCGTCGATAATGTGGTCGATCAATTCTGCGGTAAGCGGCGTCCACTGGGTAAACAGCAATCCACCAACTTTGCCTGCCCAATGGTTTTTGCGTCCAAGATAAATATATTCCAGACAGTACTTCCAAAAATCCTTTGCCTGCGCAATATCGGAGCCAAGTGATGGAATAACCTGAAAACCGCCTTTCATAAACTGCTCTATAGAAGGGAAATTGAAAGCGGTACGCTCATAGTGCCAATCGGTAATCAGAATGTCACGTGTCACTTCATCCGAAAGATCAAAGGCAGGATAGGTACCAAAACGATCCGCTTCCCACATATTATAACCCAGCTTTTGGGCATCTAACAAACGGTCGCCCCACATCATCATCTGAATTCCCTTTTCTGCAAGGTGGTCATGCAGGATTTTCACTGTACGGGCAAAAAGCTTTGCCTTATCCTTCCCCTTGCAGCGGGGGCAGGTCTCCTCACCAATATCGAACACTTCATCCAAGCCAACATGAACGACAGATGCGTCCATTGCCTCAATAATCTCATCCATCATCGGAAAGATATAATCATAAACGCCGTCGTTAGAAGCGCACCAGCTATAAACATATAAATCCGGCCATTCCGCATCATCAGGGAGACGCTCCGTCTCAAGAAATTCCGGATGATCCTTATACAGCGGCCACGGCCCGCCGGAAAAATCTGACTGATGGCTTAAGCACTGGATCAATGGGATCGGCTCTATCCCATGCCGACGGCAGGCAGCAGCGATTTTCTGCAAATCCTCATATGTAATTGTGCCGTTAGAATACTCTGGAAAACAACGATAGGTGTAACCCGGATTTAACTCCACAATCACAGCGTTGAAGTCCATGGGGGCCAAATGCTCTTCAATCAGCTCAATAAATTTGTCCACCGCCGTATGGTCGGAAAGACGAGTGTGGAAGCCCACAAAAGGCTTGTCTTTTTTGATCTCCATAGCAAATATCTCCTCTTATCAAATTTGATATGATCCGGCTCAGCACACCGGATGCTTTCCGAAAAATCAAACCGCGTCCTGCATGTCGCGGGATTGCCCTTCAAACCACAAAAAGCCGAGGGCGAGCCCCTGAACCGATAAAAACAAACCGGTAAACAGGTTGCGTACAAAGTCAATAGGCGCTGGAATATAAAAATAAACCATCCCAAGCGCAATGCTCACAAGGCTTCCAAGGAGGAAAATCCACCAACCGGAAATCGCCTTTTTCTTCTGCTCAAACGAACCAAACAGTCTTCCGATGCCACAGCAAACCGACCACATCGCAAGGATAACGGTTACGCGTTCCGATGTAACTGCTGAAGCACTGAACAGCAAAAGCGCGGTTATAGCACTCAAAACACTGTCTCTTAGCAGCCAAGAAGCACCAAAAATATCGCCGCGGACTAAAAAAGACAATATAATGCCAAATACGCCAGCTATAAGCATAGCAAGTCCTAAAATCATCGAAACTGTAACGATAGAGCCGAACCAATTAAAGATGGAAACAATACCCGAAAAAATAAGCACGACACCTGATACCAGTGAAAGGATCCTTAAAAAGGGCGCTTTCATTCCATATCCTCCTCATCCGCCGGAACAGTCGTGGAATATGTCGAGATATAGTCATCATCTTCATCGAACTCATCCCATTGCGCCATATCCCCGGCACAGCCGGAAAGATTATCCCGTGTGTCTTCTTCCATACTTGAAATGCATGCACGCATCTCTTGAATCAGTTCCCGCTTCGCATCAACTTCTGCATACAGATCAAGGATACGGTCGGTATAAATCGAATCATCCCCGCACTTTTCTTCACTTTGAGCATAAATAAGACGTCCTGCTTTTTCAAAGTCCTTTTTCAACGTATATTCAAGCCGAATGACTTTTGCCTTCATAGCAGAAATCTCATATTGGCGTCTAACCGCATTTTTTATCCCATCCGCATGGACAGAAATCCGTCTTGCCGTATTTTCCGCTTTGTCGTGTAACTGTCCGCTTTTTCCTTTTTGTTTGGTCTGCATAGCCGTCACTCCTCCTGACAATCTGCCATATCTCTTTTTTCTATTATAATGATTTTGTTAAAAAAAGAAATAGGTGAAGCGCATTTTTTTAAAAAAGATGATAAAAAAGATTGCTCTTTTTTTACCTATTTCGCTTTACGCAAAAAAAGGCCACCTATTCTATTCCAAATAGTAAAATGTACATTTATTATACTTTTTGTTTTAACTCTTTGACAATAATCTCATGAGCACAATAGCAGATTTAAAACAAACATTGGAGGACTAAATATGTAAAACACCACATTTTCCACTATAAAAACATATCCCATTTTATATCTGCATGAAAAACAAATTCTGTCCTATTATCGAAGACATCAAAAAATTCTTCTTTGATCAGATCGATTCATCGGGTCGTTTCAAAGAAGAATTTTTATTTCCATATGTTTACAGGTTGCACAGCTAAAAAATGCAGCTTATGCTGCTGCAATGAAAGCAGTTGTGATATTATAAAACATATCTCGTTCTGCAAGAAAATTCCTTTTAATGATAGAAAGGGATATGACGATCTCCTACCTCTGGATCTGTCCGGATCCTGCCCCTTCACACAGACGGCAGATTTCTTCGGCAGAAATCAAACAGAAATCACCGGGGATGGTATGCTTTAAGCAGCAGGCAGCAGCAGCAAATTCCACTGCTTTCGAAGGAAAGAATCCTTGAAGAAGGGCATAAATCAAACCGCCGCTAAAACTATCCCCGCTTCCTACACGATCTGAAATATGTATATCATATTCTTTGCTGAAATAGGCTTGCTTTTGATTTAGCAAGAGCGCACGGATACGGTTGTGCTGTGCATGTATAGAACGGCGCATGGTAATTGCAGCGCACGGAAGGCCATACTGATGCACAAGCTGCGCGGCAAGCTCTTCGATCCCTGCTTCCGTCAGCTCACCCGTTTTGGGGTCAATATTCTCCGAATGGATATCAAACAGCGTTTTGATGTGTTCCTCATTGGCAATCAATAAATCAAGATACGCCATATAAGGTTCCAACACCTTTCTCGCTTTTTCTTTTGACCAGAGCGCCTGCCGATAATTTAAATCACAGCTTACTGGAACGCCCAGATGCGCAGCTGTACGCACAGCATCCATGCATGCCGCGGCTACTTTATCAGAAAGAGCCGGTGTGATACCGGAAAAATGGAACCAATCTGCCTTTCTTAAGATCCGTCCCCAATCGTAATCGAACGGATCGGACAAAGCAAAAGCAGAATCAGCCCGGTCATAAATTACGCGGGAAGGGCGCTGAGAAGCTCCCTGCTCAAGAAAATAAAGTCCCATGCGATTGCCGCCGCGAAGGATTTCCCCAGTATCCACACCGTATTTTCGCAAAGCGTTGATACCAGCCTGCCCTATCTCATGATCCGGCAAACGGCTGACAAAAACAGGCTGCATTCCAAGATTGGCAAGAAGTACAGAAACGTTTGCTTCCGCCCCGCCAAAAAAAGCGTTGTAACGATCCGCCTGCAAAAAACGCTGTTCACCATCCGGGCAAAGGCGAAGCAGAAGTTCGCCGAATGTAACGACCCTTTTGGAAACATGTGGTTTTGTCATACCCTTTCACCCTCTTCCGCTCGGCTTTGATTATACTCTTGCAAGTCCAAGGAAAGTTCAGCAGCCTGCTTTTCAACAACCGCAGCATCACCGTTTAGCATAAAGGATCCACCGCAGGCAACAACATTTGGAAGCCTTAAATAATCCATCAGGTTCTTTCTGTTAATCCCGCCGGTCGGCAGGAAACGAACTTCAGGATACGGGCCCGCCAAGGCCTTTATCATCTCAATGCCGCCTGCTGCTTCGGCCGGAAAAAACTTTAAAACAGAAAGTCCAAATGTCAGCGCATGCTCGATTTCAGACGGTGTGATGCAGCCTGGAATGATAAGAGTTTCTTTTCCTAAACAGTGCTGTACAACATCGGGGTTCAGCCCAGGGGTTACAATAAACTGTGCGCCGGCCTCGATCGCTTGGTCGGCTTGCTGCACGGTCAAAACCGTACCCGCACCAACCATCATTTGGGGATATGCCCGTGTAACGTACTGGATTGCATCTTGTGCCGCAGGTGTGCGAAATGTGATTTCAACAGCGGCAATACCACCGCGGAGCAACGCACCGCACATACGGACTGCATCTTCAGGCGTATCAAACGCAGCCACAGGGAGAATACCGATTTTCTCCAGCTTAACTGTCAATTCTTTGCTGGTCATCTGTTCCACCTTTCCGTTATAATCCTTCCAAACTGTCTCAAACCAGACGTCTGCATCCGGGATCGGACGCACTGGCTCAAAATATGATTTTTCCCATTGTGTTATAATGGCCGCATCGGGCCTTGGGCTGCTCCGTCCGGAATCGTCAATCCATGCGCCGCCGTAGCTTCCGCATTGTTTCGCACTAAGCAGCATAGCGGAAAGCATGGATATCTGTACCAGCAGCATATCATACGTCTTAAACAGCTCCGGCAGTTCTGAACTGCTTTTTATCTTAACCGCTTCATAAAACCGGCTGCGGAGAGAAGACAGTTCCTTCTTTAACTTTTCCATTTCTGAAATATTGCGGAACTGAGCGGCGCATACACTCATTTTCGCCTGACAGCGCTCTTTTATTTCCCTAAGATTGGATATGGATGACCAATGGATATCCGGCATTGGATCTGCCGTTTGTGGCACATCCCTTAAAACGGGATACTGCGAACGAGCGATATGCTCCGCCGCACGCATCGATCCAACCTGCGCCGCGTTCAGCGCGCTGCCTCCCGGCCGATAGGTGCCAAAATTACCTGCCGCCTCACCAACAGCATACAGTCCCTTTATTGAACTTTCCCAATTCGCATCTACCGCCACTCCGCCGTTACAGTGCTGCGCACAAACGGCGATTTCCAGCAGATCACATTTTAAATCGATCTCATGAGAGCGATACAATTCCGCTGCCGCTGGATTCATTCTCTCAAGACATTCTATTGGTGTGCCGAAAAGTGCTTCCGACCTCTTGAGATATTGGTATGCTTCTTGTCCAAGGTTCGAAAAGGAAAGCTTGGACGGATTATTGCGGAAATCCAGATACACGCGGTTTCCCTTCCGGATCTCTTCAGAAACCGCTATGTCTATCCGGGATGAGCCATCCTTTTTCCGGACGTCAAACGGCCACTGATACCCTTTTAAAAAGACCGCATCCAGCGCTTTGTATGGTGAATCAAAGTAATCATATAAAAATTCACGCGCCTTTCCGTCCGGAGAAATGGAAAGGTATGCAGGAAGTACTTAGACCTGTATGATGCGCCCTACTGAATCCGTATCCTTCTTAATCTTTGTTCCTTTCTATTTATTAAAATTCTAAACAAAAAGCGGGACAGACGCCGCAAAAGGCGCCTGTCCCGCTTTTTGGTATGCTGTTTGATCGCTTGGCTTTTTATTATGGAAAAGCCAAGACGTTTTCATCTATTATTCTTTTGACTCCCGACGCCTTACGAGCAGTAAAACTGTTCCGGCCGCCGCTGCGAACAGCAATACACCAACTATTGTGAATAGAAGCGTGGTATTGGCATAATCGCCGGTATCCGGCTGCTCAGCCTCAGGAACGTGCTGATTGGTAAGGACAAAGCCTGTTTCCGCATCTCCTGTTATCTGACACGTATAACCCTTAACAGCCTCTTCGCTGACTGTATAAGCGATTTCTTTCCCGTTTTCATCATACTTATTGATCCCAGAAAATACGCCTTTCCAATTGTTTTCTGCACGCAATGTAACCGTATGTGCCGTTTCCTGACCATCTGCCAGAAGAACTACTGTTACACTTTCCGGACGAATACCATCCTTATTGTCTTGGTCGTCCCAAACTTTCATAACGGAAATCTCGGTCTGTTCTGCCCAGCCGGCATAAACTGTCGTCCAGTTTGCCGTTAAAGCAGCGCTCAGATCTGCTTTTTGCGTGCATGCTGGATCCGTATACCATCCGGTAAAAGCGTAGCCTGCGCGGACTGGGTCGCTTTCAGGAGACGCTGCCGCCGTATTGTAGGCAATTTTGTCTTGCGCGTTCGGCATATTGGACACAGAATTATCATCTACATTATCATCAAAAGCCAATCCGCACAGCGGAGCATAAACGTATACGCCTCTGCAATCCAATCCGCTGGTGTGCTCCTGCGTACGTCCTATATAGTCCGCACAAGCATCTTTGCAAGCGTAGCGTACAACACCATAGGTATCGGCCGTTGCCGCATCGGTGATTTCGCCATTTGCCCAATCATATTCGTGGTGCGAAAGCTGAGCTGTCGTCAAAGAACCAATTTTGGCTGTGTCTTTTCCAATAACGACCTCTTTGGCAACGTCTGCAAAAAGATCGTCATCATTGCTGTTTCCATCCTTCCCTTCTGTATCCCCGCGGGCATAGTCAAAAGAAAGCTCCGGATTTAAAAACAAGACATGCTCATCCTGTCCGTCCAACTCTATGCCGGAAAGCACAGCCGATGTATTGCTTTTCAATTTATTTTCATAAAGATCGTATGCAACAAAATTATCGCAATTATCAGATGTTACCTGACCAGTGCGCCCAACCGCGCCAAGCCATACGGAATCGCAGTCTTTAAACGACAAAGTATGTCCGTTTAACCAGACATCTCCTGCTGAATAGCTCAAGGATGATTCCCCGTTGCAGCGGATATTAACGTTACAGTTTTGATAAGAGGCATTGCCGCTCTGTAAATAAAAGCCTGCGTACCCATTGTGCTCTATCGTCAACGTGGAATCCTTCATTTCGCTGTAGATATGCGAAAAACCATGCGTGCGGTTTCCGCTCATAGTCAATTCAGAATCCGTTACATACCACACACCGGAATTGGTTGCGTTTCCGGCATTATCGTTTACCATAATCTTTGAGCCGTCTACGTGGATATTGACCCTGTTGATTGCAAAGCCGCCGCCATTGTTGTCGCTGAAATCGATTGTCGAATCGGTGATATTGATTGCATCATAATTCGTACGAAGATCTCCCGAATAAAAAGCATTGACATTGCTCCCACCCGGCTGCATCCCGGTTGCGCGCATTGTTGTGCCGTTCAGATTCAAAATCGCTGAACCATACATGGCGTAACTCCATCCGCCTCTATTTCCGGTTGTCGAAATCTCCCCGCCGTTTATCGTCACATTCGCATCGTAATATAATGCAAAAAATTGACCAAAATAATCTGTTCCGGAAATGGTCGTATCCTGGAATACAACATCGCCGCTGCCGCCGATATATATGCACGCGTCGTTACCGGATGTTTTGCTTCTCTGTCCATTTTCTGAAACAATCGTACAATTGTCAAATTGGATATTTCCGCCGATCAAAAGCTTTGTATAGGTTTCCCCGTTGGCATATGAAATTCCATCTACTTTTCCCGGGGACATAGTCTTGCCGGAAAGATTGAAATTGCAGTTTTTAAATATGACGGGATTTTCCTTATCTGCTGATCCAACCAGCGCCAGTACTTTCCCTTCTCCGACGTTATATGTAACATCGGTCGCACCTTCCGTCAAAACGGTGACGCCGTCTTGCAGATCTTCTATCGTAGCTGCAAATACATTTGTACCAAACGACATGACCAGCAGGCAAGCAATCAGAACGGAAAGCATTCTTTTTGCCATGCTTTTCTTTTTCATCACACATTCTCCTTTTTTCCAAACTCCGTTTTTGTCATATTCAGCAAAACACCAGACCGCAATGCTGCGTTTTCTGAATACCCAAGCACATAAATGTCTTTTCAACCTCCTTTGTCCGGCAGCATTCCATGCAAAAGCATCGTATTTTCTGCCTGTTTTTAATATGATTTTGCTGTTGCAAAAACATATCTTATGTTATAAAATATAACAATAGCATAGCACACTGTCAATCGTTTCGACAAAAAAATAATTTATTTTTTCGATTTAAATGATAAAATCAAAACAATCGGGCGCAGCCGACGCACCCGATTGTTTTTCCTTCTATTCACTTTGTTTTTCCTTCTATTCACTCCGCAGGGAACGCGCCGGTGAAAGCGCCGCAGCCTTTGCAGCAGGATATACCCCAAATAAGATCCCAATCACAACAGAAAAGAGCACGCAAAACAGCAAAGCTTGCCCATCCACTGAAAAAGGCAGATCCAACAAAACGCAGCCCGTAAATCCAGCCCCCATCCCTAATAAAAGCCCAGAAACTCCGCCAATGAACGAAAGGAGGGCAGACTCCGCCAGAAATTCGAACATAATAACCCTTCTTGTCGCGCCGATTGCTTTTTTTATTCCGATTTCCCGTGTGCGTTCATGCACCGTCACAAGCATGACCGTCATAATCGAAAGCCCTGCGACCAGAAGTGAAATGCCGCCAATTACAGATAAAATCAATGCAACAATATCCATAATCCCGTTCAGTTCATCTTTTTGCTGATTGAGGTTTTGTGCGCGATATCCGCCGGAGGCTCCCGTTACACGGTCCAACGTACGTAAAACGGAGGCCGTTGCCTCCTCTTCGTCTGCATTATCCGCCAGTTTCGCAATAACCTGTGTTACACGCTGCCCGGCAGACGTTCTCTCAAGTGCCGTATAAGGCGCATATAAAAAAGACGGGACCACTTCTCCCATCAATCCCTGTAAAATTGCACCGCCTGACCGTACGACGCCAATTACTGTAAAGGATTCGCGGCTGCTGTCTGACGAAAAGGCGATGGTTTTCCCTACAATATTGGTTCTCTTATAGTGTGTCATAGCAAAGCTTTCATCCACTATACAGACGGGGGCGCCGCGCTGTACATCATTGCTGCTGATCAACCGGCCGTGTAGCAGCTCCATTGACATGATATTTGCCGCGTTGTCATCAACACCCCAAACGACTGCTTGGGAGTCTGTAGCACAGACACGGATTGTTGCCACTTTCGTTAGAAGAGGAGAGACTTCTAATACGTTTTCATCACCAGAAATTGCCTGCATCATATTTTGGGTAAAGTACTTATCTGTGTTTTCTTCTGTTGCACGCAAACACAGCCCGCCTATTCCCATGCTGTCAAGTTCCCGGTTTACCGCGCTTTTTCCAACCTCTCCGATAATAGAAACAATTACGACGGAAAGTACGCCGATCGCAATCCCCGTTACCGTTAAAAGAGAACGCAGACGTTTCCTTTTCATATGGCGTACGGCAAAAAGGAGACTTTCCACTACGCTCCCTCCTTCCATGCAATAACGGCTCCATCTCTTGTAATCTGCGATGCGTCTTGAACAATCATTTCGTCTCCATTCAATCCATATGAAACAGCTACGCCTGTCTCATATTCCTCTCCTGTTACGATATTGCGGCGTACCGCGCGATTGTTTTCATAAATATATACGTATTCCTGTCCTTCGTCATCCTGTAGTACTGCTTCATACGGTACAACTAAAACTGTTTTTTTTTGCTCCTCTGCATTTTTAATAGATGCAGTAACTGTATATCCCGGGCGAAGCCCGTCAATATCTGTCCCCACCGTCGCATAGACGTATACAACAGTTTGCTGCGATGTTCCGGATACTGTCTGCTCTGCGGACGGGGAAACCTGTGTTACAATCGCGCCATATCGCTTTGTACCGGTTGCTTCGGTTTTGAACACGACAAGATCCCCTGCGCTTACTTCCGCAATCGATTCTTCCGGTACTGTCAGCTTTACACGCAAGATATTCCCTTTTCCTACGACTGCGGCAGCACTTGCAGTTGTAACCAGGCCGCCCGGTGTAAGGGAAGAGCTTAATAAAACGCCGGAAGCCGGTGCAGTAATGGTTTCCGGTATTACGGCAGAAAGCACGTTTTCGTCTACTCTAATATCGGAGAAAGCGTCTAAATACTCTTCCGGTATAATATCCGTTGCCTTTAAAAGGGATAAAAGGGCTTTCTTTGTCGCATTTAAATCAACTGTGGCAAGCGGCTGCCCTGCGGAGATCTCATCCCCTACTTCTACCAAAACCTCATTTACTACAAGAGGGATTTCCGGATAGACCTCTGTCTGTACCTGCTGTTCTACGACACCATTTACCAACACATCTGTTGCATCTGATATCGACGCCGCCTTTGTCAGCACAACACGTGTCACAAACTGATCTGCAATAGCTGGCAAAAATAAAAATACAGCGGAAAGCAAGACAGCCGCTGCCGTCAAAATCCAATATTTTTTCACTCGCATCACGCCTTTTCTTTGTCTCCGTTTTATTGTGGCAGAAAGCATCTGATTTATTACGAAAATCCAAACGTATCTTTTGCCAAAACGGTTTTATACTATGCAAAGAAAACGTATTAACCGAACAAAGGAGTGAACACCTTGACGCTGATCACCTGTTCTGCTGATTGTATCTACCAAGAGGACGGTTATTGCCAGTTAGAAGGCGGTGCGCCTGTCAGTACCGTTATGATGGATTGCTGTCACTATAAAAAACGAGCGGAAAACAGCATGTCATAACAAAAAACGATTTCCTGCAATATTTTAAGAAGTGAGTATTTCAGGCGTACGGGGTGATGCTATAATGAAAAGCGCCTCGATTCTCTATGGCGCAGCCGAGATTCCAACTGATTCAAACAACAAAAAAACAGGACTTTAAAAGTCCTGTCAGCCTGTCGAAAAAGGTCACCTTTTGGTGGCCTTTTTCTCGTATTGAGAGAGAAAATGCGGTATAATGGTGTAGGGTGATAAAAATGCTGGTAAAGA
>CAJFJV010000041.1 GCA_904384225.1 uncultured Oscillospiraceae bacterium | reverse complement strand
CTGCACGCGGTCGTCCCAGTAGTAATATGTATAGCTTCCGCCGTACTGCGGCGAAAACCCGACAAACCCGTGCTTCATATATCCAACGATCAGGTCGTCCTCCCCGATCGGCATCAGCACGTACGGCACCTGCATCGCAAGGCACTTTGCCTCCCGCAGCGCCGGGTCCTTTTCGCTCTGATACAGCTCGGTAAACGCCAGCGCGTAATCCAGATCCTGTTTTGCGTTAAAGAACATTTTTTCCGACCTCCTATCTTGCCCTTATCATACGGCAGAAAAGAAAGTTTTTCTACTGCAACCTTGACTGTTTTTTATGCTATATTGATATTTTCTTTGCTCTCCGATGCAGAATTTATATTTCTTATTGCACACAGGCGGAAAGCTGCTTCTCCCGTTTTGCCGGACGGAGGCCGTTTCATTCCGATGGAGCCTGTACACTGCCGCTAAAAGGCGGCCCTACAACCTGTTTTAAGATCCTGCGCACTTTTTCCAGATCCGTATCGCACAGGAGCGGCAGGAAGCGCACCAGCCGTTCCGGTTCAAAATCCCACCATTTGAGCCGCAGCAGCAGTTCTGTCATTTCCTCGTCAAAGCGTCTCCTGATCACTTTGGCGGGGTTCCCGCCTACTACGGTATAGGGCTCTACGTTTCTTGTTACAACGGAATAAGCGCCTATAATTGCGCCGTCGCCGATTTTTATGCCGGGCATAATCACGCTTTTGCGCCCAATCCAGACGTCGTTGCCTATTACAATGTCCCCTTTAAAGGGAAGCTGGGAAAGATGCGGCGGCGTATTTTCCGCCCACGCGCCGCCGAATACGTGGAACGGATATGTGCTGACGCTGTCGATGCGGTGGTTTGCGCTTCCCATTATAAACCGGGCGCCGCTGGCAATGGCACAGAACTTCCCGATACACAGCCGGTCGCCGAATTCGGGCCAGTTGAACAGTACATTATTGCGTTCAAAGCCGGTCGGATCAACCGGGTTGTCATAATAGGTGTACGCGCCGATCGAGATATTTGGGGCTTTGACAACGTTTTTGATAAAGCACGAGGTTTTATATTCATTTGGAAAAATTGCATCCGGGTTTGGGATACGATTCATAGATCCAGCACTCCTTTATTTTTTTGCTTTCAACACCTCCTTTCCGTCTTTCCATCCGTGGCTACCGCCCTTTTCCTGCGCACTTCCTTCACAAAGATCCCCTCTTTCCGTTTTGTCCGGCCCTTCGGCAAAGGGCGGCTCTGTTTTTTTATTCTACCACAGCCATGCCGTCTTTTTCACTTTAGAACTTTACAAAATGTGTATCACGCTTTTCCCACGCAGGCGTGCAGGGCCGCTGCTGTGTACCGCATGCCTCCTGCATACAGCACAGCTTCTTGAAAGGCGCTTTACTTTCCCGCCGTTTCAGACGCTTGCTTTGCTTTCAGCCACTTCATCAATTCCGCCTTTCCTTCATCCTCCGCCAGCAGGCATTCCTGCAGTCTCAGCATATCCTCCACACCGATGCGTAAGACCGCACAGATGATCAGCCACTTTTCCCATGCGGTTGACCGCTTTCCTTTTTCAATCTCCCGGTACATCTGCGTCGTCATGCCCGCATATTCCGCTACCTTTTCCTGTGAAAGGCCGAATTCCTTCCGCTTCTTCCGTGCAATGATGCCGAAATACATTTTGATCGTCAATGCAAATCCCTCCCGCCCTATCGTAGAGAAAAGGACGGGATCCTTCGAGAAAAGATCTTTTGCTTTTCTGTCGAAAAAGATCGAACTGCATAAAATATTTTCCCTGCCGCGGCCTTTTTGTCTGGGAAACCGGCTGTGAAAGCCGTTCCCCCGCAAAAAAGGCGGGATATCCCGGACGGGGCCGCCGCATACACAAGTACAATTTTTTGTGTACGGGAATTGACAGGCAGGGCGATGCATGCTACAATCTTATCATCTATTTAAAGCATCAACGCGTTAAATCAAAAAAGGAGATGAATCGTCCATGCTTGCCAAAATCCTGCTGCTTATCCTGTTCTTCGGCGCAATGGTCGCCGTCGGCGTCTACTCGCGCAAACACGCCACAAACGTCAATGATTTTGTATTGGGCGGCCGTACCGTCGGCCCATGGCTTACGGCGTTTGCCTATGGCACTTCATATTTTTCCGCCGTTGTCTTCGTGGGGTACGCCGGGCAGTTCGGCTGGAAATACGGCTTGGCCTCCACATGGATTGGCCTTGGAAACGCATTTTTGGGCTGTTTGCTCGCCTGGGTCGTACTTGGCCGCCGCACGCGTGTCATGACGCGTCATCTGGACGCAGTGACGATGCCGGACTTTTTCCAGAAGCGGTTCGACAGCAAAGCCTTAAAAATCGTTTCCTCCGCCATCATTTTTGTTTTTCTGGTCCCTTACACGGCCTCGATCTACAATGGCCTTTCCCGCCTATTCGGCATGGCGTTTGATATCCCCTATTGGGCCTGTGTGCTGGGGATGGCTGTGCTGACCGGCCTTTATGTCATTTTAGGCGGCTATATGGCTACCGCGATCAACGATTTCATACAAGGGATCATTATGCTGGTTGGGATCGTTGCGGTTGTTTTGTCTGTGCTAAACGGCCAGGGCGGTTTTACAGAAGCGGTTGTCAAGCTTTCCGCCTTTGAAAGCGACGTCGCCGCAACCGCAGGGCAGCAAGGGGCGTTCACCTCTTTTTTCGGCCCCGATCCATGGAGCCTGCTGGGCGTTGTCATCCTTACATCCCTTGGCACATGGGGGCTGCCGCAGATGGTGCACAAATTCTACACCATCAAAAGTGAAAAGGCTGTCAAAACCGGCACTGTCGTTTCTACGGTATTTGCAGTTGTCATCTCCGGCGGCAGCTATTTTCTCGGAGGGTTTGCCCGCCTTTTTGACGCGCCGGACATCTATCAAAACGGCGCTGTCTCTTACGACAGCATTATCCCCTTCATGCTTTCCAAACTGCCTGACCTCTTAATCGGCATTGTCGTCATATTGGTCCTCTCCGCGTCTATGTCGACGCTTTCCTCCCTTGTCCTGACCTCAAGTTCCACGCTGACGCTCGACTTTCTGGGCGGGACCGTGATGAAAAACCTGAAAGAAAAATCACAGCTTCTTATCATGCGTATCCTGATTGTCTTTTTTATCGCCCTTTCCGTCGTACTGGCACTCGACCCGCCGGATTTTATCGCACAGCTGATGGGGATTTCCTGGGGCGCGCTGGCCGGTGCATTTTTAGCGCCCTTCCTTTACGGCCTCTATTGGAAAGGCGTTACGCGCGCCTCCGTATGGGCCAGCTTTTTCTGCGGCGTCGGCATTACAGTCGGCAACCTGTTTTTCCATTTTATTGACTCCCCCATCAACGCCGGAGCTGTCGCCATGCTCGCTGGCTTGGTTGCCGTCCCGCTCGTCAGCCTGATTTCTCCCCGTATGAAGCGGGAAACGGTCGATGAAATCTTCTCCTGCTACGCAGAAAAAGTTTCCGTCGCCCAAAAAACGGCCTTGCCGGAAGAAGAGCAAAACGAAAATCCCATCCATTAAAAACAGAAGGCAGCCCTACAGAGGTGCTGTAAAGCGCGCACAAAAAGCCCGCCTGCGGTGCAGCTCAAGCTGCACCGCAGGCGGGCTTTTTTCCGCAAGGCGACGGCACAAAGGGTTTTAAAACGCATTCTGCGCACCCCCTATACCCTGCGGTTACGCCAAAAGAAGATTCACGACAAGCCCCGTAGCCAGCGAAAAGGCAAGGACAAAAACCAGGTACAGCAGAAAGCGCCGTACGCCGAGCACGATTTTCAAAGCACCCAAATTGGTGATTTTCGTTGAAGGCCCTGTGAGCATAAAGGATGCGGCGCTGCCTATGCTCATCCCATCCCAAAGCCATTGCTGCAATAAAGGGATCGTCCCGCCGCCGCAGGCATATAACGGGACGCCGATAGTGGCGGCCATGAGGACGCCCAGCGCCTCGTTCCCCCCGAACAGGGCCGTCACGGCCTCTGCGGGGACATACCGCTGGAAAAGTGCGGAAAGCAGCACGCCCAATAAAAAGTAAAGCCCGGTGGCTCTTACATTCCGCCAAAGGTTTTTGAAATAGCGCAAAATCAAATTGGGATCGGTATCCCGGTTTTTCGGCTCGTCAAAGCCGGTAAAGTTGAAAAACGGCCTGTCCTGATAAAACAAACGGATCAGCAGGCCGGCGGCAACACCGCAGAGAAAGCAGGATACAATGCGCACGGCTAAGACGGTTCCGCCAAGGGCTGCACTGTAAAAGATGAGCTGCGGATTCAGCAGGATCGACGACATCATAAACGCGGCCAGCCAATCGTCCTTCATGCCGCCCTTAGAAAAGGAGGCGGCGATGGGGATGGTGCCGTACATGCATAGCGGGGAAGCAATCCCCAGCGCGCTGGCCGCTATTACGCCTAATACCCCCAGCCGCTTTCCCTGTAAAGAGCGGAAAGCGCGGTGGATCGTATCTTTGGCAAAGACGGAGACCGCCGAACCGATCGTCATGCCCAGCACCCACCAGCCGAAAATCTGCTCAAACTGGACACTGAAATAGTACCAGATATAGATAAGCTCCCGCCTGACCGCTTCCATCTGTACGTTCCCCCTCATTTTATAAAACGCCGCAGCCCGCCTTTTTGTCGTCAAGCCGCCCCGTCATAGCCGGTAAACTGCGCGGCCGCCTTTCTCCATGCGGCAAACGGGACATAGGCGCGGCGTTTTAATGGGCCGCCCTCGTTTTTTCCTTACGCCCTTGATTCCGCCGCCTTGTTAATGCAGGCAATGGCGTTTAGGCTGCGCGGATAACCAATATACGGCAGGCACTGGGAAACGACTTTGACAAGGAAAGCTTTGTCGTTCCCTAAATTCATATTGCCGCCTGCATGGGCAATCAGCTGCGGCTCGCAGCCGCCCTGGGCCGCCAGGAAACAAAAGGTGATCATCTCCCGCTGGGCCAAATCAAGCCCGGTACGGGTGTAATAGTCGCCAAAGCAATTCTGAGCCAGCCAGCGGTTGATGTGGCCGTTTTTCCATGCTTCATTCATTCCGTCTCCAAAAATATCGACCTGTGCCTGAATCCCTTTTTCCAGACGGTTCTCCATGGTCGTGGCAGCCTGCCCCTCCAAGGGCAGTTTTACACCGCGTTCTACCAAAATGCCGTTGGTTGCATCCAGAAACGGTCTTACCCGGCCGATGCCCAAATAGTCTACCGCCTGATAGACTACTTCTTTTACCATGACGGGCGAAACGCCTGCGTCAAGCGCGCGGGGCAGTACCGTCTTAAATTCGTCCAGCCCCTGGCAACCCAGCAATGCGGCAAGGATCGCCATATGGCGGGTTACCTCATCAAGCTGCTGTCCTTCTTCGTGCGGGACTTCCTCAAAGGCAAAATGCGCAAAGCGTTCCGCAAATTCCGGATCGGTTTCCCAGTAGTTCATATCGCTGTCCTCCTTATACTTTTTCCATTTTCTGATTCCCGGTAGACCACACGTGCTGTTGTTTTGCGGCTGCCGGCGTGTTCTGCGCCATAACACCTACCAGCTTGTGAGGGACATACAGTTCCTCCAAATAGGCGCACTCCTCCGGCGAGAGGGTAAGTTCTGCTGCCATGGCCGCGCCCTCGATATGGTGCAGTTTCGTGGCGCCTACCACTGGGGCGGCCACCTTGGTGAGCAGCCATGCCAAAGAAATCTCTGTCATAGATACGCCCCGTTTTTCCGCAAGCGCCGCTACCCTTTGGATAATGGCGGCATCCTGTTCGGCGGTAGCGTCATACTTAAATTTGGCATAGCTGTCTTCTTCCAAACGCTTTGAACTTTCACCAGGGTGTTTGGAAAGCCGTCCGCCCGCCAAGGCGCTGTACGGCGTCATGGCGATATTGTCCTCAGCGCAGAGCTTCGCCATCTCCCGTTCCTCCTCCCGGAAGATCAGGTTATAGTGTCCCTGAATTGAAACAAATTTGGCAAAGCCCTCTTTTTCGGCCAAAGCGTTGGCCTTGGCCAGCTGGTAGGCAAAACAGTTGGAAATGCCGATATACCGCACCTTTCCCGCCTTCACCAGCCGATTGAGTCCTTCCATAATATCGTAAAGGGGCGTTTCATAATCCCACATGTGGTAAATATACAGGTCAATGTAATCGAGCCCGAGGTTTTTTAAACTGGTATTTGCCATCTGTTCAATGTGCCGCTGGCCTGTGACGCCTGCGGCGATCTCCTCGTTGGTGCGCGGCAGGAATTTTGTGGCTATCACCACATCTTCCCGTCTGGCGAAGTCCCGAACCGCCCGGCCGAGATATTGTTCGCTGGTGCCGCTTTGGTACGCGATAGCCGTATCAAAAAAGTTGACGCCCAGCTCAAGCCCCCGCTTGATGATTTCACGGGAGCGCCCCTCGTCCAGTGTCCAGCTGTGCTGCCCGTTTTGAGCGTCGCCAAAACCCATGCAGCCCATGCAGATGCGCGAGACTTTCAACTCCGAATTGCCAAGCTGTATATACTGCATCCTATTTTCTCCTTTCGCTGTGCGCTTACTCCGTCATCTTCCGCGTCATGGCCGCGTTCATACGCGTAAGCCGTGCGGCAGACGGGCTGTCCGGTGCTAATTCCAGCTTTTCAACCGGCAGATACGCCGCCGCTTTGCAGAAGCTTTCGCTCCAGAACTTCCCGTCATGGCCTCCGGACCGGCTGTCCCATGTCACCTCATAGCCCAAACTGAGAAGGCGGTCTTTAAAATCTGCGTTCGCCTGATACAGCGACACATCTTCCGTCCCGCAGTCCATATAGATTTTAGGCTTTTCCTTCCCCGAAGCAGCCAGTTTTTCCGCCAGCGCCTCATAATCGCAGTCAGACCCTTCAAAATCATCGATTGCGGCAAGGCCGAACATGGACTGGTACTGCGCCCTCGTAAAATAGTCCAGGCCCTCCTCCTCGTCAGACCGCAGGATCAGCCGCTTGATCAGCGCTGAGGAAAAGGCGGTAATGTAGCCGAAGGTATCCGGATTCCGCAGGCCGTTGACAATAGCACCGAACCCGCCCATAGAAAGGCCGCCGATAAAAGTCTCTTCCCGTTTGTCGGACAGCGGGAAGCTGCTGCGCGTAAATGCAACCAGTTCCTCTCCGATAAAATCGCCGTACCGGTTCCCGGTCAAGGAAGAGTTGCAATAAAAAGAATTCTCGCCGTTTGGCAGTACAATCGCCATACGGTAATTTCTCGATATCTCCCAAAGCGATTCCGTTCCATACCAGCCGCTTTGGCTCCCTGTCATTCCATGGAGCAGGTACAGCGTGGGGAGCGGCTCTTGCTCCTTCCGCTCCTGATAGGCGCTTTGATCCGTCGGCAGCAGGACGCCGCAGCGCACAGACCGGTTTAACGCCTGTGAAAAAAAGTCAGCCTGAAAAAATGCCATTGCTTCCGCCTCCCGCTGTTGTATAACCGCCGCCTTGATTACGCCAAAGCGTCATAGGCCTTATCATCCACAGCTTCCAGCCATTCATTGGACGTTTCCTCGCCCGGCACTTCCACTGCAATGTGGGAAAACCAGCTGTCTTTCTTTGCGCCGTGCCAATGCTTGACTTCCGCAGGAATGGTGACGACAGTGCCGGGTGTCAGGCTGACAGCCTCCTTCCCCGCTTCCTGATACCAGCCCTCACCGGCCGTACAAATCAAGATCTGCCCGCCGCCGCTTTTGGCGTGGTGGATGTGCCAGTTGTTCCGGCAGCCCGGCTCAAAGGTGACATTGGCCAACGGCACCGGGCACTTTCCCGGTTCTGTCAGCGGGTTTAAATAGGAACTGCCGATGAAATACTGGGCATAGGCGGTGTTTGCCTGTCCCTGCCCAAAAACGTTTTCTTTGTCAAATACTGTTTTGTCGCTGATCCGCATAAAAAACACTCCTTCTTAAAATTTAGGTATCAAACAGCTTGCCGCCCAATATCCCGGTGTTGGCGCCGCACAGGGCTTTTGCCGTTTTTTTATTTGTCACGGCCGCCTTATAAGCCGGAAGCCAAGGCAGACGGGAGCTGCCCTTTCCCCGTCTTTATTTTCCAAACGATGTGCATTTCCCAATGACATCCCCTGTTTTCAGATACATATAGGTCGGCATCTCAAAAAGCACGGGTTTTAGTATCCGGTAATCGATTTTCCCTTCTTTGGTCAGCACGCTTTCCTCAGCATACGTATTGTCGATGGTACAGATAAAGTTTTCAAAGCCGCTTGTCTCGTATATATCCACAACAGTACACTCCATTGCGACCGGTGATTGGGAAATGATTGGCACCCCGGCGTCCCCGAACAAAAAGTCAAACATATCCGACTTATCCTCTTTTCTGCCGCTGATACAGCCGGCTTTGTCCGCCTTTGCAAGCATTGCTTCATTTACAATGTTGACAGACAACTTTTTTGTCTCCTTAATCCCCTGATTGGTATAATGGGGCTTTGCCAGGCTAATCATCACATGGTCGTGCCCCATTATGCCAAGATGGCCTGCCAAAAGCCAGTTCGGCTTTCCGTTGACAATCGCCCCGATTACCGCAAGGGGTGTCGGGTACAAAGCCAAAACACTGCCGATATTCTTTTTCATAATTTGGATACCTCCTAAACTGACGCCGTATTTTACAGCCTACTGTTCCCGCGTATTATCCCGCCGGCCCGTCGAGGCTTACCAGCTCGTAGGTGCGGCTTCCCAGCCCGATTTCTTCGGCGTGCTCCAGCGTCAGCAAGCCGTTCCTTGACTCGATGCGCTGGATCAAAGACGCGCCGTCCTCTGCGGCATATACCAAATCGACACAGGCCTGATCCAGCGCAACCGGGTCAAATGAGGCCAAAATGCCGATATCGTGCATGTCCGGCTCCGCAGGACTCCCGTCGCAGTCGCAGTCGACAGAAAGGCGGTTCATCACGTTAATGTACAGCATGTTTCCTTCCATGTAGTCGGAGACTGATTTTCCTGCTTCCGCCATGGATTCCAAAAAAGCGTCCTGATCGCCTCCCCACATGCTTCCGCCGGTGCCTCCGGAATGGATATGCGCTTTGCCGTCGGAGGAGGCCAGCCCGATGGAGATGTTTTTAACGGCGCCGCCGAACCCGGCCATTGCATGCCCTTTAAAATGCGAAAGCACGATATAATAGCGATAGTTTTCAAAGTGGGCCCCCACATAATTTTCCGTCAAATGCGAGCCGCCCGTTACCGGCAATGCCATAGAGCCGTCAGCGTCCATAATATCCACCGCGGCGATGTCGGTATAGCCGTGATCCTCCGCTAACTGCATATGGTACGCCGTATTGGCGCGGTTCCCGCCATAGGCGGTATTGCACTCTACAATAGTACCGCCAACCGTCTGCACCAACTGCCCGATAAGCTCCGGACGCAGATAGTTGCTCCCGTTTTCTCCGGTACTGATTTTTACCGCTACCCCGCTGTCCGGCAGGGCGGCCCCTAAGGCCTCATAAACCGAAATCAAGCCATCGGCGCTGATATCCGTCGTCATATACACCAAAGGGGCGCTTTCCGCGCCTTCCGGCCGCTCTTCCTCGGCCGACTGCAAAAAACGGCTGGATTCCATCGTCCCGCCGTCCGAAGGGGAGATTGTCCCGGCACCGGTACATCCTGTCAAAGCGCCGATCAGGAAAATGGACGCGAAACACACAGGGACGAATTTTTTCATAAGAGCCCTCCTTTTCCTGTCCGTCTGATTCGCAATACTGCTTTTCTTCTGCGGCATATCCTCTCCGTGCAGGCAGGACAAGGGGCCTTTCCCGTATGCAAAGCGGCGGGCTGGCGCGGGCGGACTGCCTGCATGGTTCTGATTATCAGTATACGGGACATTTTGCGTTATGTAAAATGCTTATATTTCATTGCTACCTATACTTTTTACGAATGCCTTTCCGCGCCAAGGTATGCCGCGCATCCGGGAAAAACGGCCCGCTCCACAGGTATCATTCCGTGTTGTTTGAAAGAGGGGGTGCCGGAGCAAAAGCGATTTTACCTTTGTATCGTGCCCGGCGTATCGCAGGGATTTTCCGCCTTAAAGTAAAAGGGGTCTCCGCTTTCCATGCGCTGGATTTTTCTGCGGACAGGGCATGCCCGTGCCAAATCTTTCTGGGAGCCGCCACTGCGGCTTGCCCCAAGGATGCGTTTTGTGGTATGGTATTGAAGATAGATAGATTCTCGCCCGCATTCCTAAAAAAGGCCCTTCCGCGCCTTTTTTTAGGATGCGGTGAATCCGTGAAAAGGCCTGTCTAAGGCGGGAAGAAGGCGCGCCCCTTCGCGGAAAGCAGCTTTCCCTGCCCTTTATGCTGACTGGTACATACTTTAAGGAGAGTGTGAAATGAAGATACTGATTATAGACGCGCAGGGCGGCGGCATCGGGAAACAGCTTGTCTTGGCAGTCAAGGGGAGCATGCCGGACGCCGTCGTCACAGCGGTGGGCACCAATTCGGCGGCAACCTCCGCCATGCTGAAGGCCGGGGCGGATCACGCCGCCACAGGGGAAAACGCCGTTGTCGTAAACAGCCGGAAGGCGGATGTGATCATCGGCCCGGTCGGCATTGTGATTGCCGACGCCCTATTCGGCGAAATCACGCCGCTTATGGCAAAAGCGGTTGCACAAAGCAGCGGAAAACGGATCCTCATTCCCGTCAACCACTGTGACAATATCGTGGTTGGCGTGGGAGACTTGAATTTAAACCGTCTGATTCAGGATGTGATCCGTGAGCTGGAAAAGCTGTAAAATCGCATTCTTGGCATATTGCTTTTTCAATGTGCCAAGGATATAATAAAAGGGGCGGCACGAAGCCGCCGCAGGAACGCAGAAGCGTTCTGACTAAAAGAAAACTGCTTATATTTTTCTAAACCGTATGCTAAGAAGGCACACCGATCCTCTGAAGAGGGTTTGTGTGCTTTTTTGTTGATAGGAGGATGTATTTGACTTTACAGGAGTTTTTTACACTGCACCCTAAGGCCGCGGTTGCGTTTTCCGGCGGTGTGGACTCAGCGTACCTGTTGTACGCCGCAAAAAAATATGCGCGGCAGACAAAAGCCTACTATGTAAAATCCCAATTCCAGCCGCATTTTGAATTGCGGGATGCGGCAAAGCTGGCGCAGGAGCTGGGAGTGGATTTCAAGATCCTAAAGCAAGACGTGCTCTCCGTCCCGCATGTAAAGGAAAACCGCGCAGACCGCTGCTACTTCTGCAAAAAAGCCATATTCCAAACCATAATGGCCTCCGCCCGGGCGGACGGTTTCCCGGTCCTGCTGGACGGCACAAACGCCTCTGACGATGCAAAAACTCGCCCCGGCATGCGGGCGATGGCGGAGCTGTCGGTTCTTTCCCCGCTGCGCGAATGCGGGCTTACAAAACCGGAAATCCGCCGCCTATCCAAAGAAGCCGGGCTTTTTACATGGGATAAACCGGCATATGCCTGCCTTGCAACAAGGATTTTTACAGGCGAGGAGATCACCGCAGAAAAGCTGGTTGCAGCAGAAGCGGCGGAGGACTATCTCTTTTCACTGGGTTTTCAGGACTTCCGCGTCCGTACGCACAACGGGCACGCCATGCTGCAGCTTCCGCTTTTGCAGCTTGCGCGCGTGCTGGCGTACCGCAGCGACATTGTGGCTGAGCTTAAAAAGTATTATCAAACCGTATCACTGGATTTGGAGGCGAGAGGATGAGCAATGACCTTTACGAGCTTTTAAAGGGCGTCAAAGACGGGACAATCCCTGTGGAGGACGCCGCTTTCAAGCTGAAAGCAAAGCCGTTTGAAGACATCGGCTACGCCAAAGTGGACTTGCACCGGAAACTGCGGCAGGGTGCGGCAGAGGTGATCTACGGCGCCGGCAAAACGCCCAAGCAGATAATCGGGATAGCAGAAACCATGCTGGAAAACGGGCAAAATACCATCTTAATCACCAGGCTTTCAGAGGAATCCGCCCGGGAAGTACAAAAGGCATGCCCGCTTCGCTACAAAAAAGACGCGCGCTGCGGGATCATCGGGGAAATGCCCGTTCCCGACGGCATCGGGAAAATTGTTGTCGCAACAGGCGGGACCAGCGATATCCCCGTTGCGGAAGAAGCCGCCGTCACTGCGGCCGTTATGGGCAACGAGGTCGTCCGCCTTTACGACGTAGGCGTCGCTGGGCTGCACAGGACGCTTGCGCACCTTGACGATATCATGAGCGCCAGCGTTATCATTGCCGTTGCCGGGATGGAGGGCGCGCTTGCCAGCGTAATCGGCGGCCTTGCGGACTGCCCGGTTATTGCGGTCCCCACAAGTGTGGGCTACGGCGCATCCTTCGGCGGTTTATCCGCTCTGCTGTCCATGCTCAATTCCTGCGCCAGCGGCGTATCCGTCGTCAATATCGACAATGGCTTCGGGGCCGGATATCTCGCAGACAGGATCAATCATATGAAGATAAGGAGAGAAAACTAAATGCGGACGTTATATTTGGATTGCGGGATGGGCGCCGCCGGTGACATGCTGGCAGCGGCTTTGCTGGAGCTTTTGCCGGATCCCGACGCTTTTATCAAAGAGCTGAATGCCCTATGCATCTCCGGCGTACGGTTTTGCAAAGAGCCGTCTGTAAAATGCGGTATTACCGGCACGCATCTGGCTGTAACGGTAAACGGAGAGGAAGAAGGCTGCGGGCATTCCCATCCGCACAGCCACAGCCATACGCAGGGACATCATCATTCCCTTGACGGCCACGGGCAGGAGGCGACGCATAGCCACTCCCATCCGCACAGCAGCCTTCAGGATATCGCGCATATTGTGCGCAGCCATCTTCCCTTGCCGGAAAAAGTGCAAAACGATATTCTGTCGGTGTACCAGCTGATCGCAGAAGCGGAGAGCCATGCGCATGGGGTTGCCGTATCCGAAATCCACTTTCACGAGGTGGGAACGATGGACGCTGTGGCGGATATCACCGCCGTCTGTATGCTGATGGACCGCCTTTCGCCCGATGAAGTAGTCGTCTCACCCGTCCACGTGGGCAGCGGCCAAGTAAAATGCGCGCACGGCATCCTTCCCGTCCCTGCACCTGCGACTGCATATATCCTCAAGGACGTACCGATCTACGGCGGCAGTATCCGCGGAGAGCTGTGCACACCTACAGGAGCGGCTCTGCTCAAGCATTTTGCCGCGCGCTTCGGCGATATGCCGGTCATGCGGGTACAGGCCGTCGGCTACGGCATGGGGAAAAAGGACTTTGAAACCGCTAACTGCGTCAGGGCCATGTTGGGGGAGACGGCGCGCAGGGAGGACGAAATCTGCGAATTCAGCTGCAATGTGGACGATATGACCGGGGAAGCTGTCGGCTTTGCCATGAAACGGCTTTTTGAAGCCGGTGCAGTGGACGTTTATACGATCCCCATTACCATGAAAAAAGGCCGTCCCGGCCTTCTTATCCATGTTATGTGCCGGGAAGCGGACAAAGCGTCCGTGATCCGGGCTATGTTTGCATACACTACAACCATTGGAATCCGGGAAAACACTTTTCGCCGCCACGTCTTAGACCGCCGTATCGAAACGCTCGAAACACCTTAGAGCCGAAGTATGCCCCGCAGTCCCCGCATTTCAGCTTGGCGGAAAACGGGCTGCAGCAATTGCTCCTTCCCGCCGCCCTCCGATGCTCCA
>CAJFJV010000040.1 GCA_904384225.1 uncultured Oscillospiraceae bacterium | reverse complement strand
CACGTAAGCCTGAATCTGCTTGTACGTCGGCTTCTTGACCTTTCCGCCCATGCCAAGCTCCGACGGGGTGATGTCAACGTACGCGTAGCTCTTGACGGACTTTTCTCGGGTTAGGAGGCATACCGTCTCGACATGGTTTGTATGCGGAAACATATCGACCGGCTGAATACGGCGAACCCTATAGCCATGCGTCGTCAGAAACGAAAGATCCCGTTCCTGCGTCTTCGGATTACAGGAAATGTAGACCACCTTTTCTGGGGACAGTGTCACCACAGAGGATAAAAAGGCTTCATCACTTCCAGCCCGAGGCGGATCCATCAGTACAACATCTGCTTTCTCTCCACTCTGTGCCATTTCCATCATAAGCTGTCCCGCATCGGCACAATGAAAATAGATATTGGAAATCTCATTCCGTTTCGCATTGGCAATCGCATCACGCACTGCATCCCTGTTTGATTCTATCCCTACTACCTGCTTTGCATATCGGGCGGCTATCATTCCGATGGTTCCAATCCCGCAGTAGGCATCTATTACTATTTCTTTTCCGGATAGCCCTGCAAAGGCAATTGCCGTTTGATACAGGATTTCTGTCTGAACAGGGTTAATCTGATAAAAGGACTTAGCCGAGATACGGAAAGTGCAGCCACACAACACATCTTCAATATAGCCAGGCCCATACAGAACAAATTCCCGTTCTCCCAACACCATGCTTGTAAATTTGTCGTTGATATTCAACACAATTGTCGTGATCTCAGGGTGCTTATTCAAAAGTGCCTTGACAAAATATCGCTTTCCAGAAAAGACAGGCGATGTGGCAACAAGCACAACCATGATGTGCCCAGTAGAAAAACCGCGCTTGATCAAAACATGGCGCAAAAAGCCGCGGCCTGTCCGCTCATCGTAAGCTGTCATCTTAAATTCCCGCATCATTTTACGAATGGTGACAATAATCTCGTCTGCCTTTTCGTCTTCAATCATACAGGAATCTACCGGTACAATCCGATGTGTACTCGACTGGTAAATACCTGAAACAATCCGGCCATGCTGGTTAATGGAAAACGCTGCCTGTACCTTGTTGCGGTAATGATAGGGATGCTCCATCCCAATTATTGGATCAACTCTTCCGAAACGGCCAAGCAGCGCCGTTGCTGTACGCTGTTTAAACGCCAGTTGCCGGGCATATGTCATATTCTGCAGCTGGCACCCGCCGCAGTGACGGTAATGCCTGCATGGTTCCGGATTTTTCCCCTTTTCAATGGCTATATTTTTTTCTTTACTTCCGTCTGCAGCAAATGAATGCCTTTTATCTTGTGTGTATCCACTATGCAGATTTTGTATTCCAATATCTGTATCTTCAAGCTCTTCTTGGCGAGCGGCAAGAGCCTGATTCGTTCTCCTTTGATATTTCCCCGTTTCCAAACGCCGCTGTTTAACCCATTCCGGAACGGTTTTTTTGTTGATCCATTTACTCAAAATAACCGTTCCTTTTCCGCGTTAATAGCATCAGACACAGCTTCACAAATAAGATTCTCTGTCTGTTCTTTTGATGAAAGTGCCTTTGCATCACGCTTTAATATTACCGCCGCGATCGTATAGGCTGCAATTTTCGATCCAATCTCAGAAGCATGCTCACCATCTTCCGCATACTGCTCCACATCGGGGGACAGCATATGGAAACGCCACCACGCTTCTCCAACCGGTGCCAATTCGCAGTCATACTTTTGTGCTAGCTTTCGATATGCGCTGCTCATAACAGGCTGCCCATCTTTACCATCCCGTTTCGCAGCCCAAGTCATATAAAGCACCGGACGAGCACCCGCGTTTTCTATCCAATTGATAAGTTGCCCCCCATTTTCTTCCATAATCTTCAGATCACCCATAGGATGTGCAGTATGCTGCAGTACAACCGCATCATAGCCGCCGTAACGGATGTTAAACTGTACTTCCGGCTCCTTTACGTGAAAATCCCATCCTTTCCCACCATGGGTTATCATCGTAATTTCGGTATCAATGCCGTTTCTTCTGCAAATTCGCGCAAAAATCTCCGGCATATCATTATAATAGGTATGGCTATTTCCAATAAATAAAATCCGCATTCTCTTTTCCCTTCTTCAAAGAAGCCGCGCACGCAGCGCTTCCCCGCTTTCAGCACTCAACATAGCGGGTGCGACATCAAATACCGTCTTGCAGCCGCTTTCCCCTTTTTGGGCCATACGATATGCGGCACGTGCAAACGCTGCAATAACAGAAGCTGTAAACTCCGGATTGGAGTCAAGCTTTAAACTGTATTCAATGAGATGGCTGTGCTCATGATTCCAGCCCGTTTGTCCGCTGCGGATGACAAAGCCGCCATGCGGAATACCGCTATGTTCCCGCTTGAGTTCTTCCATACTGATAAAATGTACTGTTGTATCATAATCTGCAAAATAGTTTGGCATAGTTTTAATCTCATTTTCAATACGCGAAAGATCTGCTCCCTCTTCCGCTACGACAAAGCATTCTCTTATATGTTTCTGCCTTGTAGAAAGTTCAGGATTTTCTCCCGCGCGGACCGCTTTCAACGCCGCCTCTACCGGAATTGTATACTGTTTAGCATCCAAAACACCGGCAATGCGGCGGATAGCATCCGAATGTCCTTGGCTGACGCCCCTCCCCCAGAAAGTATAGTCACTTCCTTGAGGAAGGATTGCGTTTGCATACATACGGTTCAAAGAAAACATACCGGGATCCCAGCCAACAGAAATGATTCCAATCTTTCCGCTTTTTTTAGCTGCTGCATCGACGTTCGCAAAATGTTCTGGGATTTTTGCATGCGTGTCAAAACTATCCACTACATTATACAGGGAAACCAATTCAGGGGTTTGATTGGGCAAATCGGTAGCGCTTCCCCCGCATAAAATCATGACGTCGATCTCGTTTGTATGGTTCGTTGCATCCGACGCATGATAAACCGGAACACCTTCTGTTAAAATGGAGACATCCGCAGGATTACGGCGTGTAAACACAGCTGCAAGTTCCATATCGGAATTCTGTCGAACAGCGCATTCAACACCGCGTCCCAAATTTCCATACCCAAAAATGCCAATTCGAATACTCATGTCAATCTCTCCTTAGTATCGTTTATTTGCAGGGAACAAATTTCTTTGTCCAGTTTTCCTGTTTAGAAATATCATTTGTCCTAAAGCTTTTATATAAACAATTTTTCTGATTCTATTTTTCATTTATTGAAGCACCTGTTTTACATCCGGCGCGATAAAGCCCTTGACGAAAGCCCGTTTTTGCGAATTGCAGACCTCCATCTGGACTGTGCAGCAAGTTTATAAAACAGGCGAGGAAACGCAGGTGATAAAAACTGGTTTTTAAAATATTCCTGTTCCCTTATTGTATCAGACAGCGCATATAATCCATCAAAGACCGGGCCGAGCGGGCCGTGATGCGAAGAAAGATTCGAAACTGCTGTCAACATGCCGCCTCCTCCTATCCCGAGTCCGCCTTTCCAGCTAAAACCGCACCGTATACACCAGTTTTCTACCATTTGAAGGGCATAGCGCGTCTGTTCCCCCTCAAAAAAACCACAATTTACCACTGCATATACAGAAAGAGTACACATATCCCGTTCTGCAGCCATCTGCTGGACAGTATGCATATGATACAAAAGATGTGATGGAATGCCATCCACATAAAGCGGGAAAAAGAAAACAAGGACGTCCGCCTGCATCACAGCGTCCCATTCCCTCTCTGATAAAACGCTTCCTGCAAAGAGAGAGAGCGTTTTCGTCACATTGCTGTGAAAAAGCGGTATCATCCCCTCCAAAAGCCGTGCGGAGGCGCTTTCCTTACGTTTTGGGCTGCCGTTTATCAACAAAATATTCATGCAAGCACCTCCTTTATTTTTTTCTTGTCCGAAATAAAAGCAACTGTGGCGTCACAATCAAAATTTAATGCGTTTGCTTGGACAAGTCCCTTCGCCGTAGTACGTTCTGCCGTACTGATATCCTCTCCATAAAAAATAACTTTTAAAAAAAAGCGGTTTAAATAACGGCGGCGATGATGCATTTCATCATTTCGTATAACGAAATCTGGATGATTATAAGAAATGCTCCGGTCTATCACGTTTTTTATAAACGGGCTATAGCTGCCATAAACACATCGGCTTATTATCCACAGTTCTGTACACCGAGAGAGAAGTTTCCCCATATCCCCATAGGTATCACGGATAACACACTCGCCCGGCGTTTTCACCCAACATCCAAAGCAGCCAACACAAGGGCGGATCGGCTGCTTTTCTGAAATGACAATTGTCTGCTGTTTCTTTTCCAAAAATCGATGTTCTTCCGATTCCTGCGGAAAATCATGGACAATCAATATCATATTTTTCTCCGTTTCATGGCCTCCATACTATTAAAACAAACGAATCTGTTCTGTTTGAAGCTGGCTGACACGGCGGTCGTAAACCCGATCTTCTGCCCCAATTTGGCTGCACAACAGCGGCGATGTACTGTCATACTGAAAGGCAGCATATGAAGAGCCCGCTTTTTTCGTATTGGCATAGCAGTAAGCGCACCCGCTGCTACATGTATTATACGCCCCAATGTCGACACTTTCAATACATCCGCACGCTGCGCGCTGGGCTTTGTCTTTGACAGCGCATATCGGTTTTCCCATCAACCGTTCAATTCTTGCTTTATCAACACAGCATCCCTTCTCAACACCTGCTCTGATAAGATCAGCTTTCTCTGCGCAGCTCATAATATGCATCCCATTTTCCGCCGCAATACGAGACATAGCCATTCCCATCTCCAGCATCTGTTCTTCATCCGGTACAACAACACCTTGCTCCGATACCCATTTTTTGATTTTTGCATAAATGTCTAAAAAGCTTATAACAACAGTATCTGTATAACCGCACAGCTCCCGTGCTATTTCACGGAATGCATGCAGATGATACGGAATCGAATAGCGGGCGCTCAAAAAAATGGGATCGTAGCGCCATACAACCCGCTCTTTTCCGACTTTTCGCGAAAGGCTTTGAAATATAGAAAGCAGGGATCGTTTATCTGCCAAAGCAGGTTCTATTTCCTTTCCGTATCCAGTCAAAGTGAATTGAAAATAATAGGGATATGGATCAAGCTCTGAGAGGCCGGACAGCATACCGTCCGGGTTCTTTGTCCAAAACACAATACAGTCAATTGTGTCCGGCGACAATCTGATACGGCTAATTTGATGTGGACTGACCGGATTACGCACACATACCGTCCCTTCCCGCAGGCGTCCATAAAACCAAGATGCATAGTAGTGCGGGATATCCGTTCGTCGGCTGACACTTAAAATCACTGATCCTTCTCCTATTTTTTTATGACACCAAATCCAATCCCTATTTTCCCGCCTTTTAAAACATGCTGTTTGATACTTTTCTGCATAGAAGTCTCTTCCTTTAATGAAGAAAAATCTGTCCAGTTAGACGGTACGCCAAACACCCAGACAAGATAATCATTCGGCTCAGGATCAAAGCGGACCAGCGCAAAACGGGACTGGAAATCCAAAATATTGGAATGTGGATGCAACAATTTAGAGAGTTCTGGAGATAGAAGCCATGAATCACAGATATATTCACAGTCTGCATAAGCGGGGAGGTAACGCGAAAAAAATGCCTCCGCTTTATAAAGCGACTCGCCTACCAGAGCGCGGCTGAAATGTGCATCTGACGGAATATGGATCGAGATTGCCGGTTTTTCATTGTGTTTTACCATCTCATACTCCAATTCCCCTATACGGAACAATTGCATACTCAGCTGGCGATACGTCCACCATCCTCGATCAAAAACAAGTTTCCCCGTCCGCTTCTCTGTTTCTTCCAAAAATCTTGTAAAACATTTCATTGTATTAAAAAAGACCGTATCCGGTATTCCCATCTTTTGATAACGGCCGTAAATTCTACATGCCCCTATTAAGTTGCAGGTGAGTAATCCTGCACCATCTTCATCCGAAAATGAAGCTGAAAGCTTACGGTACGCGTCTTCTGCTGTTGCAATATCCAAAAGCCGGATGATTTCCGACTCCATATCCATTGCTGCCGGTACACACTTCATAACACGTTCCTGCATCTTATCAGGCAATCCTATTTCCCTGCACAATGATTGAATATCCATTGTCCAACCTCCTATTTCGTCTAAACCCATGCTGGATGTATTTTTATCACAGCAGAATAGTGCAATTTCCAGAGTTTCTGGTTCCACTATCCTCTCATTTATACTAATTATGCAAATTTTATGTAACAGCCTATGCTTTCCTTGCCAGTCCGGCTCCTTATAAATCCCTTTCCGGTCCAAATCCTATCCTTCAAAGGGTAAAGAGCTTGAATGGCAGTCACTCTTTCTTAACCGTTATAACATCTTGAACTGTCAATACATCGCCCTCTACAGAAAATCGTATTTCCATTCCAGCAAACTCCATACCATAGACTCGCTTTGGATCATGCTGATAGGCGGGCCTTGGATCTTCTTCTAATATCCCTATAACAGCCTTACGATAGCGAGAAGGGATTTTCCGCATCCGCTCCTCTGCACAGCAAACGACAAGACGATTTTGATACACGTTTCCTGCAAAGCCTCCAACAGCTTCCGGATGACTATCTGTAAATGGAAGATATGGTTTGATATCAAAAACCGGTGTTCCATCCATAAAATCTCCGCCTGATACACAGAGTACCGGTCCGTCTGCATTTTCCCAATCGATCTTATCCAATTTCACACAGGAAAGGCCTATTGGATTCGGTCGAAACGGAGAACGCGTTGCAAACACCCCCATTCTCCGGTTGCCGCCCAAACGCGGCGGACGTACTGTCGGAGACCAGTGTTCCTGTTGAGATTCAGAGAACTCCCATAAAACCCATATATGAGAAAATTCTTCAAGTCCGCGCAATGCATCCGGATTACGGTACTCTGGTTCAAATGTAATCGTTGCTCTAAGAGACAACACCAAACCGCTCTGTCTGGGGATTCCGAATTTAGAAGAAAAATCGCTTTGTATTTTTGCAATCCTTTTCAATTCTTATTCTCCTCCATACTTTCCGCACGCACAAAAACTTGTCCTCAGCTTTTTATGGCCGGGACCCCATAATCCATCGCATGCTGCAATGCATTAATCCAATTTCTCATATGCAATGCGCGGGCTTCCGTCTGATACAAAAATAGTACCGCATAAGGTAAAGCCGTTTTTTATAATCAAATGCTGCATAATCCCGTTATTTCCATGCGTATCAATTCGTAAATGCGGGGTTATTCTGCTGCAAAAATCTATTGTTCTTTTCATAAAGCCTTTTGCTCTTCCGTCACTTGCTACACGATGGATTGTTCCGTATGGGCTGTCCGACAACCACTCTCCATCCACAATCGCATGATAGGACGGATCTTCGCCTAAAATAAAAGCAAATACACCGTGGGCCTTTCCTTCTATTTCTTCAATAAATAACTGCCCACATATAATATCTTCTAATAATATCGATTTTTGTGGATAGCTTTCTCCCCATTGCGTCGGATTACCATTTTCCATCATAAATTGCCGTGCAGCCGAATAAATTCGAAGTATCTCCGGCATATCATCAATATTGGCTTTTCGGATCATATGTGCCTCTCCCAGTTATACAGAAGCGTAAATTTGTTATGTTACAGCCATTATATAGATCTGGCACGGATTTGACGAATCCCAAAGCGTATCTATACATTCAAACTCTCGAAAGCCAAGACTCTTATAAAATGCGTTAGAAACATCGTATTCAGGGCATCGGCCTTCCTTTACAGTTTTCACTTGAATAAATAAATAGCCTCTTTTTTGGACGTAATCATAAAAACGTTCAAAAAGTTTATGACCAATCCCCATTCGATGGTATTCTTTTCGCACGCCCATTACATATATTTCCGCGGTATAGGGGCTGGTTTCCTTCAAAGTGATAAAGCCGCGCGGTATGCCGCTGCATATATCCGCCCAAAATGGATATTCCCGACATTCTTGAACATAGACCGCTGTACTTTCCGGTATTCCAAACCATTCCGGCAACGACGCTAAAACCGCAGCGCTTATCCGCATTTTCTCCTCTTCCTGTTCAATTATCTCTACCACTCTGTATCCTCCGCTGTGCAGATATTTTAAGCATTTTGGAAACCCAAAATCACTTTCATTTTCCAGTAAAGCCTTTTATAAAACAGTATCGAAATACAAACATTTCTTTTGATGAAAATCAAACCCCATCATTTCTATATCAATTTTACTTTTCATGCCGATACATTTTATTTTACTATGTCTCTTGACTTTCCGTCAATACATATCAGAAAAATCCGTTATCTCCTTTTGTACTTTTACAAAAACGTCAGACGGCAAGAACCAATTGGATTCCAATTGATTCTTGCCGTCTTCTCATTTTCATTACTATGCAGAAAAAATAATCAATAGTGCAGAAAAAATAATCAATAGCTTAAATATCGAAGGCGCTTTATTTCTCAGGTGAAATTTTTTGCCTTTTTCTGTATTCGGTTAACAATGTGCTGCTACCGAAAACATATATTTTTGTAGTCAAATATATTAACTTTCAGATAAGGTTTGAAAATGAATATAGATTCCAAAAACCTTATTATTCTTATATATTATTGTAACTGGTTTATGAAATACATATTCAATACAGGTTAAGCTCTCTTCAGGCAATTCGAGATACTGTAGCGCTTCTTCTACTGCTGTATGATCCACAAGACCGTTTCCAACTATTTTGCGTCTCATCTTTTCATTTAATTCTTGGATTGTATTCTCTACTTCTTCCTTTGTCATGCCAAAGGTGATTCCGCAGACATCCATATTTCCCGGCTTCCCGCCAATCATCATAAAATACCAAACCGTACTCTTTTGATAGTCCGGCGCATCATCGCTCCACCTCATTGCGACCTGCATTTCATAATAAGGCAAACGGGTCGGATCGGAACGCAATGTCTGTAGCTGATCCGTAGCGTAGCTGGGATCAACATGTTCTTCTTTATAATACAATTGCGGAAAAACCACAGGAAAATCTGCAACCGTCGGTATTGGCGACATGGCCATAGTTTTCCCGGCTACCCAAAAGTAATTTGGCCCTTCTTGTATCGTACAGTAAGTCAGCATAAAGAGGCCCAATATAACCGAAATAACCGAAAGACAAGCAATGATCTTTTTTCTCATAAAGCTTTCCTCCAGATAAAACAGATAAAATTTTTCTTTTAACGTTAATAGACAAGACGCTATTATAGTACAAAAACTTCCTTATTATTAATTACTTCTTTTTTTATTCATCAAAAATTATAGTATATTCTGCATTGGTAACACCTTTTACTTTTTAACATAATTTTACCATAATACTTTTGCAAAATCAACCCATTTATATTATTTAATATTAAATATACATGAAAAAGCGACAAGAAAAGCTCTTTTAATCAGCCTTTCTTGTCGCTTTTAGTCGGTTTGTTTTTTTACTGCTGGGCGGATGCGTTTTCTTTCATCTTGCAGCACTTTTTATACTTTTTCCCGCTTCCACAGGGGCATGGATCGTTATCTCCAATCTTTTCTTTTCGAACGGGCTGGCGGCGGACAGCTTTATCTTGCTCCCCATGAACCGCCATCGTCGGTTTGGCAACTTGTTCCCGTTTAACTTCCTCCCGCTCACGCATCCGCACCGTCAACAGCATTTTTACCGTATCTTCGCGGATAGCTGCGATCATCTCGTCAAACATATCAAAGCCTTCTGTGCGATACTCTATAACCGGATCCTTTTGTCCATAAGAACGCAGACCCATGCCGCGCTTCAGTTCATCCATTGCGTCAATATGATTGATCCATTTGGTATCAACATTTTTCAACAGGATAACCCGCTCCAGTTCGCGCATCGTCTGCTCGCCGAATTCCCGTTCTTTTTCCGCATATAACTCTTTGGCGCGGTCTGTCAGAAGTTTGACTACATCTGATTTTTCCATCTCCGCCAATTCTTCTACTGTATAATTCAAATCATCCGGCGTCGTCAGATAGCCGAGAAAATGATCACGCAGCCCAGCCATATTCCAGTCGTCATGAACATGGCCATCTGTCAGATAAAGATCCACATCACTCTGGATAGATTCCTCAATCATTTTGGAGATGACATCTTTCAGGTTGTCGTTATTAAGCACCTTTAAACGCTGGCTATAAATGATATTCCGCTGCGTATTCATGACATCATCGTATTGTAAAACCCGTTTGCGGATTGAGAAGTTTCTTCCCTCGACCTTGCGCTGTGCCGATTCAATGGACTTGGTCAACATCCCGGTTTCAATCGGTTGATCCTCTTCCACATTCAAGCGCGTCATTAAGGCCTGAATCCGCTCCCCGCCAAATAGACGCATCAAATCATCCTCAAGGGAGAGATAAAAACGGCTGGCACCGGGATCCCCTTGCCGGCCGGCACGGCCGCGCAGCTGATTGTCAATACGACGGGACTCATGCCGTTCCGTTCCAATAATAAAAAGCCCGCCCAGATCGCGCACCTCTTCCGCCTCTGGCTTTAAACGCAATTTATACTCGTTTTCAAGCGCACGATATTCTTCTCTCAGCCGGATAATCTCCTCATCATCTGTTTCGCTATAGCTGGTGGCTTGTGAAATCTGTTCTTCATCATAACCTTTTTTCCGCATCTGTGCCACGGCAAGAAATTCCGCATTACCGCCAAGTAAGATATCTGTACCGCGTCCAGCCATGTTGGTTGCAATGGTAACTGCTCCTTTTTGGCCTGCCTGCGCAACAATCTCCGCTTCTCGTGCATGTTGCTTTGCATTTAATACGTTATGCTTGATACCCCGGCGGCGCAGCATATTTGAAAGAATTTCTGATTTATCGATTGACACCGTACCAACAAGAACAGGCTGTCCGGTTTTATTCAGCTCGACAATCTGCTCAATGACAGCATTGAATTTCGCCTGCTCCGTTTTATATACTACGTCATCATAATCCTTACGAATCATCGGCTTATTGGTTGGAACCGCAATGATATCAAGATTATATATTTCGTTAAACTCCGGCTCTTCCGTCATAGCAGTACCCGTCATACCGGACAGCTTGTCGTATAGTCGGAAAAAGTTTTGGAACGTAATTGTGGCCAAGGTACGGGATTCTCTGGCAACCTGAACATTCTCTTTGGCTTCAATCGCCTGATGAAGGCCCTCGCTGTAACGTCGTCCAATCATCAAACGGCCGGTAAATTCGTCAACGATAATAATCTGACCGTCTTTTACTACATAGTCCACGTCCCGCTTCATGATTCCATAAGCGCGAATCGCCTGATTGATATGGTGCTGGATGGTCAGATTTTCCGGATCCATTAGATTATCCAAGTGGAAATATTCTTCCGCTTTTTTTACACCGGCAGGCGTTAACGAAACCGTACGCGCTTTTTCGTCTACAATATAGTCCGCGTCAACATCATCGTTCAGCTGCTTGGTATCCTCTTCTACTACCCGATGCGCCCGCAAGGTTTTGGCAAAACGATCCGCAATGGTATATAAGTCGGTCGACTTTTCTCCGGGGCCTGAAATAATCAGAGGCGTACGTGCTTCGTCAATTAAGATGGAGTCCACCTCATCGACAATGGCATAGTGGAAACCACGCTGCATCATGTCCTTTTTATATGTTGCCATATTATCACGCAGATAGTCGAATCCCATCTCATTATTGGTGCCATACGTGATATCCGCAGCATAAGCAGCACGTTTCTGCTGAGAATCCATATCATGGATAATCAATCCAACGGTAAGGCCGAGAAATTTGTATATTTTTCCCATCCACTCTGATTGATACTGCGCCAAGTATTCATTGACTGTTACGATATGAACACCCTTGCCTGTAAGCGCATTCAAATATGCAGGCATCGTTGCAACCAATGTTTTTCCTTCGCCGGTTTTCATTTCAGCAATACGGCCCTGATGCAGAACGATCCCGCCGATAATCTGTACAGGATATGGTTTTTGCCCAATGGTGCGCCATGCTGCCTCACGGCACACCGCAAAGGCATCCGGCAAGATATCGTCAAGCGTCTCACCATTTGCAAGACGTCCCTTTAAAATATCAGTCTGCGCCTGAAGCTCTTTGGTAGGCATATCTGCATATTTACTCTCAAGATCCAAAACTTTCTGCTTAATCGGCTCAATACGTGCAAGTTCTTTTTTGCTGTAAGAGCCAAAAATTTTTTCTAAAAATGCCATACTTTCACCTCATAAACTGGGAACACATCCTTAATTATTATAGTCGTTTGCGCTGTGACTTTCAAGGCGTTTTTGTGAACATTACAGTATATACGAAAAATTTTACTTTCAGGAATCCACCTTTTGCATACAAACCTGAAAAGCCCCTATATTCTTTGAAAGTGCAGTGATAAAGTATCAATACGCCTTTCCTTATATTTTAATTCCCTATTTTTATTTTGAAAAGCCAGCAGAAGGAAAACGCAACCCTTTCATCTCCTGTATCTTGCTTTTGGAAAAAGATTCGCTTATAATATAAATGTGTATTTGCGCCGGTTGGTCTATTTCCGGACAAGCCGGTCCGCAGGCAGCGGCGTTTCCTTGCCGGATATACCTGCGGAATCAAATGCCAATTTGACCAGCCTGGTTAAAATGAAAGGAGCAGCAATATGAACTATTCTCATGAAGTTGAGAGCATGTGCACTCTCACAAAAGGTCCGAAACATGGTCCTGCCCCAATCCCAGAAGAGGGGCGTTGGGTAAAAGCCTATCAAATCTCTGATATCTCCGGTCTGTCGCATGGCGTCGGCTGGTGTGCGCCGCAGCAAGGTACCTGCAAGTTGACATTGAACGTTAAAAACGGCGTTATTGAAGAAGCTCTTGTCGAAACACTTGGATGTTCCGGTATGACACATTCTGCCGCTATGGCTGGCGAAATACTGCCGGGAAAAACAATTTTGGAAGCGCTTAACACCGACTTGGTATGTGACGCGATTAACGTCGCTATGAGAGAAATCTTCCTCCAGCTTGTATATGGCAGAACACAGACCGCTTTCTCAGAAGACGGATTGCCGATCGGCGCCGGCCTTGAGGATCTCGGAAAGGGCCTGCGTTCACAGGTTGGCACTATTTTCTCCACCCAGAAAAAAGGCGTGCGCTATATGGAAATGGCGGAAGGCTATATCCTCAAAGTTGCAATTGACGCAAATGGTGAGGCTATCGGTTATCAGTTTGTCCGTTTGGGTAAAATGCTTGAAGATATCCGCCATGGTGTGGATCCCAAAACCGCATATGAAAAGAACATCGGCACATATGGCCGCTTCAGTGAAGCTGACGGTGCTGTGAAGTATATCGATCCTCGCGAGGAGTAAACAAAATTAAACTTTAAGGAGGTAACTGTCAACATGGCACAGTTTGAAGGTAAAGAGAGAAGAATGCCAAAAATCGAAAAATGTCTTGCTGAGTACGGCTTCTCAACGCTTGAGGAGGCAAGAGATTTCTGCCTTGAAAAAGGGATTAATGTAGAAGAGATCGTCAAAGGCGTTCAGCCGATCGCTTTTGAAAATGCAGTATGGGCTTATACACTTGGCACGGCTGTCGCACTGAAAAAAGGTGTTACAAAAGCTGCCGATGCTGCAGAAGCTATCGGTATTGGTTTACAGGCTTTCTGCGTTCCGGGTTCCGTCGCCGAACAGCGTAACGTAGGTCAAGGTCACGGCAATTTGGGTGCAATGCTGCTCCGTGAAGAAACGGATTGCTTCTGCTTCCTCGCGGGCCACGAATCTTTTGCCGCGGCAGAAGGCGCAATCGGTATTGCAAAAACGGCAAATAAGGCCCGGAAAAAGCCGCTCCGCGTCATTTTGAATGGACTGGGCAAAGATGCCGCTTATATCATTTCTAGAATCAACGGCTTTACTTATATCGAAACCGATTACGATTTCTCCACCGGGGAATTAAAAGTTGTACGTGAAGTTCCATTCTCTAAAGGGGAAAAAGCTGCTGTTAAATGCTATGGTGCAAACGACGTTTTGGAAGGCGTCGCGATCATGAAAAAAGAAAGTGTTGATGTTTCCATTACTGGTAACTCTACCAATCCGACACGCTTCCAGCATCTCGTTGCCGGCACCTACAAAAAATGGGCAATTGAGAACGGTAAAAAATACTTCTCTGTCGCTTCCGGCGGTGGTACCGGTCGTACCCTCCATCCAGACAATGTTGCAGCAGGTCCTGCGTCCTACGGCTTGACCGATTCCATGGGCCGTATGCACGGCGATGCGCAGTTTGCTGGTTCTTCCTCCGTTCCGGCTCACGTAGAAATGATGGGCTTGATGGGAATGGGCAACAACCCCATGGTTGGCGCCACCGTCGCCTGCGCAGTTGCAGTGTCCGAAGCGCTGAAATAAGGCACGAAGCCGCATAAAATAAGGATTTTGGACAAACAGGGCATTTGGTGTGATAGACACCAAATGCCCTGTTTTACTGCTTCAGAAGCTGTTTTGACAACCATTTGCCAACCACAAAATGAGA
>CAJFJV010000039.1 GCA_904384225.1 uncultured Oscillospiraceae bacterium | reverse complement strand
TTCCCGCCGTCCCTTCTGTTTATATTAAGAAGATGAAAAATGAAGAAACCGCTATTTCATTTCCGCGTTCTGCTTCTTCCTCTTTAACAATACCATGACGCCTGCCGCTATACTTAGCACCACCACTATCTGCCACATTGGATAATCCCCCGTATCCGGGCTTTCAGTCCCTTCTGGCTCTTTTCCTTCTATGGCCTCCAATCCATCCCGCGCTGCTTGCAGAATCTTTCTTCTCTTTCTCCTGTGCTCAGGCACGGGCGTGGCCGCATCCCCTTCCGGGGCTGTGCGGCTGTTCCTCCTTCCTTATTTTTTATGATATCCTCACCGGTCCCTTTATTCTACCGGTGTGAATTCCATCAACGTGACCCCATGTGGTTTTATCTGCATTCTAAATGTTTCCGATTTATCCGGATACGATATTTGTGTCTCCAACTCTGACTTTTCGCTTAGAATTCGGATCTTTTAAAAATCGTACTTTATAATGATATGTTAAAGCAGTTGCTTCTCCATTTAGAAATCGGTTTCCATTCTGCTTGAAAGAAAACCTGACAACGCAAATTATTGTTCGGGGCCTATCAGATTTTTATCTGTCAACGAGAAACCGGTTTCTGTTTTGCTTCATCATAGCATAGCACTAAGAGAAAATCAACCGGCAGTTTTTATAAATAACAATAGAAAATTTTTATTATTTTGCACACTTAAGTAAAGATTGCACAATCAGCAAACATCCAAAGAAGACAATCTCTACTTTAAAAAATTAGTCGTCCGACAAAGCAATGCGGCGGCATGAAGAGCGGATTACCAGTTTGGTGTCCACAAACGTATTGTTTTTAGGCGTATCCGTCCCATCTTCAATTTGTGCAATTAACTTTCGGGCAGCTATTGTACCGATCTTCTCGCGGTTTTGCCGTACAGTCGTCAGCCCGCTGTACTGGGCTGCCGTAATATCATCAAAGCTCACCAGACTTAAATCGCGCGGTACCTCTATCCCTCTTTCCTGCAGCCCAGCTATTAAACCGATAGAAATTTCATCATAGATACAAAAGACCGCTGTCATTTCCGGATGCCGTGCCACAGCCTCCGCAATTTCTTTTCCCGCTTCGTAACTGTACATCGCAGCAGGGAATATCAACTCAGGATGCTCAGGGATTCCATGCTTTTTTAAACAGCGCCGGTATCCACACAGGCGCTGTTCGCTTGCCTCATTTTTTCCGCTTACCGTGACAATCCCAATCTTCCGGTGTCCTAATCCATACAGATAGTCAATCGCATATTCAGAACCGGACAAATTATCCGAAATTACCGTACAGATGTCTTTGTGAAGCCCTTCCACCGACACTTTCGGCATATCCAGCCGCAGCAGCTCTTCAAACTGTTCTGTTCTTTCGGACGGAAGGTTTTCCATTCCAACCGCAAGCAAAAGGCCATCCAGATTTCGTGCAATACAATGCTCGCGATACGTTACCTCCGTTTTTCCCATACGATTCCCCAAAAACGTAATATCATATCCATGCATTGCACACTCTGTCTTAAAGGCGTTCAATATCTCAGATAAATGGGGGCTTAAAATATCATTCGGGCCATCCAAGATCAATGTGCCGATCATATAAGAACGCTTTGACATCAACGATTGTGCATTGATATTCGGGACAAAGTCATATTGCTTTACCGCTGCGAGCACAGCTTCCCGTGTGGCAGTACTTACACCTTTATATCCATTCATAACTTTTGAAATTGTAGAAGCCGAATACCCTATTTTTTTAGAAAGCTCATGAATTGTCATGCGGCACCTCTTTCCTGCAAGCTTGAAATCCTTTTTATCATCATACCACAGCTTTATAAGCTGTACAAGACATCTGCTTGAAAGACGACGGAATACAAAAACCGAAGAAGGGCGTCTTCTTCGGTTTTTGTTCCACTTTTTTCGTAATTCAAGATATCCCTGTACCACGTTACCGGGTTATCGGTATGATACGGCAAGCCGGATACGGTCATAGGACGTATCGGACGGGATAGAGCAGTCCGCTCCAAGAATGTACCCTGTATCCCCGTTTTCTTCACAGAGACGGCGGATCTCAGCTTTCACTTCATCATCCGTCCCTTTATACAACACACCGTTCACCGTATTATCAAGGCCGCCTAAAATGCAGCGCACATTCGGGAAGAACGCACGTCCTGCTGCGAGATCCATTTTCTCAACGTAAACCGCCCAATTGACTGCTGCTGCGCGGTAGTCCTTCCAGTCTTCCATATTGTTTTGATCGCCTGCCCAACCACAGCAATGCAGGATATTCAAATCACCAAGCGTATTGGCGTAATCCAAAGCAGCCTTGTCGGACGGGGTAATGAAGCGACGGTAATCCGCAACAGAAAGGCGGTTTTTTTCTCCGCCCTGCACACTGTAATATATACCATCCACACCGGCGTCAAACAATGCCTTCATAAACATTTGCGTATCTTCTGTAATGACGTCAAGCGCATGGCACACAGCATCCGGATCTTCTTTAAGCATCCGCATAACAAGTGCGTCGCCATAACCGGAACGGATAGAAGAAAACGGCGCAAATACCGTATAATACACCAGTGCATCTTTTTTAACTGCCTTTGCAATAGCGGCAGCGCGTTCGATCTGTCCGGCATAAAAAGGATGTGACGTTCCAAGCGGCTCCAATTTATACCAATCAGATGGTTTTTTGATCTCCATCGAAGCAGCATAATCAAAATAGCTGTCACTCATGATTTTCATCATATCACAGCCGCATTGCTCAAAATAGTCAATATGGGCGTCAATTGCAGGCTGCCCTGCTGCTTTTTCTCCAACAAAATGGAACCAGAACGCCGCAGGTATACGATCAGGCGTACCGCCGCCAAGTGCAATTCCCACACGGTCTCTTTTGTTCATTCCTCTCATCCTTTCGCCAATCATAGTCAAGTGATCTCTGTAAAGCCGCATTCCTTTTACAGGAAGCGTCCTTTACGTTTACTATACCGTTTGAATGGATGAAAGTCAAATACAAATCCTTTATTATATTAAAATTTTGCAGCAGGCCCGCTTTTCTATAATCCTTATCCTCACGCCTGCGTCTGTCTTACCGCACTGCAAGCCGCTAAAAGGGCATCTGCATTTTCTCGCTTTGCCATTCAAAAATGCAGCGTCGGAATCCATTAGTTTTTCTCTTCATCCATCTCTTTTTCATCAAAAATTGTTTCAATGACTCTGCTGCATTGCGGCGGAGAATAGCAAAAGCGCGCCAAATGACCTTCTTTTTGATAGTATGTAACCGCACGGGGCGGCTCTTCACAATCAAAGGCGTCTACTATGACAAGCTTCACCTTCATCCGCTCTGGAATCAAGCTTTTAATATATACGCTTGCCTGCTGTCCGACACGCACATCATCTCTCAACTCTGCGAGTCCCGCAAGATTTGGCGCAAGTTCTACAAATATGCCGTAGCTCTCTACCGAGCGCACAATACCCGCTACAGTTTCCCCGGCACAAAATTGCGCAGCATTCTCATTCCACGTTCCCAGCAGTTCCTTATGTGACAGCGAGATCCGACCGTCTTCTCCCACCGTTTTCACCACGGCCAAAATATTCTGGCCGACAACAAAGCGATCGCGCGGATGCGAGATGCGGGAAACGGAAATCGCGTCAATGGGTAGAAGTGCGATTACACCACATCCAATATCCACAAAACACCCAAAGGATTCCATGTGCGTTATCCGGCCGCGAATGATGTCCCCTGGATGCAAACCATCTATATACAGCCTCCGACATTCCTCTTGGACTTCTCTTCGCGATAAAACAGCATAGGGTTTAAATTTCTCATCAGCACGCACTGCCGTTACCCGAAAACAAACCGGCTTGTTCACTTTTGAAATAATGGCAATGTCGCGAGTTGTCCCTTCCTTGATCCCAATAGCACATTCTTCACGCGGAATAATCCCTTTCATGCAGCCAAGATCTACAATCAAATTGTGTGCAGCGTCGCACACGACAGCACGCGCCTCCAAAATTCTGCGGGATGAAAGCGCTTCATGTGCGTCGGCTATATTGCGGAAGCTGACGGGCATGTCGTACTGTGTCTGATATCCCTCCGGCAGATACGTTGCCATTTTTAAAACCTCCTCACTTTTTTCGATATCAGAGTGTATGAGGAGATTTTAACGATTATTCCCCGGTGCGCACATCTACACCGCCTAAACGTCTAAGAATGGCTGCTGCAGCCGATGCGTCCTGAGGGTCGACACGTAAACTTAATACTGCACGTGCATGTGAAACTGCATGTTCCCTTTTCTGATCCTGTTCATTTAATGCACTGAAATTAAAGGTGTCCGGAAACAACAAAGACTGTCCCGGATTCCCCATAGGGGCGGGTGTAAAAAAATCAGAAAAAACCGGGCCTGTATGGTACGCATCATGTTTTGATGAACTGCAATGTACGGCGATATGCTCTGCTGTAAAATTGCGGCGAACACGTTGTGCCGCCTCCACTGCCTGCTCCGGTGATTCAAATTGTGCGGTTATTTTTGTATTCATCTAATTTTGCTCCTTATAGTATTTAGATGCTGATTAAATTTTCTAAGGTTAGTTTGCTCCGCTTTTTGTTCTTCATACTGTTTTGGCATAAAATCAGAATACGAATATTTATATATAGATCCTTATTATAGGTTCAATGGGATAATATAAAAGCTGTGTACAAAAAATTCTGTACACAGCTTTTGGTTTTATTACAGCAGTTTTTTAAACCCTTCTATGAACGAGACAATCCGGCCAAAGAGATATTTTGTAGTGTTCCCATTTTCAGATATCTCTTTTCCGTTTTTTACTTTGCATCAAGGCTTATGTAATATGTTTACGCTGCCTCGTCTAACCAATGAAGTGCCTGCGCAAAAATCATCCTGCGCGCTCCATCGAAGCTTTCCTGTTTTGCCTGCTCATATGGCACAGGATCCTGCTTGCCAGCTGCACTGCCGCTTTCTAACATCTCTTCGGCAAGCAACAGGTATTCTTCCTCCACACCAAAAGGTAAAAATTCTTCCCGAATTTTCTGTTTGGCCTCTTCTAATGTATCCGGCGCTACGGGTGCAATTAATGAACCGTCCGTACGCAGATAAAGCTTTTTTGTCAACTCTTGATACAATGCAGAAGTAGCATTTACCGGATCTTTTTCATATTCAGAAAATGAAACCTGTTCCAAATATCGGTTTGTTGCGTCTTCAATTGCCTCCGAAGTTAAAAGCCCGCGGTAAACCTCAGCCGCTTCTTCAAGCTGCGCTGTACGGTCAGACTGCGTATATCCTGTTTCTTCTGACTGGGACGACAATAAAGATGAGGTTTCCTCTTCTTTCGTAACTGTCGAAGATGTACAAGCAGCCGCCCCCAAAAGAAACACCGTACACAGCATCAAAATCCAGATTTTTTTCACGATAAGCACCTCTCTTTGTCTAAAAATTTTATATTTTGAAGTATTATAAGGCGTATTGTTTGTTTCCATCTTTTGTATATATTATACTTTGATTTGCGATTTTTGTCAATACGATTACTTTATTTGTCCATTGTCTTCTTCTTTCGCATTTTTTAAACAGGAAAACTTTTTTCGATGGGGATCGCTACTAAAGTTAATTGTTCATAGATAGGATTTGCTTTTCTCATCTCTTTCGTGGTATACTATATTTTGTATCGTCGTTATCTGTTATCGATTCAAATCTGAAAGGAGCGTGCACAGTATGGATGTTCGGGTAGGCGATATTCTCGTTATGAAAAAAAACCATCCGTGCGGCGAAAACCATTTCCTCGTTCTGCGGATTGGAATGGATTTTAAATTGCGGTGCACGGGCTGCGGACGCGAATTCATGTCTCCTCGCAATAAAATCGAAAAGCACATAAAAAAAATTGAACGTGGTTAGCGTCTCTCTTTTTGACAGCGGATAAAAATCGATTCAAAAGGAGATCTCTATTCTTATGCTTGATAAATTAGAACTTATTGAAAAACGCTTCGAGGAAGTAACGCTAAAGCTTTCTGATCCTACTGTAATAAGTGATCCGGATCAATATCGGGCACTTTCGATTGAGCACAGCAATCTTTCCCCTATCGTTGAAAAATTTGCGGAATATAAGGCAGCAAAAGACGCTAACACTGAAGCAAGATCCCTCTTAGATGAAGGAGGCCTCGATCCCGATCTAAAAGAGATAGCGGCAGAACAGCTGGAAGAAAGCGCCGCACAGATTGAGGCGCTTGAAAAAGATTTACGTCTTCTCCTTCTCCCAAAGGATCCAAACGACCATAAAAATGTTATTATGGAAATCCGTGGTGGTGCTGGAGGGGAAGAGGCCGCATTATTTGCAAACTCCCTCTACCGCATGTATAGCATGTATGCGGAATCACAGCACTGGAAAATTGAAATTCTAAATTTAAATGCGACGGAACTCGGTGGTATCAAAGAGATTAGCTTCAGCATCACTGGGCAAGGGGCTTATTCCCGCTTGAAATTTGAAAGCGGCGTACATCGTGTGCAGCGTGTTCCGGAAACGGAATCGCAAGGCCGCGTTCACACTTCAACCGTTACCGTCGCGGTTTTGCCAGAGGCAGAGGAAGTCGATTTCCAAATTGACCCTGCTGATCTACAAATCGACACATTCCGCTCCAGTGGTGCAGGCGGCCAGCATATCAACAAAACAGAATCGGCAATCCGTATTACGCATCTTCCAACCGGTGTTGTTGTGGAGTGTCAGGATGAGCGCAGCCAATATAAAAATAAAGAAAAGGCTATGAAAGTCCTGCGTTCTCGCCTTCTGGAGGCAAAAATCGCTGAACAAAATGCTGCAATTGCCGCAGACCGCCGTGCACAGGTCGGAACCGGTGACAGAAGCGAGCGGATCCGTACGTATAATTATCCACAAGGCCGCCTTACCGATCATCGAATCGGATATACCTCTTATCAGCTTGCAAATAATTTAAACGGAGATCTGGATGATCTGCTTGACGCACTAATGACCGCAGACCAAGCTGCAAAATTGGCCGCCGCGGATATCTAAGTCCCCGGTTCAGAATGGAGCTTCACATGGATACAAAAGTTCTTATCCCAACAGCAGAAAACATTGCATATGCCGCCCACCTGATCGAGCAGGGCGATGTAGTCGGCATTCCAACGGAAACGGTCTATGGGCTGGCAGCCAGCGCATTTGACGAATCGGCTGTTGAAAAAATCTTTCTTGCAAAAGGCCGGCCTCAGGATAATCCGCTTATTGTCCATATCGCCTCTTTGGACATGCTACCTTTAGTTGCAGCTGACATCCCGGAAACGGCTAAACAGCTGGCCGAACGGTTTTGGCCCGGTCCTCTTACCATCATTTTTAATAAGAGTGATCGCATCCCCCCTGCTGTTACCGCCGGCCTTTCGACAGTTGCTGTGCGCTTCCCGTCTCACAAGGTTGCGCAGGCGCTTATTTTAAAGACCGGCCTTCCACTTGCGGCCCCCTCTGCCAACCGTTCAGGCGCCCCCAGCACAACAACTGCGCTGCATGTCTATAACGATATGAAAGGGCGCATCCCCGCTATTTTAGATGGCGGCTCCTGTACCTACGGATTGGAATCAACGGTTATTTTGTTAAATGGGGCGGGAGACGTAACTCTTCTCCGTCCCGGTGCCGTTACGGTTGAAATGCTGAAAGAGGCTGTACCGCACGTTACAATAGATGACGGCGTCTTACATGAAATCAAAGCTGGAACCCAAGCACTTTCTCCCGGAATGATGCATAAGCACTACTCCCCCAAAACAAACGTAGTTATTTTAGACGCATCTCTGCCTGCCTTTTTATCCTTTGTCAATAGCCATGCTGATGAATCGGTAGGCGCAATGGTATTTGACGGGGAAGAAACGGCGCTCAAAGTTCCTTTTGTCACATATGGGGCTGCAAACGATCCAATGGCACAGGCGCGTCTTTTGTTTCAAAGCCTTCGTGCCGTTGATGCGCTCGGTGTGCAGACAATTTATGCCCGTATGCCAAGACGTGACGGTGTGGGGCTTGCTATTTACAATCGATTGCTGCGGGCTGCCGGTTTCGAGGTGATCCGGTTGTGAGCCAAATCTTTACTGTCGGCTTAACCGGGCAAACAGGGGCGGGAAAATCGGCGGTATCCGCTCTGCTTCAAAAAGAAGGATTTGCGGTAATTGATTGCGACAAAGTTTCACGCAGTGTAACAGAAAAAGGCTCCCCTGCCCTTTCGGCTCTTACAGACGCTTTCTCCGCAAAAATCCTTATGCCGGACGGAACGCTTAACCGACATGCGCTTGGGCGTCTTGTTTTTTCCAATCCGGATGCACTTGCGCTATTAAATCGTACAATCTTTCCCTTTATCATCGCCCATGTAGAAAAGCTGCGTCTCGCCTTTGCCGACGCAGGCGAAACGCTGGTAATTCTTGACGCCCCCACTCTTTTTGAAAGCGGGGCGGACGCCTTATGTAACTATATCGTAGGTGTATGCGCGTCAACGTCATGCCGGATGAAACGGATTATGGCACGCGACGGGCTGACTGAAGCAGAAGCGCGCGCCCGTATAGAAAGCCAGCATTCGGATGCATTTTTCCGGACACACTGTCACACTGTTATTGATAACGACGGCAGCCGTGAAATGTTAATTTTGGCAGTACGCGCTCTTGCCGACCGTATATTGGAGGTAAAAAATGGTTGTCCGCATTCGTAAATTTGTTATTCCGCTGGTTCTGGCGGTTTTGGCTGTAATTGGCTGTTTTGCCGTACACGCAGGGGTTCAACATTTTTACAGGCAAAATTATCCTGTACATTATCGGGACACGATTTTAAAGTATGCGGCGGAATACGAAGTAGATCCTCTTTTTATTCTTGCAGTTATGAAAACAGAGAGCGATTTTAACCCAAACGCTGTATCCGAAGCAGACGCCCGCGGCTTGATGCAAATAGCTGAAACAACATTCGACTGGATTAAAGATAAACTCAATGACGAGACCTCCGTTTTTTCGGATATGTATACGCCTGAAATCAATATACGCTACGGCACGTTTTTTCTCCATTATCTTTATCAGGAATTTGAATCGCTTGAACTTGCCGCTGCGGCCTATCACGCCGGACGCGGGGCTGTAAATGACTGGCTCACGGACAGCACCCTCTCTTCCGACGGAGAGACTCTCCACAAAATCCCCTCATCCGTCACTGCCCACTATGTAAATAAGGTCATGAATGCTTATGACAAATACTGTTCCATTTATCCGGACGGCATTTAAAGCAAATTGACCTCAAGATAACCCCAAGGAGGAAATTTTTATGGAAAAAACAAAATCAGAAGCGCAAAAGCTAAAAGAGGAGCTTTTTTTAAGCCGCAAGCATGGCGGTTTGCTGCTCTCTGAAGAAGAGCTTTCTGCCGCACAGGATTATTGTGAAGACTACAAAGCATTTTTAAACCGCGCAAAAACCGAGCGGGAAACGGTAGAACTCACCATTACAATGGCCGAGAAGGCCGGTTTTGTTCCTTTCGAAATAGGGAAAGCGTATCAGCCGGGCGATAAGATCTATTATAACAATCGCAAAAAAGCTGCTATTTTTGCCGTTATTGGCACAGATCCCATTGAACAAGGCGTAAATCTCATGACATCGCATATTGATTCTCCCCGTCTTGATTTGAAGGTCAATCCTCTGTATGAGGATAATGAACTTGCATTGTTTAAAACACATTACTACGGCGGCATCAAAAAATATCAGTGGACGGCTATCCCGCTGGCATTGCACGGCGTTGTAGTCCGTTCGGATGATACCACCTTAACTGTCACGGTTGGAGAAGATGAAAACGATCCCGTTTTCTGCGTAACAGACCTGTTGCCGCATCTTGCTGCTGATCAGGTTAAACTGCCCCTGCATGAAGGAATCAAAGGCGAGCAGCTCAATATTCTGATCGGCTCTCATCCATTTCGGGATGATGAAGCAAGTGAGCGCGTAAAATTGAATTTGATGCGTATCCTAAACGAAAAATACGGTATAGTGGAAAAAGACTTCCGCAGTGCCGAGCTCACTATAGTCCCCGCTTTTAAAGCACGGGATATCGGTTTTGACCGCAGTATGATCGGCGCTTACGGACAGGATGACCATGTCTGTGCTTATACCTCTTTTTCCGCTTTGCTTGCGGCAAAATCTCCCAAACGCACGGCTGTCTGTGTTTTCTCAGACAAGGAAGAAACCGGTTCAAACGGCACGACAGGTCTTGCTGGTTCTTTCCTTTCCTTCTTTCTTGAGAATCTTGCCGCTGCTTATAATGTTCCGGGACGTATCGTAATGTCCCGTTCAAAGTGCCTTTCTGCCGATGTAAACGCCGCGTTTGACCCAAATTTCCCTGAGGTCAGTGAACCGCGCAATAACTGCTTCGTCAACTACGGTGCAGTTATTACTAAATATACGGGTGCACGCGGCAAATCCGGTACTTCTGACGCTTCCGCTGAATTTGCCGCTGAAATTCAACATCTTATGGATCGAGAAAATGTTCTTTGGCAGACCGGCGAACTTGGTAAAGTTGATCAGGGCGGAGGCGGAACCGTCGCTTTCTGCACTGCAGAGCTTGATATTGATACCATTGATATTGGCGTCCCGGTTCTTTCCATGCACGCCCCGTTTGAAGTTACTTCAAAAATTGATATCTACTCACTTTATCGTGCGTTTGTCGCATTTATTGGCTAAGCTATTATATTTAATGTTAAAAGCGAACCGTTTACAGGTTCGCTTTTTTCTTTTTCAATCAAATGTCTTCCGCTCTGCTTTGTCTGCGTTTAAGGCAATAAGGCCGGTAGGCTATGCTCAGGACTTTTATCTCTTCCATATGCAGCTTTTTAACCTATTTTAACGCCGCCCTGTTTTCATTTTTTCAAAATAAACTTGACACCTGCTTAGGAATCTGATATACTGCACTTAAGTTAGTTTAAACTAACTTAAGTGCAGTATATGTGCGCAGGTAGAAACCTGCTTTTTTGACCATCAATGATTAGTCATAACTAACTAAAAAGGAGTGAAACGATGAGTGTTGTTATTGTAGGTGGAAACGAATGCATGGAAGGCCAATACTGTGAAATTTGTAAACGCTGCGGATGCAAGGCTAAAATATTTACGAAAGAAAACGGTGCCATGAAAAAGAAACTTGGCTGCCCGGATCTGTTAATCTTGTTTACCAAAACGGTTTCACACAAGATGGTCATTGGCGCTGTACAGGAGGCGAAGCGCAATAATATCCCCATCGCACGTGTCCATTCCAGCAGTGCGGCTGCTTTAAAAAATGTATTAAACGAATACTGTGCAGGATAAACGATACAAGGAGGTGATCCCGTTTGCTGGATCATTTTTTAATTGAACATTGTGCTCCGACGCTTGCCGGAGTTAAAACAGCCAACCTTTTCACCTGTCCTTTTTCCAATCAGACAGCATTTCAAGTGCTTTTAGAAGAGCGAAGCCGAACGCTCAATCTGCGCGGTGTTTCTCTTGAAGTCCTGCAGTTTAAGGGCAGACGGGCGCTTGTCTATGTTTATCGCCCGCGCGCGCTTATGCATGATCTTACCAATTCCGAAGCAGTTTCCATTTTAGCAGGATTCGGATATCCCACTTCTGCTCCGGAAAACTGTGTTGCACATCTGCAAAAACGGTTTTTAGACCAAAAGGGCTTTCCCCATGAAATTGGACTCTTTCTTGGGTATCCGCCTGAAGATGTGCGGGGATTTATTGAGAACAGCGGACAAAATTACATGTGTTCTGGCTGCTGGAAGGTTTACGGAGATGTATGTACCGCACAGCGCTGCTTTGAGCGGTTTAACCGATGCCGTGAGCAGTATAAAAATCTGTTTGCCGCCGGAAAAACGATCGCTCAGCTGACTGTAGCTGTATAAGCAGAATTTTTTTAAAGGGGTTGTTTTATTATGAGTAAAATTGCAGTTGTTTATTGGAGCGGCACCGGAAACACTGAAGCTATGGCCGGTTTCGTAGCGGAAGGCGCAAAAGAAGCAGGGGCAGAGGTTTCGCTTTTGACTTCGGCAGCTTTCTCTTCTGCCGACATAGATCGATTTGATGCTGTGGCCTTTGGCTGTCCCTCAATGGGTAGTGAACAGCTTGAGGAAAGCGAATTTGAGCCGATGTTCATTGAGTGCGAATCAAAACTTAACGGAAAACGTATTGCACTATTTGGTTCTTACGGCTGGGGCGATGGCGAGTGGATGCGGACATGGGAGGAAACCTGCCGCAATGATGGTGCAGAACTGGTCTGCGATAGTGTAATTTGCAACGATGCGCCCGATGACGAAGCTGCGGCATCCTGTCGTGAACTTGGTAAGGCACTTGCATCGTTTTAACCCATAAAATAAATAATTCTACTTATCGAACGGTATGGATCCTGTGATTGCAGGATCCATACCGTTCGACATTTTCTATAAAAAGACATCTCGCTTATCCGCATTTTAAAATGAAAGAGAAAGATCTGCTGCTGATATTATTTTTTACCTTACAAAAAGCAGTGGCAAAAGATCAATGATAGCGTATTCTTGGTGAATTTCTTTTTATTCTCAAGAAAATGATTGACAACTTTTATTTTGTGTGCTATTATAATAAGGCTTTCATCGGCATATCCGGAGAGGTGTCCGAGTGGTTTAAGGAGCCGGTCTTGAAAACCGGTGATCCCGTCAGGGACCGTGGGTTCGAATCCCACCTTCTCCGCCAATTGATCCGGAGCGAGGACACATTTTCCGAAACGGACTTTTATACTTTTTGTCATACGTCACAAACGGAGAAGTACTCAAGTTGGTGACGAGGCGCCCCTGCTAAGGGCGTAGGTCGGGTAACCGGCGCGGGAGTTCGAGTCTCCCCTTCTCCGCCACAAAAACCCACACGGGTAAGTGAGAATAACCCCTAAACCATAACGGTTTAGGGGTTATTGCTTTGTTTGTTAATATTTTTTAGGTTTTGGTTGAGAATTTGGTCGATTGTTGGTATAATATATTTAAAGTTCCTTTTGGAATATAATAATTGGTGAAAGAACACAAGATTATTGTAAAGTTCACAGTTGGAATTTTCTGTTAATGCGATGATGTTAAAAGGGGATATAAACTATGGAACTTAAAATGGAAATAAATAATATTAAATGTATAAAAAAATTACAATTTGTTTTTCCTTTAGAACCTGGGATTTACGCTATTACAGGGGAAAATGGATGCGGTAAAAGCACGCTCATTGCATGCGCATCTACAGTTTTTTATCAAATGCCAATGTATGATTATTTTGGAAGACCAGATAATGCTTTCATCAATTTTTCTATTGGTTTGGCAACTAGAGGATGGAATTATAGTAATAATCATTGGAATCAAGTAAGAACAGAAATCCCTATGAAAATCAATGGTTTTTACGAGGGAAGTATTATTTTTGGAAATCGATTTAAAGATACAAATTTTTCTTTAATCCGAATTTTGGATAACTTCAATAAAAATGATTTTCAAATTGCTGATGAATTTATAAGGACTAATTTGGGCCTTATCTTGCATAACGATTCTGAGTATTATAAAAAATTATATGTAGTAAAGGAAAGTGTTGCGAAGAAGAAAAAGATATCCAGTCATTTATATTTTATTGAGTCCAATTCTGGTGTCTTAATTAGTCAAGCTAGAATGTCTACAGGGGAAAATTTGCTAGTGAGTATTCTCCATTCATTAAAAATATTATATAAGAAACGAACAACAAACAATGATGGAAGGCCATGTATTGTTTTTTTGGACGAGATAGAGCTTGCACTTCATTCATCAGCATTACGTCGTTTAATACTTTTTTTAAAAGAAATTTCTGAATCATTACAACTGGCGATCTTTTTTTCTACACATTCACTTGAATTGTTAAGAGAGATTAAATCACAAAACATTTATTATTTGCAATATAATGTAGATGATTCAATTTCGGTAACTAATCCTTGTTATCCGGCTTATGCAACAAGAAACTTATACAGTGATGATGGTTACGGAAATGACATGGTTGTTCTTGTAGAAGATGATTTAGCAAAAATCATCTTAGAAAAAATAATGTTTAATAAATCTTTATTGAAAAATATAAGAGTTAAGGTTTTACCCACCGGAGGTTGGACGAACACTATTACTATGGCATATGATATTACATCAAGTAATCTTTTGATAAAAGGCACAAAATTAGCAATAGTTTTAGATCGAGATATCAAAAAAGATGTTCCAGCATTTATTAGTAAACATAAACAATATAGTGGTATTAAAATGGATTTTTTACCTATTCGAAGTTTAGAAAAATATCTTCGAGACAATTTATTCGTAAAAACAAATTCCCATCTTTTTTCTGATCTTGATAGTTACATTTTTTTAAAAAGACCGCTAGCAGAAATTCTCAACAAGTATAAAAGGGAAAACAAAAACGACGATACAGATGGTAAAACATTATATGGTTATTTGTTAAATGAGCTGAGATCTATGCGTAAAAACCGAGAAGATCTAGTGGAAGTTGTTGTCAGATATATAATAGAAAATGAAACAGATTCAGTTAATGAATTGACTCAATACCTAAAAGAACAGATAAAGAGTTTATAATAAATGAATCATTTTCTATTAAGAATATTTCATTTATATTTATCTAAATCACACTAAACCACCTTTCAAATGTATATTATTATTTTGAATAAGATTGCCGTACCCTAGCTTTTGCTTGGGTACGGCTTTTTCATGTTCAAATCTATTTTGAAAGGAAGCAAAAACAATGAATCAATCAAACAACGCCTTGCTCCCACCGATGGAATGGGGGGACTATTGGGTGGAGATCAGTCGATTTTTGGAGGTGAACAGTCTGAAATTTCTGAAATATGTGCCAAATCCTCGAACTGTCTTTCACACATCCTATGAGCAAGCTGATTTTGAGGAAATTTGTGATTTTCTCCACGATCATGGCACATTGGAAACAAATATCCCGTCCAGTTCAGACTTTTGTGAGTGTTTTGCCTGTTTGCATACAAAGGTCGGAAGATTTGTTGCCTACCGATGTGGTCATGTGATTCAGGGAATTTTGAACAGAGAAGCTTCAACCCATTCTAACCGGATAGGTTGAAGCTTTTCTAATGCCGTCAATTCATTCGACGTACCCACAACGGTTGATATTCCCGAATAAAAAGTGGTTTTAAGCATGCACCATACTCTGAAGGTTCGAATGCAAGTGTCTTGATATAAATACACTTACTTTTGCTGTTTGAAACGGACTGCTTTAAAAGTTCTAAGATCGAGCAGGTACTTTTTGACGTTTTGCGAAGAAGATGATTTCGAAGAGCAAAATCAATTTTCTGTGATTTTCCAATGTAAAGCAATGTCTTTTTGCTGTCGTAAATAAAGTACAGCGAACCATCTACTTTTGGCAAAATATCATCCGACACCGTATATTCCCAATTCTCTGCATTCACAGTTACGAAGACGTTACTTCTATGGCAACATTACAGGAGACAAGCGGGCTTCTTGATTTGGCTCTGACAGCGGCTTTGAGTGTCTGCGATTTGGAAATTTCAGTTGCAGGTGCAAAGGAACGCCTGAATACTCTTTATACCTATGTATTCCTTTCTTTATACAATGAAAAACGCCCGGTTATGTTTCATAACCGGGCGTTTTTTATTTGGAAGGAGGTACAGCAAAACTTTTCTTCACAATCCTTCATATATTGCCTTCATCGTTTTCCCATCACCTTTATATTCTGAAACAGCAGCATATCTTTTCATAATTCATTCAAGAGAGGAAGAAAACTATGGATATTTCAATGAAAATCTTATTCTTAGAAAGCAGGCTGCTGTAGGTGTTACAATGATGTGAGACAAAAAGTAAAAAAAAAGATAGCGAGTAGACAGGACCTGTGTTAAGGTAGAGTTACCAGACAAAACCGAAAGGCA
>CAJFJV010000038.1 GCA_904384225.1 uncultured Oscillospiraceae bacterium | reverse complement strand
GTCTGTTTTGTTGTTGCACTTCGGGCAGCTTAACTGGTATAATTTTGCCATGAGGACTCGTCTCCTTTCGGGAGGTACGTGGGTTTGTGGTAAAACCATTGTACCAGAACGGCTGACGGGTCCTCAACTTTCATTTAACTTTACAGTCCGGGAAAATTGCAAAGGAGGAAACAACATGAAAAAGCGGATCATAAGCCTGATAATGACTTTCAGCATCCTGCTGTCCATCGTTCCGTTGAATGTCTTAACGGTGTTTGCTCAGAGTAACATCTTGTACGGCGACGCTGACGGAAACGGAAAAGTAGAGCTGCTGGACGTCAACCTGATGGAACGGTACATAGAGGGCGATGAAGATGCAAAGGCAGACATCCACTTTACCGAAGCCGACGTCAATGCCGATGCTGCCATTGATGAGACGGACGTTCAGATGGTGAAGGACTATCTGGTGGGCAATCTTGACAGCCTGACCCCCACGCTGCACACCATCAGCTTTGAAACGGCCGGCGGCGGAGATTTTGCACCGGTCAAGGCCGGCGACGGCTATCCCTATCGTGGGGAACTACCCACTCCCGCAAAGGACGATTATGTCTTCGTCAACTGGACGATGGAAAACGGGGAAACCTACTATCCGCTCACCGAGGTTGTATCCGCAGACATGACCCTGACTGCGGTTTACGAGCCAGTGGAATCCAAAGAGCAGCTCAATATTACCTCCTTTAGTCTGGACAACCAGAAACCGGATGTTTCCTTTGCCGTAACCGGTCTTTCGAGCATAGACGATGTTAAGGCAAATATCACCGTACTGCCGAAGGACGGCTCCGATCCGGTGCCGGTGGACGTAAGCGACAACGGCGACGGTACCTTCACGGTCTATGCGCCTGACGGCTTCAACGCAGGAGCTTCCTATGAGCTGACACTGGGAGACGGGCTGACCTTTGTGGATAAGGATGCCATGTTCCGCACAGCGTATTTTATCATCGAAAAGGCCGAAGCCGATAACCTGAAGTACAACCCGGACATGATCTTTATCAAAGATACGGAGGAAATGAAGTACACCATCGGCGGAGAGGAGGTTGACGTGCTTCAGTCGGCTCTTCTGAGCAATGATGAAGGCACGGACTCCATCGAAGGAAGTTTCCCAATGTCCTCTCAGAAATTGGAGCAGGGTGATATCGTCTGTATTTATCAGACGGAAGATCCGAGAGACCGCGACTACACGCAGGATGACTATGAAAATGACGCCATGGCATTTATCAAAATCACCGGCGTCGACGGCAATACTTATCAGTTCCAGAGCCTGGATGAGGAAGATTCAGAAGAAGTTCTGGCCATGCCGGATTCTTTCCCCATGAATGTCGACGAGCTGCCAAACGCCGATGGCACCATAGATGTTAACAGCTACGACGCTTATGCGTGGACCATGCTGGGAAAAACCGAAGAGCCGCAATTTGAAGTGAATGACTTCTTGACATTTTATACCGCTGACTTCACCGAATTGACCGATGAGACACCGGTGGCTTATGGCCAGATCACAAAAGTGGAAGGCAACACGATATCCTATAAGATCGTCACAAAAGAAGATATCGATGACTATATGGGGCTGTTTGTTTCTCAAACGGTAGACAACAGCGATATTTTAGACGACCTTAATGAGGAAGAGCTCCTGCAGCAGGTAGAGCAGCAGGCAATAGACAGCGGATTTGCCGATGAAGCGGCAAACAGAATGGTGCAAAACGCGCTGCAGACCGGCGAAGTGCAGGAGAAACTGCTGGCCGCCGGTATCACAAGAGCAGAGATCAGCCAGCTGAGCGCCGCAGTGTCTCCCATGGCTGCCAACGCATTAGGCGTCGGCGGGCGTATAAAATTCACGGCAGGGAAACCGACGGTAAATGCTGATATCCTGAATGGTACTCACTTTGATAACGGGATCGGGATCGCACTGAATGTCAGCGTGGTATTGTCGTTTGACCAAAAGTTAGCCGGTAAAACAAATTCCCTGAAGATCGAGCTGACCGCCGGCTTTGAGCAGGAGGTTGCGCTGGGCTTTGATATCGACATTGAGGACAGATGGAAATGGTATTTCATCATCCCGGTTCTGGAAGACGTCGATGTGACGGCTTCCATCGACATACAGAATTATACCTATATGTCTGTCGGAGCCAAGGTTTATACAGTTAGTGAAGAAAATATCCAGAAATGGAAAAATCTTTCCAACGCGACGGCGGACCCGGGTGTTCAGGACGCAATCCGAAAGATCAACAAGCTGGGCGCTAAAGTGAAAAAGCTGCAGGCCAAGGGGGAGGACGTCAAGGCGGTTCTGGACGAGATCAACAGCTATAAGGAACAGCTGCCTACGGTAAATGTAGACGGCGTGGAATATTCCATTGAACAGTTGGAGGAAGCGCTGGGAGCCGAAGATGTGAGCTCCGCGTTTGACGAGGTTTTCAGCGCCCAAAACGAGGCGGAATCCAAGACCGGCATGGAACAGCTGATGGACAAATACAAGGAAATGCTGGAACAGGAAACCGACTGGGTAGAGCTTATTAACCAGCCTCTGATCAACCAGACCTATTGGATCGCCATCGCAGCGGTAAAGGTCAACCTGAATTTCGTTGTCAAAGCCAACGTGAACATCCAGCTGGGCGCGGACATGGAGTATCAGGTTGGCAAGCGGTACAGCTTCTGGATACATATTCTGGACGGGAAATCCGGCTCCAGCGAAATGGATCTGATTGACGAGCGGTTTGCTTTCCAGTTCTATGTGATGGGCACGCTGGGAATCAAGGCAGGGGTAAAAGCGGAGATTGCCTTCGGCATTCTCAGCACCGACCTTGCCAGCGTCGGCGCTAATGTGGAATTCGGCGCGTATGTAAAGCTGTATGGTTATTTCATCTATTATTTTGAAGATCTGAGGCCGGCAAACACCAACCTGTCTCAGGAGACGGAAGAAATGATGGGCGCGCTGTATGTGGACTTCGGTCTTTATGTGACGGTGAAGTTTAAGACGCAGGTATTTTTCAACGCATTCAAATATGAGCCGACCCTTTATGACGATGAATTCCCTCTGCTGACGGCGGGCGTACAGCAGAATGTCTACGACTTTGTCTATGAGCCGGACGAGGACGACGTTATGTACGTTTGGGATGATGACGCCAACAGTACAAACGGCATTTCCATGTCCCTGCCGGAAATCTACCGGACGATGAAGAGGATCGATCTGGTGACCGGTGAAAAGTCGCAGGCAGCCTACGATAAGGATAATTTCATCATTGTCTTCAACGACGAGAGATTTTCTTTCAAAAACGGCAATATCATCGTTGATGTGCCGGAGAATACCAGATACCTTAGCTGCGAGGCTCGTATCGTCTGGTTCAGCAAGTACGATACCGACATCACCGTACCGGTAGTCTGGACCAACATGAGCCAGTCTGAGCTGAACGAAAAGTTTACAGCCAGCGTGGCGGTGGGAAATGAAACAGACGGCTACACGACGGTGTGGAGCGGACGTTACGGCAGGCTGGACGTGTTTGACCTGCCGGGGCAGGACGAAATTCTGGAGCTCATCGACTACGACAGCTACAATCTGGAAGACGGAACGAATCTGAAATATGCCGAAATCATCGGCTATCAGGAGGAAGCTACCGGACAGAGCCTGTCCGATAACACAACCTGGTATTTCGATGTGAATCTGAGGCAGTATACGGTCACCGTGACGGATGTGCAGAATGCGGATGGAACAACAACGGAAAACCGCCCCTTTACGGCAAAATACGGGAGAAGCTTTGATTTCAGCGAGCTGCAGAATACCGGCACCAACAACAGTGAAGACGGAAAGTACACACGGTTCCTGAATCTGACGGACCCCAACGCAGATGAAGATGCAGACAACATTTCCCTTACCATGCCTGTCAATATGGCGTTTGCGGAAAAATACGGCGTGAACGGCGCGACCTTTAAGGCCAATTACCTTGATACGGCGCTGACCGCTACATATGAGTTTGTCGGTCTCGGCAACAATGTGCCACCTGTAGAGGTTACCTTCCGCTCCGGTGCCACGCCGTCCTATGAAGGGCTGGCTGACTATGTAAGAACATATGGCGGCGAGAATGCGGCCATCATTTCCATCTCACCGGCACAGGAACCTTCAGAAAACTCGATCACCTATACGGTTACCTGTGAAATCGACGAGTCAAAACAGGCTTATACGCTGAGCTTTGACACCAACGGCGGCAATGAGGAGATCCGCTCGCAGAAATATTTGGAAGGCTCCGTCATCATGCAGCCGACAGAGCCGACCCGTGCGGGATATACCTTTGACGGCTGGTATGCAGATGAAGAACTTACCACTGCGTTCGACTTTGACGCCGGTATGCCGGGTAAGGATACGACTGTTTACGCCAAATGGGCTCCCAAGACCTACACGGTCACCTTTGTGACAACCACCGGTACCGCACCTGAGCCGATACAGGTTGTATACGGCGGCACATATGGACCGCTTCCTGTACTGGCAGACGATTTGATGAGCTTCAAGGGATGGTATCTATCGGAAACAGGCAATATCTATGTGACGGAAGACTCCGTTTTTGATTCCACGGAAAACCAGACCCTGTATGCCCGCTGGAAGGCAAAGCAGGAGGTAAGCTCCGATATGATCAGGGTGAATTGGAATAGATATTACGAATGGAACGGGAGCGGTCATGCCCTTGATTTTACCGTCGATATAAGCTCTTTGACGCCGGAGGATTTTACCGTTACCTATAAGTTGGAAGCAACACCCGATGCTGAGTGGACGAGCGAACTGCCGGTCGAGATAGGAACCTATGCGGTCAAACTGAAGCTGACCAATCCCCATAACGATTATCTGCAAAACGAAATCCATATCGCCGGCGCGATGACGATAGACAAAAGCTGGCCTTCAGTTAGTATTCCCAATGTATTCTATATTACAGGCTGGGTGGTGGATACGCCGCAGTGGAGTACCAATAGCGATGGAGATGTTTCATTCACGCTATACCGGGGGAGATACGGCGAATCGAGAAGAACTCGTGTCGGTTCCTTCGGTCCATCCGAAAGATTTACCATACCGAATGAACACAGAAATCAACCTGGTGGATTTTATCTTGAATGCAACGTGGCAGAAAGCGAGCATTACTATTCGGCTTCGGCCAGTTCAGGCTACGTGGAGGTTGACGAACAGGGCAACAGTAAGTATAGACCTTCAAGCTCCGCATCAGCGGCAAGCGTGCAGATGAGCGCCTTTACTCTTCCTGCCGTTTACAGCGCAGCGCCAGCTAAACCGGAACAAGATTCGTCACTTTTGTGTTCGTCCGTCAGCCTGCTGCATACCGCGTCTGCTTCTGGTATTTCGTCTACGTTTAACCCGCTGTTGACATCGAACACTGCGGTTTTCAAAACTACACCGATGACCTTTACCGCTCAGAAATCCGGCACAACTCCAAAGATGGCCCTGTCACCGGAAGAAGTAGTACTCAACCGTGGAAAGGAGTTTGAGGTTACTCTCTCGCTTGACAAGGCGGCAGACGTATGGGGAATTTTGGCGGCGGTCGGTTACGACCCTGATGTGGTAGAACTGTTGGGTTATACCTGCGGCGGCATATTTACAGAGACACAGTTTACAGCACAGAACGACCTGACGGCCGCGCCGTATAAGCTGCTGGCAACGCTAGACGAGATCGGCACCACCTCAGCCGAAGGAAATTTTGTCACTCTGAAATTCAAGGTGAAAGAGGATGCGCCGGAAAAAGCGACGTCAATATCCCTGCAGGCGCTGGAAGTTGTCGGCGAAAAGTCTGCCGTCGCGGTGAACAAAGGTGATGACATCAGCATGTCGACGGTGAGACCTACTATGGCGATACTGTGGTAACGATTGATGAGGAAAATCTTGCTACAGTCACCGTGAATGGAGAATCTGTAACTGTTACCGACGGCAAATTCACCCTAAAGCCTGCTCAAGAAAAACAAACTGTGATTGTCACAGACAAGGCAGGTAACAGCGTCACGGTTACCGTTACGGTAAACAATGCCGATCATTCCGATGCAGGTTTGCCGGAAACCGGAGACAGCAGCAATATGATGCTGTGTGTAGCTCTTCTGTTCATGTCCGGCGGTATACTCGGCGCAGTAACGTACAGGAAAAAGAGGAAAAGTAAGTAAGCGAAACCATGTAAAATCCTACAAAAGGCGGTAACAGGCTAAATCAGTCTGTTACCGCCTTTTTAATAAATAAACGGGAGGTGAAAAAGTGAACAGTCAGAAACGCCTGCTTCTCACTCTGAAGTATTTATGGAATAAAACGGACGAAGAACATCCTGCCACCTTAAAAGATATCGGCGAATACCTTCAGCAAAATAGTATTGAAACAACACGAAAGACTTTGCAGGCAGATATCCATCTTCTCACGGAATTCGGTATAGATGTCATATGCAATCACAGTACACAGAATCAATATCATATCGGAGAGCGTGTCTTTGAAGTGCCGGAAATAAAGTTATTGGTAGACGCCGTACAATCCGCCCGTTTCATAACCGCCAAAAAGAGTAAAACACTGATCAAAAAGCTCTCTTCGTTTGTAGGAGATCCGCAGGCAGATATTTTTAAACGGCAGCTCTATGTCGACCATCGATTAAAAGCAGAAAATGAAAGCATCTGTATACGGCCTTTTGGCAGAGTGCTATAGCCAGATATCCGTGATCCGGGATTTTGATTCACCCATCAAAATCTCGAAATTACGGAGGAAAGGCAAATGGCAATCCATGAAAACAAAAAATATACCCTTACGGTTTATAACATCGTCACCCACAGGAATGAAGAAATTGAGGTCACGCGGGAGGTATATCACGCCTACCGCAGAACCGGATGGGGCATTGAAAACAATGACGCCAGTTTTTTTGCCCACGAAATTCAAATGAGCGGGCTCATCGGCGGCGAGGAAGGCGCATGCGAGAATTTCAAGGAATTTATCGACACGGAAAATATTCCTGATAATACAGTCCTCAAGATAGTGGAAATTGAAGCACTGCGGAAAGCTATTCCTCATGTACTGCAAACCCTCAAGATGCATATACAGATGGGGCTCGGCGGTAAAGCCGGTGAGGACGAAAGCATGGATATCCAAATCCGAATCGCACAGATTGACAAAGAGTTCAAGGACATCCTAAACAGCGTAACCGCCGAAAATCAGCAGAGCCTGCTCACTGATCCTCGCATCGGAGAACTCATGAGCGAAAAAAGAATACTTGAAAACCGGCTGGCCGAGTGTGCTGCTGCCGAGCAAAAACGAGCCGATACAGAGTCAAGGCTGACCAACCTATACACCATACTCGAAGGAATGAAAAATCATCCGATGGAGTATGATGACAGGTTGATACGCAAAATACTGCGGTGCGTAGTGGTACAAACAAAACAGCGTATCAAAGTAGTTTTTATAGACGGGCTCGAAATGGAAGTGGAGGTGGAGCAATGAAATTGGACAGGGGGTTCAGATTTCCCTGTGTGACAGTTAAAAAAATTAAAATCGAAGTAAAAAGCACTTCCTCCCCCGACCAAAAAGTAAAAGCGCAAAATTCCTTTATCCATGCGGGTTTCCAGAATCACAAGGGTTCAAATCCCACCTCCGAAATGTCAAAAATATCTTTTTCATGTGGCTTAGACATAAAAAAACTGTCGATACCAATCGACAGTTTTTTTATACCCTTTTTTCGAACCGCCTGTCTGCCGCTGCATCCGCGCTCAACGGATAGTCCTCTTCAAAGAATCAAAAGGGAAAGCGCCATTGCGCCCACAACACAAGCGCACAGCCACAGTAATACTGTTGAACAAAATCTACCGGTTGCCGCACGCCAAAAACTGTGTTTTGAAGGCTGGGATTCCGGCAAAATGAGGTTGATCTCCTGTACGCGGCATTTCCAGCGCCATACGCGCAGCCGCCAGATAATCAAATATAGCACCGCACATACCCCAATAATAATCGCCGCAGCCGTCACTGTCAGTTTCCCGCAGAAAAATGCTGTTAAAAGCAGTACAGTGACAGTCGGAATAAACGCATAGGCACACTGTACCGGTAAGGATATTTTTTCCGCCAAAAAGACCGTACGGCATATTGCCCCTGCTATGCCGTAACAAAGGAAAAGGCTTCCAGCGATAAAATAGGCTTCCTGCCCGCCTTTTCCTCCCGACGCACGCATCACTGCAGGAAAGGGAACAAACCATATGCCATTGCCTTTTATTAAAGAAAGCAGAACAAGACAAACTGCAAGTGCACATAGGCTGCATGTCATCCCAATCCCCAGCCGCTTACAGAATGTTTTTATCCAGACAAGTCTTTCCTCACAGCCTGTCTTGAAAATTTGTTTGTCCGGCATCCGTACACACCTCACAGTCCCAGAAACGTTTTGATTTTCGCCACATAGCGCCGGGACACATACGTCTTCGCGCCGTTTGAAAGAAGGATGGAAATCGTCCCGGATACGCTCATATTCATACTTCGCACTTTTTTAAAATTGACCATCTCAGAATTGGATATACGAAGAAAGGAAGGATCCGTTAAAAGGGCCGACAACTCATAAAGCCGATATTTCAGCGCAACGGTACCCACATCTGTATCTGCCATGACCTTTGCATCTTCCGTATAAATCCGAATCAATTGTGCGGGATACAGCGGAATAACCTCTTCCCCACGAAATCCGGGAAGAAGGACGGCAGCCGGCTCTGATGAAATGCGTTGTACCATCGCGGTGATCTCCGGCGTCACAGCGGCCGTATGTATTTCGACATATGGCGCAGTAGCCAACGGATCAATCTTAATTTGCACATCCATCCGGAATCCCCCTCTTGCTTATTCTGCCGCATGTGCACTGTGTAAAAGCCGTTTGCCGCCTTTTTAAAGGATATCCTTATTATAGCAGATTTCATTCCAAAGTCTATGTCTTTCTTCCATCCGGTCGATTAAGCGGGACAAGTGTACATATTTGAGCCGCAGGCGGCGGCATGCCGCCTTGCAATGGCTCCTGTTTCATGTTATAATGCGAAAAAGTGCCTGATACAGGATTCCCGCTGCGGGAACTGGCCAAAAAGGAATAGAACAGGAGAATCAAAATGGCTGATCAAAAGAAAATGGTCGAAGACATCACTGCGATGGACGTCGACTTTTCCAAATGGTATACCGATGTTGTAAAAAAAGCGGAGCTTGCAGATTACTCAAGTGTAAAAGGCTGCATGGTCATTCGCCCTTATGGTTATGCAATCTGGGAAAATATCCAAAAAGATCTCGATGCGCGTTTTAAGGAATTGGGTCATGAAAACGTCTACATGCCGATGTTTATTCCGGAAGGCCTGCTGCAAAAGGAAAAAGACCACGTTGAGGGATTCGCTCCCGAATGTGCATGGGTTACATTTGGCGGGGAAAGTCAATTGACAGAGCGCCTTGCCATCCGCCCAACCTCTGAGACACTGTTCTGTGAACATTACAAAAATATCATCCATTCATATCGCGATCTTCCGAAATTATACAACCAGTGGTGTAATGTCGTCCGCTGGGAGAAAACCACACGCCCCTTTTTGAGAACTTCTGAGTTTTTATGGCAGGAAGGGCACACCATGCATGCAACTGCAGAGGAAGCACGCGCGGAAACCCGCCGGATGCATCAGTGTTATGAAGATTTTTACCGTGAAACACTCGCCATCCCGCCTGTTGTCGGAAGAAAAACGGAAAAAGAAAAATTCGCCGGTGCGGAAGAGACTTATACCATTGAAGCCATGATGCACAACGGCGTAGCGCTTCAGGGCGGAACATCCCACTACTTTGGCGACGGCTTTTCCCGAGCCTTTGATATTACCTTTACCGACAAGGACAACCAGCTAAAGCATCCGTTCCAAACTTCATGGGGGGTTTCTACCCGTATGATCGGCGCGCTGATTATGATTCACGGCGATGACAACGGATTGGTGCTTCCGCCGAAAGTCGCTCCTATTCAGGTCGCAATCATCCCGATTGCTATGCATAAGCCGGGCGTTCTTGAAAAAGCGTCAGAATTGTTTGACGCTCTCAAAAAACAATTCCGCGTAAAACTGGACGATTCAGATAATTCTCCTGGATGGAAATTCAGCGAATACGAAATGAAAGGCGTCCCGCTGCGTTTGGAAATCGGCCCAAAAGACATTGAGAAAAACCAGTGTGTACTGGTACGCCGTGACAACCGCGAAAAACGATTCGTAAGCCTTGACAATCTTGCAGAAGAAATTGAAAATGCGCTTGCCGCCGTACATCATGCGCTGTACGAAAAAGCTCAGCAGAATCTCATCGAGAAAACTTTCACGGCGCACAACTATGAAGAATTCTTGGATATCGCGGCGAACCATCCGGGATTTATCCGCGCTATGTGGTGCGGCGACACAGAATGCGAAGAAAAGTTAAAAGACGTAACGGGCGGTGTAAAATCCCGTTGCATCCCGTTCCAAGAAGAACACATTTCTGACGTTTGCGTCTGCTGCGGAAAACCGGCTAAACATATGGTTATTTGGGGCCGTCAATACTAATTCATCTGAAAAAGCATATCTTTACTAAAAAAAATACGTTGTCCTTTTTATCGGACAACGTATTTTTTTAGAATTATGCCGTCCCGCAGAGGGGATGCACTTCACCGCTTACACAGCGGAAAGCGCTTTTTACGGACAAACCCGCTCTGCATCCATGTCGAGGGGCTAAAAAACAAAAGCATAGGAAACAACTCCAGCCTTCCCGCCAACATGTCGAACATTAGGACATATTTTGAAAAAGACGAGAAAAAGCCAAAATTCCCAGTTGGGCCGACCAGTTCCAAACCGGGGCCAATATTATTCAATGTCGCTGCCACTGCCGTAAAATTAGTCGTCAAATCAAATCCATTGAAAGAAATCAGCAAGACCGAAAAAGCAAATAGGATAACATAGGTGATCATAAAAACATTAGTAGAACGCAAGACCTCATGCTCAACGGGTTTGCCCTCCATTTTGATTTTCTTCACGCTTCTGGGATGGATAATGGACGCGAGTTCTTTTCGGATCGTCTTAATCAAGATAACCAAGCGGCTGACCTTTATCCCTCCGCCGGTGCTTCCGGCGCATGCGCCAATAAACATCAATAAAACAAGAATCGTTTTAGAAGTCTGCGGCCATAAATTAAAATCAGCACTGGCAAACCCGGTGGTTGTAATAATAGAACTGACTTGAAAAAACGCTTCCTCCAACGCTTTTCCAAACGATCCGCATATTGATAGGATATTCAGTGTGATGATCAATGTCGATATTCCTATAATCATCAGGTAATACCGCAGCTCTTCGCAGCGCAGGGCCTGTACAAACTTCCGGTTGAGCATAAGAAAATAAACATTGAAGTTTACGCCAAAAAGCATCATAAACACTGCAACGACGATTTTTACATAGGAAGAATACGTCACAAAACCGCTGTTTAAAATAGAAAATCCGCCCGTGCCGGCTGTACCGAACGAAATGGTAACCGCATCAAACCAGTTCACCCCGCCAAACAGCAAAAGCACAATTTCTATAATCGTCATACACAAATAGATGAGATATAAAATTCCAGCTGTGTGCCGCATGCGTGGCACCAGTTTTCCTACAGACGGCCCCGGGCTTTCTGCGCGCAGCAAATGAATCCATGACCCTCCGGTTAACGGAAGCACTGTCATCAAAAATACAATTACGCCCATTCCGCCGATCCAATGGGTAAAGCAGCGCCAAAACATACTGCAACGCGAAAGCGATTCCACATCTTTTAAAACGCTTGCGCCTGTTGTGGTAAAGCCGGAAATTGTCTCAAACAGCGCATCTGTAAAACTGGGTATATCTCCGCACAAAACAAACGGAAGTGCACCGAAAATACTCATTATGATCCAGCAAAGCGCTGCCGATACGAATCCTTCCTTAGCAAAAAAGACCGTATTCTTCGGCTTCTTCCAAACTAACAGAAGCCCTATTGCCAAGCAAACGAGGAGGACCGCCACAAAGGCGATCCCTTCTTTTTCCCTATATAACAAAGCAATCAGGCAGGGAAGGGATAAAAAAGCCGCTTCAAAGCTTAAAATCCAACCTGCAATATATCGGATCATTGATAAATTCATATGCCGCTCCTAACGTCTCAATATTTCCCGCACATCATTTAAGCCAATAATGCCGGATACCACAACAATGGTATCACCCACACGAATTTGATCCTGCCCTCTGGGGAAGACCACTTTCCCACCCCGGCTGATACATCCTATTAAAATATTTTTGCGCAGGGAAAGCTTGCAGAGCGGCGCGCTCGTCAGCTCGGACGGCTCCGTAATATGGAACTCCATCGCTTCAGCCCGGCCTTCGATAATCCGATAAAGTGATTCCATATTTCCGCCCACTGAATTCTGCATAGCCCGGACATATCGGATAATCGACTGGGCTGTGATTTCTTTTGGATTAATGGTGCTGTCCAGTTCAAGGCTTTCAATGACATGGTCATAATTGATCCGCGTCACTTTTGTTATGGTTTTGGCATTTGATTTAGTCTGGGCAAGAAGGGAAAGCAGGATATTTTCTTCATCCAGGCCCGTCGCTGCAACAAAAGCATCCATATACGCCATGCCTTCCTCTATTAAAAGGCGCTGATCCGTCGCATCTCCGCAAACGACCACAGCCTTAGGCAAGAGTACGCTCAGTTCTTCGCAGCGCTCCTTGCTCTGATCGATAATCTTCACTTTAACTCCAGCAGCAAGCAAAAGCGAAGCAAGGTAATATGCAACCGTTCCACCGCCGATTATCATGCAGCTTTTTACTGCGGCATTTTCAATTCCAATTTTTCTAAAGAACGCCGCCGCATTGTGCGGTGAAGCAACAAAAGAAACGCGGTCATGTGCCTGCAACACAAAACTGCCATCTGGTATAACCACTTCATCTCCACGCTCAACCGTGCAAACGAGCACGTCACAGTGCAATTTCGCCGATATATCGGAAAGCGCCATCCCACAAAGCAGGGATCCCTCCAAAATACGGAATTTCTGCATTTCAACCTTTCCCTTTGCAAACGGGCTGATTTCTATGGCTGATCTGCGGCGCAGTATACGGGACATCTCAACGGCGGCCGCATATTCCGGATTAATCACCATAGCGAGGCCTAAACCTTCTTTTATAAAATCAATCTCGCTGTTATAAATCGGGCTGCGCACGCGTGCAATCGTCGGGCAGTTTCCGGCCTTTTTGGCAATCAGGCAGCATAATAAGTTCAATTCATCTGAATGCGTTACCGCAATCATCAAATCCGCCTCTTGTATTCCGGCCTCCTGTTGTACAAGGTAACTTGCACCGTTTCCTACCACACCGCGTACATCGTTTTCAGACGAAACATCTTCTATCGTTTCCCCATCCACATCGATGACCGTAACATCATGGTTTTCATTGGCCAGTTGCTGCGTTAAAGCGGCACCAACCTTCCCGCAGCCTATAACAATAATGTTCATAATAGCCTCCGTCCGCTTCAAAAATAAAGCTCTGCTTTCCATCTTTGTAATAAAAACAGGTACCGCCGCTATACGCCGCGTCCCTTCACACATGATTTGCCTATTTTCATCGGGGTCTCCGTCCCCTATAATCCACATCTTAGCACAAAACAAAGGGTTTGTCGACTGTAATCCTCTGCAGTCAACAAACCCTTTACCGCTTTATATAACAAAATATTTTAAGCCTGTAAACAAGACGAAAAATACATCCTGCTACTATACGTTTAATAGGCCACGCCTTGTGCGATCATTGCATCTGCGATCTTTTCAAATCCAGCAATATTCGCACCCGCAACGAGATTTCCCTCTACACCGTATTTTTTCGCCGCATCATACGCGTTATGGAAAATTCCAATCATAATGTCTTTTAATTTAGAGTCAACCTCTTCAAAAGTCCAGCCATACCGCATTGAGTTCTGGCTCATTTCAAGACCGGAGGTTGCAACGCCGCCTGCATTAGCCGCTTTTGCCGGGCCAAACAGGACGCCTGCATTCTGCAAGGTTTCAATCGCTTCCGGCGTAGACGGCATATTGGCACCTTCCGCAACTGCCATAACGCCATTCTTAACAAGCAATGCCGCCTCTTCTCCGTTTAACTCATTCTGAGTTGCGCAGGGAAGTGCAATATCGCACTTGATGCTCCAAATACCACGGCATCCTTCCGTATAAACGGCGCCCTCAACACGATCTGCATACTCCTTGATACGGCCGCGCTCTACTTCTTTAATCTGTTTTACAACGTCAAGATTGATGCCGTTTGCATCATAAATGTAGCCGTTTGAGTCGGACAGTGCTACGACCTTTGCGCCAAGCTGTGTTGCTTTTTCCGTCGCATAAATTGCTACATTCCCAGAGCCTGAAATGACAACCGTTTTCCCTTTCATGCTGTCGTTTTTCATGCAGTTGAGCATCTCCTCTGTAAAATAGCAGAGGCCGTAACCGGTTGCTTCCGTTCTTGCGAGGGAGCCGCCATAGGAAAGGCCTTTCCCAGTCAAAACGCCGGTAAACTCATTGCGCAGGCGCTTATATTGGCCGAACATATAACCAATTTCACGTGCGCCGACGCCAATGTCGCCTGCCGGAACGTCTGTATCTGCCCCGATATGTTTACAAAGTTCCGTCATAAAGCTCTGGCAAAAACGCATAATTTCCCCGTCGGATTTCCCTTTCGGGTCAAAATCAGCACCGCCTTTGCCGCCGCCCATCGGAAGTCCCGTTAAGCTGTTTTTAAAGCACTGCTCAAAGCCCAGAAATTTGATAACGGAAGCGCAAACGGACGGATGCAGACGCAGGCCACCCTTATACGGCCCGATTGCAGAATTAAACTGTACACGGAAGCCGCGGTTTACCTGAACTTTCCCATTGTCGTCTACCCATGAAACACGGAATTGGATAAAGCGCTCCGGCTCAACAATACGGTCGATAACACCGGTGTCAATAATGGATGGATTCGCCTCAACGACCGGCTCAAAGGATTCCAAAACCTCTTTTACGGCCTGTAAAAATTCAGACTCTCCTGCATTGCGTTTTTCAACCGTTTCATATACGTGCTGCAGGTACTCGCTTTTAAATGCCATATAGATCTCCTCCTGTACGTATTTTCTGCGAGTATAAAGCCCCGCAGGTGCCGTCTCTCCCGACACATCATTTTTATTATAGCGATTTAACGCAATAAATGCAAGTATTGATTCAAAAAAATTCATCTTCTTTCGAAAAATATCCTTTATTCTCCGAAAACGCAGATTCTATTTGCAGTGTTCTGGATAAAATGTTGCAATTGCTGTTTAGTAAATATCAGATATGCGTAAAACAGCCAGAGGCTCTCATCCGACAGCTTTTGCCTCCTTGTCCAACAGCGGCACCCATTTTATAATAGAAATAGGAAGGGAAGCAATCCGCTTAACTCCATGCAAAATAATGGCGGCATCAGCTGAAGCTCTGAATGAAGCATATAATCAAGCGCTGTCTCTGCTGCAAAGTATAAATAGCAATTGAAACTTTCCGCTGGCATATATTTTTCAATGTGATGTAACATTTTCACTCCAAATGCGACTGATAAGTTGAAAATTGGTTTTCAATATTCTCACGGAAGGAGGATGCGCATGCAATCAACAGAAGAGTTATACCGAACCTATTCGGCCGATCTTTTTCGGTATCTCGTATTTCTGACGCATGATCCAGATCGTTCTGAAGATCTTTTAATGGAAACCTTCCTGCATGCAATAACTGCCTCCGGAAAATTCCGTGGCGAATCTTCCGTCAAAACCTGGCTATTCGGTATCGCGCGCAATCTCTGGATGCAGGAACTCAGGCGTCTCAGGCGTCCGGCCGAAGAATACCTGATTCGCTCTTATATGGAGTTCTCTCCGGAGGATACGTTCGATATCCGTGAAACGTTGGCAGCCGTCAAACGCCTCCTTAGTCAAAAAGATGAGCGGGCGCGTCAAATTGTTCTATTCCGTATGAACGGCTATGCTTACGCGGAAATCGCACAAAATCTTGGCATCTCCGAAAACAGTGCGCGAGTCATTGAATTCAGGACAAAGCGCTGGTTATTAAATGAAATGAAAAAGGAGGGGTTGGAATGGACCAAATCCCATGCGAGATCATCAGGGATCTGATTCCGCTGGTTGCAGACCATGCCGCCAGCAAGGAGAGCGAAAAACTGGTGCAGGAGCACATAGCCGAGTGCGGATCCTGCCGTGCTTTGCTGCAATACGAACCACAGCCGGAAGCTGTTCCAGTTGTAGCCCGTACTTTAAAAAAGTTGCGCCGCCGCCTGTTTTGGACTGTCTGCGCGGTTTTGGTTATCGGCATCGTTTCCGGGGCCGCCATGATGGATCATTACACTATGTTTTATAATTTTATCCTGTTCCCTGCTGTCGGTGCAAGCGCCTATTTCCTGCTTAAAAAATGGTGTTGGGTCGCACCTGCTGCAACCTTTACAGCGGTATTTCTGCGTTACCTGTTTGCCCCCGGCAAAATTAGCTGGACGGATGGGGCGATAAACGGCATCTTATACGGTATAATCTGCGCCTTATTTATCGGCATCGGACTGCTCATCGGATTTCTTCTGCACTTTGCTTTTAAGAAAGAAAGGAATTCTCCATGAAGAAACGCAAATTGTTTTTAAAGATAGGCGCCGGCCTGCTGGCCTTCGGCCTGATTATCTTTTGTTTCAGCCTTACATTCAGTTTTACGGGCAATCCGTTGATCATGCTGATCGCGAGGGGGACCGCCCAAAAATACATCCGGGACAATTACCCGGAATACCGGCTTGAAATTACAGACATCCACTATGATTTCAAATTTACCGAATATGCTGTATCAGCGCAGTCACCTGAAAGCCAGGACACACGTTTCGGCATTTTTATTACAAAAGACGGAGCAAATATCGCCTATGATACGTTTCAGACCGACGTCGAACAACGCGGAAATACCCTTTCTCGTTTAAGCAATGAATATACCAAACAAATAGAAACCATCGTCTCTTCGATCCCTGAGGCGCAGGATATATTTTGTTACTTTAGTTGGGCTACCACCCCTGATGGCACTCCAGCTATCCCCTATCAGGATATTCCGCTGGATATGCCCTTTTCTATGCAGGCTATCCACAGTATGGACGGAAGCTTGATGATAAGGATAACCTGCAATACTCTCAATACTTCCGAGGCGGCGCATTTGATAAAAACCATTCAAACCCTGCTTGCCGCTGAAAACATGGAACCGGCTTACTATAACTTTTATTTTGAAGAAGCCGATTCCTCACAAAACTGGCTATCAACCGCCACCTATCCTGCTAAAAAATTACAAAATATCAGTGAAGATGAATTGGAATTGGAGATACGTGAGGCAAACAAGGAGCAGATAGAGGCAAAAGGCTGTTTGGCTGTGGACAATCCGTCCAGCACGATCGAAAACAGAAATTGAAATGCTTCGAGAAACAATTCACATATTATTCATGAGATAATCGAGAAAATGCGCTATCCTTAAAGAAGGAAAGCGCATTTTCTTCATTTTCACTACAGCTTGCAAAAGCATTCTTTTAAAACATTCCGCTACAATAAAAAAGGGGAGTAATAACGCAATGAATACGCCGATCAATCCGCGCATCGATATGAAAACCAGAAGCAAGCTCTTAATCTTGAATATGATCCGGCGTAACGGTGCGTGCTCCCGCATTGACCTTTCCTCAAAGATCGGCATCACCAAGTCTGCCGTCACGCTTTTGACCGCAGAAATGCTTCAGGATGGTTTATTAACAGAGGGTGCAGAAGGTTCTTTGATTCAACAAAAGCGCGGAAGGCGGAAAGTACTGCTTACTATTGATCCAAACTGCCGTTTGGCCTTCGGTGCGTCTATCGGCGATCATTTTCTTACGATCGGACTGTCCAATTTGCGCGGAGATTCACTGGAGCATATTCAGATTGATATCCGGGGCATACACTATAGAGCCGTACTTGGCATGCTGTTTGAACGGGTACAACAAATGATACATGACAATTACCTCTCAAGCAACCATATCCTTGGAATCGGTGTCGTGCTGGAGGATCGAGCGGCCAATCTGATAGAAGGAGGCGGCGGAGCCGAAAAACTGGCACGCTTAAAGCGGGATCTTGCCTATGCGGTAAAGATCCCCATCATCACTGCAAGAACGGCGTCCGGCGCATTGATTGCACAACGGTTGTTTTATGGAGAAAATACCCGACACGCTGTCTTGCTCCACTGCGATGAGGCGCCGCCGATTGAGGTCGGTATTTTATTGAACGGAAGACCTTACAGCGGCGTCCGCGGCCAACTGGGCTCGGATTTTCGCACTGTATCCGGGACGTTATCAGAGCGTGCCGCACATATGGCTGCGCTTTACGCACAATTGATTGATCCAGAAAAGATTTTTCTCTGCGGCCGCTTTTTCCATGAAGAATCCATGCTGCAAAGCGTCTCGGAACAAGCTGTAAAAATCGCAGGACGTCCCATCACAATGCTGCGGGCTGCCGTTAAAGACGATTATCTGCATCTATGCGGCTGTGCAATCTGCGTTGAGCGCTGTTTCTATCTGGACAGCATGCAGGGCGTATAATAAGGCAAAATGCTCTCCGGTATTCTTGATACAGGGAGCATTTTTTGTTCAGCTGTCTCTCTTCTGTTCTTGACTTTATTGTGAACAAAGCGTAAAATATTTTTTGGTTTATGCAAAAAGATTCTTTGTAAATTGGGAAGTGTTTTACGTGTCAATCGATTTCTTTCTGGATTTGGCGATTATCATTGTCGCCGCAAAATCGCTGGGCATCCTTGCGCGCTTCATTCATGTGCCGCAGGTGGTGGGTGAAATTATTGCCGGCCTTTTGATTGGTCCCTCCGTTTTAGGTCTTGTCAGCCAAAGCGACTTCTTAAATCAAATGGCGGAAATCGGCGTCATTATGTTGATGTTTGTCGCTGGGCTTGAAACCGATTTAAAAGATCTGAAAAAGACAGGCGTAGCCGCCTTTTTCATTGCCTGCGCCGGTGTTTTGCTTCCACTGATCGGCGGCTATCTGCTGTATTCCATTATGTACGGTTTTGCCGCCGTCGGGACAGACGACTTTTTTAAGGCGGTCTTTATTGGCGTAATCATGACGGCTACTTCCGTAGGTATTACCGTGCAAGCATTGCGCGAAATGGGTAAACTGAAAGGGAAAGTCGGTACCACTATATTAAGTGCAGCTATTATTGATGATGTGATCGGCATTATTGTCCTCACCTTTGTAATCGGCTTTAAAAACCCAGATGCGCATCCTTTTATGGTTGTTATAAATACTGTTTTGTTCTTCGTTTTCGCGGTCGTGGTCGGGCTGCTTTTATATTTTCTCTTCAAATGGCTCGACAACCGGTTTCCCCATCGCCGCCGTCTGCCTATCTATGCGTTCGCCGTATGTCTTGGAATGGCTTATATTGCAGAGGCTTGGTTCGGAATTGCAGATATCACCGGTGCGTTTGTTGCAGGAATCATTTTCTGCAATATTCGTGACGCAGATTATATCGCCAGAAAAATGGACATCAATTCCTATATGCTGTTCAGCCCTATTTTCTTTGCCGGTATCGGATTAAAAACGCAGTTTGACAATATGACATGGTCTCTGCTATGGTTTTGCATCCTATTTGTTGCCGTCGCTCTGGTGTGCAAAGTTATTGGGTGCGGCTTAATGGCGAAGGCCTGCCATTTTTCAGGAGGGGACTCGCTTAAAATTGGCGTAGGTATGATGACACGCGGAGAAGTTGCCCTGATCGTTTCACAGAAGGGCCTTGCCATCGGTCTGATCCCAGCGGAATATTTTGCAGCGGTCATTATGCTGATCATTGTCTCCTCAGTTGTAACGCCGATCTTATTAAAGCTTTTATATAAGCGTTCTCAAAAAGGCGGCGATGTATCAGACGAAGAGCTGCCCGACAGCCAAGCGCCACAAACCGTCTCCCCTTAAAGCGTACAATTGACCTATAAGGAAGCCGCGCGGTGTCAAAACCGCGCGGCTTCCTTTATTCTGCTTCCCTCTTCAGCTGCTCAAGGATCCATGTATCTGCCGGGCAAAAGGCATATTCTGATAGGTTTTGGGGCGTGACCCAACGGATGCTCTTATGCACAGTTTGTGTTGGTTCCCCGGACAAAATTTTCCCTTTAAAAAAGGTAAACGAAATATCCCTGTCGGGATAGCTGTAAAAAGATGTCCCAACTGTATCCAGCGCGCCTACCTCTATATTGAGTTCTTCACGGCACTCGCGCACTGCACATTCTGCCGCAGTTTCTTTAGGCTCTTCTTTCCCTCCCGGAAACTCCCACAGGTATTCACAACAACCGCCGGCACCACGCTGGCATATTAAAATTTCCCCGTTTTCATTATATAGAATGACTGCTGAAACGCGCGTCATATAAACGCCTCCTTCATTATAGTTGTGTCCGAGTCTGGGAGCCGGCCGGAAGCCCTGTTTTCCGCACCTTACCGTCAATTTCCGGATTGCGGAGCCCACTTTCTGGATATCCCCAGCCATCTACGCCGCTCCGGCGAAGCGCGCCGAACATCCGATAGGTAAAGCCGTGGTCTTCCCGCTCCCGCTCCCTCAAAAAGGATTTCATCTCTTCTCTGGCCGTTGCACCATCTGCCGGACAGATGCTTTTGACAACTGGAAGCCCGTTTTTTCGAATTGCCGCTGAAATCTCCTTTTCCGGCGCAAATACCAGCGGGCGGATCATGGTCAGATCCTTTCGGGAAAGGTAGGTAACCGGTGCAAAGCAGCCTATCCGTCCCTCCTTAAACAGGTTTAGCATAAAAGTTTCCACTACATCATTAAAATGATGTCCTAACGCCAATTTGTTACAGGAGAGCTCTTTGGCAGAATCGTGCAGCGCACCGCGCCGGAGTCTTGCGCAAAGCGAACAAGGATGCTTTTCTTTCCTTTCATCAAACACGATCTTGCCAATCTGTGTACGGCGCAGCTCATAAGGGATGCTATATTCTGCGCAAAGAGCCGCAATCGCGCTATAATCCGTCTCCTGCCCGCCAAAGCCCGGATCAAGCGTCAAAGCAACAACCTCGTATTCAATCCCAATAAATCTTCGGAGCTGCTGTAGCCCTACTAATAACGCAACCGAGTCTTTTCCGCCGGAAACACCGACAGCAATTCTATCGCCATTTTCAATCATCCGAAATTCTGTAATCGCCTTGCGCATATAACCCATTACACGCTGCACTGCTGCTTTCCCCTTTCTCACCTGCGGCATATCCATATCATCATTGAGCTAAGCCAATTACTGCAAAACGCGGTCTATATCAATTAAAATGTCGAAGGCTCAACCGCTCCCGCAGGAATAAACGTCTGCGGGAAATCCTCGCATATAGCCAAAAATCCCCTTATAAGCGCCCGTTATGCCAAAACGACATAGAAGAAAAGCCCCTATGTATCCATACAGTAATACATCAACCATACAGGCAATATCCGCGTTCTCCTTATCAGATGCCATCCTGATTTTTGAATGCCGTAAAAACAAGGCACTTATAGTATGCAGGGCACAGCGGAAGTCCCTTCTGCATCCACCTGCATCAAAGCCTCCAATAACGATACCCAGCGCCGCGCATTGTATCCGCATCCAGTACGGATTTTACGTCAATCAGCACTTTTTCCTCATCCTCTTTATCTGCAAACAGTGCTTCAATCTCACGTAATCCCATTTTGCAAAAACAATCGTGTGCTACAGCAAAAATAACCGCATCCATATCATGTATTGCGGAAAGCGGAGAAAGCGCAATATGATATTCCCGCATTGCCTCTTTTGCATCGGCTACGGGATCGACAACCTGCGGTTCAATGCCGTACTCTTTCAGCTCTTTTATAATGTCGATGATCCGTGTATTGCGCGTATCCGGACAGTTTTCTTTAAAGGTCAGCCCCAATATGCAGACACGCGCCCCTTTGACCCGCTTATTTGCTTGGACAAGCTGTTTAATGGCAGATTCTGCAACAAACTTGCCCATTGCATCATTTACTTTCCGCCCAGCAGCAATAATCTGGGAGTGATATCCAAGCATTTCCGCCCGATAGATAAAATAATAAGGGTCTACACCGATACAATGACCACCGACCAGCCCGGGATAAAACCGCAATGCATTCCATTTCGTATTCATTGCTTCAATTACTTCTTTGGTGTCAATGCCCATCTTGTCAAAAACAAGCGCCAGTTCGTTCATAAAGGCAATATTGATATCCCTTTGTGAATTCTCGACAACTTTTGCAGCTTCTGCAACTTTGATGCTTCCTGCGCGATGAACACCCGCTTCTACCACAATCTCATATACTTTGGCGACAAGATCAAGTGTCTCTTCATCTATTCCAGAAACAATTTTTTTAATATTGGAAAGGCGATGTACCCGATCCCCCGGATTAATACGCTCTGGAGAATAGCCGACTTTAAAATCCGCTCCGCACACCAATCCTGATTCTTTTTCAAGAATCGGGATGCACACATCCTCTGTGACGCCCGGAAACACTGTGGATTCATATACGACAACCGATCCCTTTGTCAGGTTGCGGCCCACTACGCGGGATGCATTCTCAACCGGTGAAAGATCAGGTGTTTTGTCTGTATTAATCGGGGTCGGCACCGCCACAATATGAAACTTGGCCAAACGAAGCATGGTTTCATCGCTCGTAAAGCAAACCGTGCTCTGCCGGATTGCATCATCGCCTACTTCTTTTGTGGGATCAATGCCAGATTGGTACTGCTTAATTTTATATTTATTGATATCAAAACCAATGACGTTGACTTTTTTTGCAAAAGCTACAGCAATGGGCATTCCCACATAGCCGAGGCCAATAAGCGATATGCGCTCCTCACCGGAACATATTTTTTCATACAGATCTGTAAACATTGTCAATGCCTCCATCCAAATCGAGTCGATCTGCCTTTTCCGCTTCAAAAAATATTCTGCTACTTTATATGCAGAAAACGCTGTTTTCCTTGCTTGGCACGATACTGCTTAGGCGAGACTCCCATATAACGTTTAAAAAGCGTTTTAAAATAAGCGGTAGAAGAGAAGTGATAACCAAATGCAATATCCGCAAAATCGTGCCTTCCTTGCGCAATATCCCGTGCAGCCGCTTCTATTTTTAAACGGAGGATATACTCTTTCGGTGCAAAACCAATCTGTTCCATAAAACGTTTTTCAAACTCCATGCGGGAAAGGCCGCTCCCATTCCGTAAATCATCCGGATCAATCCCCTCCTGCAAATGGGAAAGGATATACAGCTTTGCGCGGTCTATTTCAGGCGAAAGCACCGGTACAGCCGCCGGCGACTCCAGCAACGCGATCAATGCACAGGTAAAAAGCGCCCGCCCTTTCAGCATCGATGCAGTGCCGTTTCTGCTAAGCAAACGAAAGCTCTCCCGGAACATGGCGTACACATCCGGAGAAACTGAAAACATCCTCGCCCTGCAATCAGAAAGAAGTCGGCGCACAAACTTCTGCTCCTCCGGCCCCATTCCAAGAAACGGTCCTTGTGCACTCAGCTGAAACCAGAGCATCTCACCCGCATGTCTGGATGCAAAATCCGCTGCATGCGGTTCATCAGGATGTGTAAAAAAGGCATTTTCCGGATACACAGTATAAGGAAGACCGCCGGCTGTAAGGATTCTTGTTCCTTCTCCCAATAAAACGCATTCATATTTATCCTTATGGCGGTGTTCGATCATTGGAAGTACCGCCTCTTTTCCTTTAGCACAGGCAAACACCGGAACACCTGAAAGTCCGTGCTCCTGTTCAGTCAGCACCCTCCGAAAGGATTTCTGCGTCGAAGAGGCGCGCATTGTTTCCACCTCATTTCGTATATAAACGGTACTCTTAATGATACCGTTTTTTAAACGAAAGTGCAATGCATATTCATAATTTCATCGAATAAAAAATGTAGGTGTTACAATGATGTGTAACAAATCAAAGAAATAAATAGCGAATAGGAGTGACCTGTGTTAAGGTAGAGTTGACCAGACAAAACCAAAAGGCA
>CAJFJV010000037.1 GCA_904384225.1 uncultured Oscillospiraceae bacterium | reverse complement strand
CTTACAACAATTTCCCCATGCGTCCTCTCTCTTGGCGCTCTCCTAAGCAGGTCTTATTCGCTTCCCTTAATCTGTAACACATCATTGACAAACCTACATCCGTATCTCTGAATTATTCGCACAAGACATTGAAACGGCCGTTTCTTTGATGTATAATGGGAATCAAAGATCGTTATCAGGAAGTAAAATATGCCTGCTGAAATGAAAGATTAAGAAAGAAGGGCTGACACACATGGCAACTGTATTTTCCGTCGGGATTGGCCGTATTATCAAAGAGTTCGGCCTTGAGGTCGTTTTTATGCCAGAACATGGTGAAGAAACAGAGATCACCAGTGCGGATACCAATCGTCCCGGCCTAAATCTGGCCGGTTTTACAGAATATTTTGATAAAAAGCGCATTCAAATTTTCGGTTTAAGCGAAATGGCTTATCTTCAGGAAATGCCGGTTGAAGAGCGTAAACGCCGTATTGACAATCTGTTTCGGCTTCAGTTTCCCGCGTTAGTGGTGACACGCGGCCTTGATGTTTTTCCTGAAATTCTGGATGCCGCAGAAGAAAACGATATTATCTGCCTGCGTACAAACGAAAATACTTCCAGCTTTTTATCTGGGCTTTTATCCTATTTAAACGTAGAGCTTGCCCCCCGCATTACAAGGCACGGTGTTTTGATAGAGGCGTACGGTGAAGGCATGCTGATCCTTGGGGAAAGCGGCGTCGGCAAAAGTGAAACGGCTATTGAACTTGTAAAACGCGGGCATCGCCTAATCGCAGATGACGCAGTAGAGATACGCCGTGTTTCAAACCGCACGCTTGTCGGCACTTCGCCGGAAAATATCCGTCACTTTCTTGAGTTGCGCGGCATTGGTATCATCAATGCCCGCCGTCTCTTTGGTATGGGCGCCGTCAAAGTAACCGAAAAGGTAGACATGATCGTAAAACTTGAACTTTGGGATCCAAACAAAGTGTATGACCGTATGGGCATGGAAAACGAATACGCAACCCTTTTAGGGATCCAAGTCCCCTGCCTTACCATTCCGGTAAAGCCCGGAAGGAACTTGGCTATTATTTTAGAAGTAGCCGCAATGAATAACCGACAAAAAAAGATGGGTTACAACGCGGCGCAGGAATTGATGCAAAACCTCGGAATGCCAGTTGAAAACGCACCTCCCGCTAAAAACTGGGATTTATATTAAAGTTAAATTCCATTCAAAAGCAAAAAATGCGGCGAAGCTGCTTTCTTTGCCCGACAGCATAAAAGAAGCTGAAATTTCGTTATCAAGGAGCCAACTACTTTTATATGAAACTCATTGCCGACACACATACCCATACTATCGCTTCTACCCACGCATACTCAACAGTTCTTGAAAACACCAAGTTTGCCGCTGATATCGGGCTATCTTATCTTGGCATTACCGATCACGCCCCCGATATGACGGACGCACCGCACTGGTGGCATTTTGAAAATCTTCGCATCCTGCCGGACGAGCTGTTCGGTGTAAAGCTGCTAAAAGGGATCGAAGCGGATCTTCGCGGTTTTTCCGGTGAACTTGATGTTACAAACGAACAGCTCTCCAGCCTTTCTTGGGTCATTGCCTCCATTCACCGACAGGTCATGCCAAAAGGAACCATAGAACAGATTACTGCCGCTTATATTGGTGCAGCCCGTAATCCTTATGTAGATGTGATTGGCCATAGCGGCCTTGTCGCTTATCCATACGATTATGATGCGGCAGTCTGCGAATTCGCAAGATTAGGAAAACTGGTAGAATTCAATCAGGGAACATTCTCTTCCCGCCCGGCAAGCGCTGAAAACTGTAAAAAAATTGCTCTGTGCTGCAAAAAGCACAACTGCCGTGTTGTCATAAATTCCGATGCGCATTTTGCCTACCGCATCGGACAAACACCTGATGTATTCGCCATGCTGCATGAGATCAATTTTCCGGAAGAGCTGGTCATAAACGCAGATTTAACCCGGTTTGAAGCATATCTGGCGGAACGGAAACGCCGGATTAACGCTTTAACATAACAGATCATCAAAAGAGGAGATTTCAAAATGAGAGTCTTAATGTTTGACATCGACACGCTCCGCAGCGATCATCTTAGCTGCTACGGTTACGGCAGAAACACTTCGCCGACAATCGATTCCATCGCAAAAGAAGGCGTACGCTTTGCGGATTACTACTGCCCCAATGCACCGTGCCTGCCTTCCCGCGCATCTTTGATTACCGGTCAATACGGTATCCGTACCGGCGTCGTTGGCCATGGCGGGACTGCTGCCGATCTTCGCTTACAGGGAGAGACACGCCATTTTACAGACGACTATTCTGAAAACGGATTGTTTATGCAGTTCAGGCAGGCTGGCATGCATACGGTTTCGTTCTCTACTTTCCCGGAACGCCACTCTGCATGGTGGTTTAATTGCGGTTTTAATGAAATGTATAACGTTGGAAAGCGCGGAAGCGAATCAGCCGAAGATGTTACGCCGCACGTCTTGGACTGGTTAAAGCGCAACGCCGATAAAGATAATTGGTTTATGCACGTCCATTTCTGGGATCCCCATACGCCGTACCGCGCTCCCGCCTCTTTTGGCAACCCGTTTGCCGATGAGCCGCTTCCAGACAATTGGATTGATGACAAAATTTTTGCCGACCATTTGATGCACATTGGCCCACACGGTGCAAATGAAATCAATATGTGGAATGATGACACAAATGCTACTTGGCCCCGTCATCCGGGTAAACTCGAAACGCTCGCAGATATGAAAAATTTCATTGATAACTACGACTGCGGCGTGCGTTATACCGATGATAATATCAAAATGATCCTTGACTTAATCAAGGAAAAAGGCCTATACGACGACAATCTCGCTATTATCGTTACATCCGATCACGGTGAAAACCTTGGAGAACTTGGTATTTATGGTGAACATGGCACCGCAGACGAACCGACTTGCCATATCCCCATGATTATCAAATGGCCCGGTGCTAAAAAAGACTATGTCGCCTATGGTTTCCATGATAACGTCGACCTTCTCCCCACTATCAAAGAACTTCTGCATACAGAAGGCGTCTTTGGAACAGAGTATGAATACGACGGTAAAAGCTATGCCAAAACACTGCTGGAAGGTACGGACTGTTCAAAAGATGCGGTTGTCTTAACACAGTGCTGCCATGTCTGCCAGCGCTCTGCACGCTTTGACGACTATGTTTACATCCGCACAGTACACGGCGGCTATCACCTGTTTGAAAAAGAGATGCTCTTTAACGTAAAAGACGATCCGCACGAGCTGCATAACCTTGCAGACGAGCATCCGGAGCTGTGTGCCAAAGGGGCCAAGATCATTGCAGATTGGGTCGATGAAATGATGAAAAAATCAAAATACCCCATCGATCCAATGTGGACGGTTATGAAGGAAGGCGGCCCGGAGCACGCTCGTGGCCAGCTTGAAGCCTATATCAAACGGTTAAGCGGTACAAAGCGGGAGTATGGTATCCCGCTCTTACGCAAAATGTATCCAAACGGATGATTCCGTTTTATTATTAAAGGGAGGGATTTTTGATGAACGAAACCATTCAAACGCTGTTGACGAGGAGAAGCATTCGGAAATATCAGGATATCCAAGTAAAAGAAAATGATTTGAACCTGATTTTGAAAGCCGGAAGCTATGCCCCGACTGGTATGGGAGATCAGCCTTGGCATTTTGTTGCCATTCAAAATCCAGAGGTTAAGGAACGCCTGCTTCGTATTTGCAGAGAAAAGAACGGGGATAACGGCGATCCGTTTTACGGCGCTCCCACTATCATTCTTGTTTTTGTAAATATGGAAGCCTGCCAGCCGGTTAAAGATGGTGCGCTGGCCATCGGCAACATGGCGAATGCGGCCGCTTCTTTAGGCCTTGGTTCCTGCTGGATCAACATTGAAAACGAATATTTTGAGACACCGTCCGGCGCCGCATTTAAAAACGAGATTCTGCCGGATGACCGTTTCAAGAGTATAGGCTCGCTTGTTGTCGGCTACGCAGATGAAGAACCTGCTCCCAAGCCGCGCAGAGAAGGCATGATTACGCTGATTAAATAAGAGTCGGTCTGCAAACAGCCGCCGGACTTTCGTCCGGCGGCTGTTTATCTTTTTGCCGTATCTTCATGATTCTCTGCGTCCGCCGCCCAGACGGTTGACCTCAGCAAGTGAAAATGATCCTTTCGCATCAGCGGATAACAGATACGTCGTCCCCTCTGTTAAGCCGTCGTACAGCCGCACATCATACTCCGCACTGTCCGCAAACGAATCATCGCAGGAGGGATATGCACCGTAGAAGGTAAGCAGAATGGAGCCGCCGCCCGCAAAGCAGTATTCAATCTGCGGGCACAAGGCAATATCCTCGGGCGGCCAGCCGAGCAATTGATCCATTTGCATCCCGTCAGAACATTCAGAAAACTCCTTTTCATAAAAAAGCGCGCAGTAGGTGTCGAAAACCTCACCCTCTGCATAAACGGCCTCATCATACGGAAGCAGGTATCGATACGCCGGATTTTCGCTCCATTTTATACGCTCCTTCTCCATTTCTTCGGTCGTTTTCGCGCCGGAGCGAAAACAGATCTCCGTTATGCGATTGTCTGCCGACACGCTGCACAGCGAAGCGATGGTTTCCTTTCCCGTACAGGATACAGTCAAAAACAGTAAGGCGAGCAGCCAGACACAGAAAGATAAAGCAAAAAGTATCCCCTTTATACGGCACATCCTGCTCACCCCTATCCCGTTTTTCATTTATAGATAAAACAGAGTCGATATCACACAAAAGCATTTTGCTGTTTTTCACCAGTGCTTCCGCACAAAATTAAGTTCTTTCTATAAAAACAATACTTTCATAGGTGGTAAAATGCTGCACGTTAACTTGTAAATTTTCTGTGAAATCCCTCCGTTCACAATTCCAGCGTCAGCTCTCTGCCCGTCATCTGGTACGGCGTATACTGCACACCCGTCATATCGAACATCTTTTTCGATGCGCGCGTCGCATCTGTATCCGCATACTTGTCCGAAAGATAGATTACCTTGCGGATCCCACTTTGGATGATAGCCTTGGCGCACTCATTGCACGGAAAAAGCGTGACATATACTTTTGCACCGCGCAGTGTACCGGTTGCCGTGTTGAGGATCGCGTTTAATTCTGCATGGCAGACAAACGGATATTTTGTGTCCAGCATCGCGCCGTCACGTCCCCACGGCATATCGTCGTCCGGACAGCCGGTCGGCATCCCATTGTATCCGACCGAAAGGATCTTGTTTTCCCCACTTACAATACAAGCGCCGACTTGTGTGCTCGCGTCCTTGCTGCGCTGGGCGGAAAGCAGGGCGATCCCCATAAAATATTCGTCCCAGCAGATGTAATCCTGTCTTTTTCCCATTTTATCTCGCTCCTTTTACCAGAGAATCGGCGTCTGCCCGCTGGCCTCAAGCGCGGCGTTTGCCTTATTGAAATGATCGCACCCAAAAAAACCGCTATAGGCGGAAAACGGGCTTGGATGCGCCGCCGTTAAAACCGTATGCGCCGGATTGTGTATAAGCTCGCGTTTTCTCCGTGCATCCGCACCCCAGAGCAAAAACACAATCGGTTTATCCCGTTTATCCAAAAGAGAAATAATCGAATCCGTAAAACGCTCCCAGCCATGCCCGCGGTGACTTCCCGCCTGTCCTGCCCGTACGGTAAGGACAGCATTTAAAAGCAGTACGCCCTGTTCCGCCCAGCGGGTCAGATCGCCGCTTGCCGGCTGTTTGCGCCCTGTCGTATTCTCAATCTCCTGATAAATGTTTTGCAGTGACGGCGGAATACGCACGCCGTCCCGCACGGAAAAGCTCATTCCCATCGCCTGACCTGCACCATGATACGGATCCTGTCCGATAATCACTACTTTTACATTTTGATACGGCGTAAGCTTCAAGGCACGAAACATATCCGGTTTAGGCGGATATATCGTATAATGACGGTATTCCTCCCTTAAAAAAATCCGAAGTTCCTCCATATAAGGCTTTTCCGTTTCTTCTTTTAAAAGCAGATCCCAGTCGTTTCCGAGATTTGTCATAATGTCCTCCCTGTTGCTGTTTGCGGAGAGCCGCCTTCCATGCTATAATACGCTTGATAGGCTGCGCTCACCGCAGTTTCTTTGACAACAGTATAACAAATTTGACAGGAGAATGCACTATGAAATACGGAATTATTTGTGCGATGCAGGAGGAAATTGAGTTGCTGCGCGCAGACCTTACAGAAGCCGCGGTTACACGTATCGCCGAAAGAGAATTCTGCGCAGGCAAATTGTATGGAAAAGATGTGGTTCTGGTCATGTCACGGATCGGTAAGGTTGCTTCCGCCTCCACCGCAACAACACTGATCGACCGTTATCATCCTGACTGTGTTATTTTCTGCGGAACGGCGGGAGGCGTTCATAAATCACTTAATGTCGGGGACGCTGTAGTCGGCGACCGGCTTGTCCAGCACGACTTTTTTACCGGCGTGGATCATTTCCGCATCCCATTATTGGATGTTTCCTATTTTAAAGCTGACCAAATGCTTTCCAGCGCCCTGCTTACCGCTGTCGATCATTATATGAAATATGAAATGAAGCAAGATATTCCCGGCGAATATCTTGAGGAATTCAATATCATTTCTCCAAAAGTGCAGATGGGAACCATTGCTTCCGGTGACCAGTTCATCTGCGACAATAACAAAAACGCTTGGCTTTCCGAACACATTGAGAATTTGCAGTGTGTAGAGATGGAAGGGGCGGCTGTAGCACAGGTGTGCTATGAATTCGGCGTTCCTTTTGCCGTTTTACGTATTATTTCCGATTCTGCAAACGATGACTCTAATATTGATTTCATGCGCTTTGTTGAAAAAGCCGCCTGTCACTTTACCCGCGGCAGTCTAAAAGCCTTTCTTTTAAAGGCGTAAGACGGACAGAATGATACAAAAACGTTTTCTCATCTCCCAATCTGTGTTATAATAGGCGTACTGCAGGCTGTCTGTGTTAAGACTGTCTGCAAAGCCAAAAAGGAGGTCTCTGCTATGCGAGCAGTCATTACTGTAATCGGAAAAGATACGGTCGGCATTCTGGCAAAAGTCAGCACAATCTGTTCAGATTACAACGCCAACATTATCGACGTGACCCAGACGGTCATGCAAGATCTTTTCGCCATGATCATGTTGGTAGAAACGGATCGGATGAATACTGATTTTACTGCTTTTACCCAAGAAATGAAGGAACTTGGCACAAGTCAATGTCTTTCCATTCACGTCATGCACGAGGACATTTTTAATTCGATGCATAAAATCTGATACGGTTTTCCCATATCTTTCCAGAAAGGATGTTAACATCGCAGCATGATCAACGTAAATGATATTTTGGAAACCATACGCATGATTCAAGACGAAAACTTGGATATCCGCACTATTACGATGGGAATCTCCCTTTTAGACTGCATTGACGCGGATATCGATAAGGCGTGCACTAAAGTATATGATAAGATTACACGCTGCGCAGAAAGGCTTGTCAAAACAGGCGAAGATATTGAACGCGAGTATGGCATTCCGATCATCAACAAGCGAATTTCCGTTACGCCTATTGCTATTGTCAGTGCCGCATGCAGAAAAAGCCCGGTCAAATTTGCCCAAACCATGGACAAAGCAGCGCAGACTGTCGGCGTCAACCTTATTGGCGGCTTTTCCGCTTTGGTACAAAAGGGATTTTCGGCCGGGGATTTAAATTTAATCCATTCCATTCCGGAGGCCCTTTCTGTTACATCGCGCGTCTGTTCCTCCGTCAACGTCGGCTCTACTAAGACCGGTATCAATCTGGATGCTTGCCACTTAATGGGACAGGTTGTAAAAGAAGCTGCTGAGCGAACGGTTGACCAAAAGTGCTTTGGCGCGGCCAAACTTGTCATATTCTGCAATGCACCGGAAGACAATCCCTTTATGGCAGGCGCCTTCCACGGCGTAGGAGAACCCGACTGCATCATCAATGTAGGGGTATCCGGACCGGGCGTTGTCCGAGCCGCCGTAGCAAAACATCCGGATGCCTCTATCACGGAAATTGCAGACGTCATTAAAAAGACCGCTTTCAAAATCACACGGATGGGCCAACTGGTAGGAAGCGTTGCATCTGAACGGCTCGACGTCCCCTTCGGCATTGTCGATTTATCTCTGGCGCCCACGCCCGCTGTTGGTGATTCTGTGGCGCACATTCTTGAGGAAATCGGTCTTGCAAAGTGCGGTACGCACGGCACGACCGCCACGCTCGCCCTTTTAAATGACGCGGTTAAAAAAGGCGGGGTAATGGCCTCTTCCCGTATCGGCGGGCTTTCCGGCGCCTTTATTCCGGTATCAGAAGACGCCGGCATGATTGACGCCGCAAAAAGCGGCGCGCTCTCTATTGAAAAATTAGAAGCGATGACCGCCGTATGTTCGGTTGGACTTGATATGATCTGCATTCCCGGCGATACGCCTGCTGAAACGATTGCTGCAATGATTGCAGACGAAGCGGCAATTGGTATGGTAAATTCCAAAACAACCGCCGTTCGTGTTATCCCGGCCGTTGGCTGCAAAGTCGGCGATGAGCTGGACTTCGGCGGCTTGTTTGGAAGCGGCCCTGTTATGGAGGTCAATCAGCATTCCTCCGCCAAATTTATCAAACGCGGCGGACAGATTCCAGCACCGCTGCAAAGCTTAAAAAATTAATAAATTGTGAATTAGTATTTATCAGCGAGATAGTGTTTGAAATATTCATATTTTTTTCATACAATAAGCTTTGCGCTTTGGACGGCCTTTGATAAAATCCGTCTGTGTGCTACTTTATTCTTTGCCCTTCGGCAGTAAAAGCCGGAGCGGTATGGGACATCCCGGCCGTTGTTTGCATGCAGCGGCCCTTCTTTACGTCCACATCCGAGAAAAGGAGGAATGTTTTGATGGCAACCATTATCGAACAGATTATCGCCATCGATCAGGATGCGCAGAAACGGCTGGATGAAGCTTCCCGCTTTCAAGCTCTGTGTACTGAAGAGACTGAAAAACAGATTGCTGAAATAAAAGCGCAGATCCAGAGTGAAACTGCTGAAAAGCTGAATAAAATCCGACAGGAAGAACAGGAAAAGGCGCAGCGTGAGCAAGCGGAAATTTCTCATCGTTCAGATGAAGCGTTTCGCCGTCTGCAAACGCAGTATGAACAGAAAAAGGATGCGCTTGTGCAAGATCTGTTCCACCGCGTAATCCACTGAGAAAGGACGCGTTATCCCTATGCTCCGTACCTTTTCCGGAAATGCAATAACTGCAAAGGCCCGCGCCATTTATGGCAGGCGCCTTACTACCGCAAATTACAGGGAGCTTTTGCGGCTTCGCTCTGTATCTGCTGTTGCAGCCTACTTAAAGGAAACGCCCGCTTACCGGGACGATCTCTCCGGAGTAAGCGAATTGCAGATTCACCGCGGCCAGCTTGAAAATATTTTAAACCGCGCTGTACTGGATCGCTGCCTGCGAATGTGTCATTATGACTTTTCAGGCAAGCATAGCTTTTTCCGCTGTACCATTGAGAATGCGGAAATCCGTATGATCCTGCGCACCATTATGCTGTTAAATGCCGGCTCGCAGGAATCGCTTTTGTTTTCACTCCCCGCATATATGAAACCCTACACAACATTCGATTTCATCGCACTTTCAAAAGTGCACAGCTTTAACGAACTGTTGCGCGTTTTGGCGGATACGCCGTATGAGAAAATTCTCCGGCGGCATGCTGCAAAAAATGGAGAGATCAACCTCTCCATGTGCGAACACGATTTGAAAGAAGCCTATTATCGAAATATGCTTCAAATCGCACAGACAGAATATAAGGGCAGGGTTCGGTCACAGCTGTGCGATCTGATTTTGACGGAAGCAGAGCTTTTAAATATTTCTCTAATTTACCGATTGAAAACTTTTTTCAATTTAACACCTGGAGAAATCCATCGCCGGCTTCTTCCCTTCCACAAAAAGCTGACGCCGGCAAGGCTTAACGCCTTATTAGAAGCTCCGGGCGGCACAGCTTTTCCCTCTGTTTTATCCAAAAATGGCTACCCTTCTGCAAATGGAAGCGAACCATTTGAAGCCATTGAAGAATATACACGAGAGCTGCGTTTCACCTTAAGCAAACGTCTGATGCGTTCTGCCGCCGGTGCGCCGGTCGCGTTTTTCGCGCTTTCAACGCTCTTAAAAATTGAGACAGAAAATGTCACGACAATTATTGAGGGGATCCGTTATCAGAACAGCCCCGATGAAATCGAAAAACTGCTGATCCTTGAATAACCAGCAATTTCTCAAATCAGCACTGTATGAATACTGGACAGTACAACCAAAAATAAAAGGTGGTGTTTTTTCTTGGCAATCGAAAAAATGGCCCTCATCAATTTGATCGGCAACCTTGAGGATCTTGATGACACGCTGCTTGCTTGTCTTCGTTCCGGCTTCTTTCATCCGGAAGTCGCGATTCATACGACGGATACCTCACACGGTTTTCACGTGCTGGAAGGGGAAAATCCGTATGCACCGCTTCTGACACAGGCCCGGCGCCTATCGGTCGATTTGGATATTTCTTTGCATGAGGTCCCTTTTTCTGCAGATGGCTATACGCCTGAAACAGTCAAGGCTTACCTTGACGCTTTGCAGAAACAGAGCGCTGCGCTTGCCGAACAAAAACGTGCCGTACAGGAAAACATCCTGCAGCATGAACAGGCTTTAATTCAGCTAAAGCATCTAAACGGTTTAAATATCAGTTTTGATGATATTTTCTCCTGCCGATATGTAAAATCCCGCTTTGGCCGTCTCCCGCGTGACAGTTATGAAAAGCTTTCCTATTATGATGACCGAAAGTTTTTCTTTTTCTCATTTGACTGTGACAAGGAGTACCATTGGGGCGTCTATTTTGCTCCCGCAACAAAGGCGGCTTCCATTGACGATATTTTTACTTCCCTTTATTTTGAGCGTATCCGCATTCCCGATTACGCACATGGTACACCGGAACAGGCATCCGCTAATCTGACTGCTGTTATCGATTCAGAAAAAAAGAAACTTTCAGAAATTGAAAGTGAGATTGCTGTGCTGCGTAATAAAGAGGAAGAAAAACTGCTTGAGACCTACTGCATCATCTGTTTCCGGCATAAAGTATTTGAAATGCGCAAATACGTCGCCGTGCTGGGCAATCGGTTTTATGCCGTCGGCTTTATCCCAAAAGCAAAAGATGCAGCATTTGCCAAAGAGTTTGAACCTCTAAAAAGCGTTTCCTACGTCTCAAAGCCGTATGACGCCGATCCTTCGCTGGCACCGCCTGTCAAGCTCAAGAACAACCGTTTTACGCGGCCGTTTGAGATGTTTGTCAATATGTACAGTCTGCCCTCGTATAAAGATATTGATCCAACTTCTCTGGTAGCGATTACCTACACCTTGCTGTTTGGTATCATGTTTGGTGATCTTGGCCAAGGCCTATTGCTTTCTTTAATCGGCCTTATCGTTTATAAATGGAAAAAGATGCCACTTGGACGCATTATGATCCGTATCGGTTTTTCAAGTGCTTTTTTCGGCCTTGTATACGGCTCTGTATTTGGATATGAACATTTGCTTGACCCCATGTACAAAGCGTTGTTTGGTCTGGACAGCAAGCCGATTGAAATTTTCGATACCAGTACGACAAACATGCTTCTTCTTGCTGCGATTGCCATTGGTATCATTTTAATTGTGACGTCTATTTCCATTAACATCTATCTTGGATTCCGCTCAAAAGATTACGAACGTGCCGTATTTGGGCACAATGGGATCGCTGGGCTTGTCTTTTATTTAGCTGCGGCCTTCGCCATTGTCGATATGATGATGCTAAATAGCGGAATCGTAAATATTTTTTATGTCCTTGGGCTGATCGTCCTGCCGCTTTTGCTGATTTTCTTCAAAAAGCCGCTTACCACGCTGCTTACACACAGAGGAAAAGCTTTTGAAAACGGTATTGGGGAATTCATCATTGAAAACTTTTTTGAATTGTTTGAGTACGTTTTAAGCTATCTGTCCAACTCCATGTCTTTCTTACGTGTCGGTGGTTTTATATTAAGCCATGCCGGCATGATGACCGTGGTCATGTCGCTCGCCGAAATGGTGGGCGCAGGAGCCGGACCTATCGTGGTTATTTTCGGCAACCTGTTTGTCATGTGTCTGGAAGGATTGATTGTTGGTATTCAAGTACTCCGTCTTGAATTCTATGAAATTTTTAGCCGCAATTTTGAAGGTAACGGCAAGCCCTATGAACCGGCGACGGTATCCTATCAGGATCTCGACGCCTAATACAGTATTTACCGGCGTTTCGCCGATAAACCTTCTTTTTAATTAATTTTTGGAGGAATTTATTATGAATCTCGCAATTGTACTGATCGTACCACTGGTTGCACTCGTATTGCTCGCAGCACCGCTTGTCCCTGTATACCGCGGTATCACCACCGGTAAAAAAGCGAAACGCTCTGTCATTGCTAATCTGTGCGCTTTTGCAGGTGTTTGTGTCCTGGCATTTATCCTGCCGATCGGCAACTTTGCATTTGCTGCCGCTGAAACAGCTGAAGCTGCTTCCGGACTTGCAGCTGGCCTTGGTTATCTTGGCGCCGCTATCGTAACCGGTCTTTCCTGCCTTGGCGCTGGTATTGCTGTTGCATCCGCAGCTCCCGCTGCTATCGGCGCTGTCAGCGAAGATCCCAAATCCTTTGGTAAAGCCATGATTTTCGTTGTACTTGGTGAAGGTGTCGCAATTTACGGCCTGTTGATCTCTATCCTGATCCTCAATAGCCTGTAAGAAACATCCTGTCAAATCTTGAAGAAAGGACGGCAGCCATGAAGTTTTTTGTCATCAGCGACAATACGGACACGCAAACCGGTATGCGCCTGACTGGTGCAGACGGTGTTGTGGTACATGAACCGCAGGAAGTGGAAGAGGCGCTTGCCCGCGCCTTCTCAGATCCGGAAATCGGTATTGTATTAATGACGCAAAAATTGATCAATCTTTGTCCAGATCTGGTTTTTGACTATAAATTGAACCGAAAGCGCCCGCTGATTGTAGAAATTCCAGACCGGCACGCCACCTCCAATATCAGTGATACTATTTCCCGCTATATTGAGGAAGCCGTCGGCATCAAGATCTAATCAATTTCCTGTCACGAAAGGAGTTTGACAAGATGGAGCAACAGGAAAAGCTGCTTAAATTCCAGAAAGCCGTTTTTGCCGAAGTAGATCAGAAAACCGCTCTGATCCGCAAAGAAGCAGAAGAGGCCAAAGCGCAAACACTGAAACAAACAAAAGATGAGCTGCTTGTTCAAGCTGAAGAAGAGCTGCATATGCGTGCTGCGGAGATCCGTCAGGAAAATCGGAGGGAGACTGCCAAATGCAGTCTGGACGCTAAATGTGCGCTGCTTAAAAAGCGCGCAGAACTTACAGAAAAAATCTTCGCTCAAGTGGAAGACAAGCTGCGCGATTATTGCCGTACAGAGGAGTACCAAAAGAATTTAATAAAGCGTGTGGCCGCATTTGCTGACGCGCATCCTGACGGTGATCTTGTTTTAAGTGTTGGAGAAAACGACTCTGCATTATCTGAAGAGCTAAAAAATGCTCTTGGGCGGCCATGCGAAATCCGCACAGACCCCTCTGTGACGCTCGGCGGCTTTATTGTTTTCGACCGAACACAGAATCTATATTACGACGAGACGTTTGCACAAAAGCTCGCCGATCAAAAACCCTATTTTATCGAACACAGCAGTTTTACGCTTTGACCCGCAGAAGACTGCCTAAGACGAGGTGAAAAGCTTGAACAATACGATCTATTCGATCAACGGCCCGGTTGTCACCGTAAAAGACACCTGCGACTTTTCCATGACGGAAATGGTGTATGTCGGCAGTGAACATCTGGTCGGCGAAGTCATCGGCGTAAACGAGGACCGCACCACCATTCAGGTGTATGAAGAGACTTCCGGCCTGCGGCCGGGCGAACCGGTAACAGGTACCGGCGCACCGATCAGCGTAACGCTTGGTCCCGGTATTCTTTCTAATATTTACGATGGTATTGAGCGTCCGCTTAAAGATATTGCTTTAAAGTCCGGCGCATTCATTGCGCGCGGCTCAGACATTCCGGCACTTGATCAGGCCCGCCGTTTCGATGTCACAATCTGTGTAAAACCGGGTGATGTGGTTTCGGGCGGTACGATTTACGCAACCTGCCCAGAAACGCCGGTTATTATCCATAAATGTATGGTTCCGCCGAATATCAGCGGAACTATTACGGAAGTTGCCCCCTCTGGCAGCTATACGGTCAATGACCCGATTGCCAAACTGAAGGCGGAAGACGGGACAGAACATACGCTTACGCTTTGCCATAAATGGCCGATCCGTTCTGCCCGTCCTGCCAAACTCCGTAAGCCTATATCCATCCCATTGATTACTGGCCAGCGCGTTATTGACACGCTTTTCCCTATTGCAAAGGGTGGCGCAGCGGCTGTTCCCGGCGGTTTTGGTACGGGAAAGACCATGACACAGCACCAGCTTGCAAAGTGGTGCGACGCTGATATCATCGTCTATGTCGGCTGTGGTGAACGCGGAAATGAGATGACGCAGGTGCTTGACGAGTTTTCTGAGCTTGTTGACCCAAAAACGGGAAGCAAACTGACAGACCGTACTGTTTTGATTGCCAACACCTCGAATATGCCGGTTGCTGCACGTGAGGCTTCCATTTATACGGGTATTACACTCGCCGAATATTATCGTGATATGGGATACCATGTTGCCATTATGGCCGATTCCACATCCCGCTGGGCGGAGGCCCTACGCGAAATTTCCGGACGTCTTGAGGAAATGCCTGCTGAAGAAGGCTTTCCTGCTTATCTTCCCTCCCGCCTCTCCCAATTCTATGAGCGGGCCGGCTATATGGTAAACTTAAATGGGACGGAAGGTTCTGTCTCCATCATCGGCGCAGTGTCGCCGCAAGGCGCAGATTTTTCTGAACCGGTCACCCAAAACACCAAACGCTTTGTCCGTACTTTCTGGGCGCTTGATAAATCGCTTGCATATGCAAGGCATTATCCGGCTATCAATTGGACAGACAGCTACAGTGAATATTTAGATGACCTTGCGGATTATTATAACAAACAGGTCTCTAAAGATTTTCTCCCCTGCCGCCGCCGGATCGCAAATCTTCTGGCGGAAGAGGCAAGCCTAATGGAAATCGTCAAGCTGATCGGTGCGGATGTACTGCCCGATGACCAGAAGCTTGTTATTGAGACAGCTAAGGCGATTCGTCTGGGCTTTTTGCAGCAAAATGCTTTCCACAAGGATGATACCTATGTTCCGCTTTCCAAGCAGCTGAAAATGATGCAGGTTATCCTTTATCTTAATGACCAGTGTGCTGCCATCATTAAAAACGGCACTGCTTTATCTGAGCTTTTGGAACTGCATTTATTCGATCTGCTTGCAGGAATGAAATACGAAATCCCGAATGATCATCCGGAAGCATTCGATTCCCTTTATGAAAAAATCGACACGGCACTTAAACCCTTTGTCGGAAAGGAGGTGCGCGCATGAGCATTCAGATTACTGGGCTTTCTTCCATTAACGGCCCGTTGGTCGCTCTTGACCATGTACAGGGTGCAAGCTACGACGAAATGGTTGAGCTGTATCTCGAGGATGGCTCCGTCCGAACCGGACGTATCGTTCAAATTGAAGGCGAACGTGCTGTCATTCAGGTATTTGAAGGAACAAACGGCCTTTCCCTTACCAACACGCGCACTCGTTTGACCGGCCATCCTATGGAACTTCCGCTTTCCACTGAAATGCTCGGCCGCGTATTAAACGGTGTTGGTAAACCAATCGACGGTTTAGGTGATATTTTTGCAACCGACCACCGCGATATCAATGGCCAGCCGTTAAATCCAGTTTCGCGTGAATATCCACGCAACTACATTCGTACCGGCATTTCCTCTATCGATGGTCTGATGACGTTGATCCGCGGTCAGAAACTTCCGATTTTTTCCGGATCCGGTATGAGCCACAATAAATTAGCTGCACAGCTTGTATGCCAGTCGCGCCTAAGCGAAGACAGCGATGAAAAATTTGCTATCGTATTTGCCGCCATGGGTGTCAACAATGATGTAGCAGACTTTTTTAAACGCAGTTTTGCAGAGTCTGGTGTTTTACAAAACGTCATCATGTTTCTGAATCTGGCAAATGACCCGATCATAGAGCGTATTCTCGCGCCAAAATGTGCACTGACTGCGGCGGAATATCTGGCCTTTGAGCATGACATGAATATTTTGGTTATTATGACCGATATGACCTCTTATGCAGAGGCTTTGCGTGAATTCTCCTCTTCAAAAGGTGAAATTCCTGGCAGAAAGGGCTATCCTGGTTATCTCTATTCTGATTTGGCATCCATGTATGAACGCGCAGGTATTATCAAAGGCAAGAAAGGTTCTGTCACGCAGATTCCTATTCTTACGATGCCCAATGATGACATCACCCACCCTGTCCCCGATCTTACCGGATATATCACCGAAGGACAGATTGTACTTGACCGCGCTCTTGATCAGCGCGGCGTCTACCCTCCGGTTTCCGTTCTACCGTCTTTGTCCCGCCTGATGAAAGACGGTATCGGCGAAGGCTATACTCGTGCCGATCATTCTGACGTGGCAAACCAGCTTTTCGCATCCTATGCACGTACGCAGGACGCACGCGCATTGGGGAGTGTTATCGGCGAGGAAGAGCTTTCAGAAGGGGATAAGGCGTACCTTGCTTTCGGCAAGGCGTTTGAAGCACACTTTATCTCTCAGGATGCCTCTGAGAGCCGTACTATTGAAGAAACACTTGAGCTTGGATGGGATCTTCTCTCTCTGCTGCCGCGCAGCGAGCTGGCCCGTATGGACAGTGCGCTGGTTGAAAAACATTACGATCCGGAGCGTGCAAAGAAATTCCGGGGTGATCTTTAATGGCTAATACCGTCTTCCCAACGAAAGGCAATCTTATCGCCACAAAAAAGTCGCTTTCACTTGCGAAACTTGGTTTCGATCTTCTTGACCGGAAACGCAATATCCTCATCCGTGAGATGATGACGCTTGTGGATAAAGCGAAATCTCTGCATGGCGAAATTGAAGTAACGTATCAAAAAGCTTATCTTGCATTGCAGCGTGCCAACATTACGCTGGGTGTAATCGAAGATCTTTCACACAGCGCCGGTATTGAAAATGGCATTGAGATTGATTACCGCAGCGTCATGGGCGTAGATATTCCAAAGGTGCGCTGTACTTCTACTTTAAAATCAAATGAGTACGCTTTCTTTGAAACCAATTCACAATTTGACGCCGCATATTTAAACTTCAACCGTGCCAAAGAACTGACAATATTGCTGGCAGAGGTGGAAAACAGTGTTTACCGGCTGGCTGATGCAATCAAAAAAACGCAGCGCCGGGCCAATGCCTTAAAAAATATTAGCATTCCACGCTTTGAAGAAACAGTACGTTACATTTCTTCCGCCTTGGATGAAAAAGAACGCGAAGAATTCTCTCGTTTGAAAGTAATCCGCCGTACAAAAGATAAGGCAGATAAGCAGAAAGACGCTTAGAATATTTCTTCTATATCAAAACAACGTCTCCGCATAAAAACGGAGGCGTTGTTTTGACTCTATGTATATGCTAAGGGTATATGATAAGGAACAAAAGTTTTTATCTCTTTGAAAAGACGGAATTTTCAATTGAATCTTACCAATATACAATTGCTGATCTCTCAAGCTTCCCCTCATAAAGCCAAACATTCTTATCCCAGCAAATTTCAAACCTCTTTTTAATATCTACCTGATTTTCATTCCATCATAAAAAACAAAAGCTTTGGCCGTAATCCACAGCCAAAGCTTTTGTTTTTAACACTTCTTCATTGCTGTCATATGGGAAGCTACACGAAGATTATTTCGCTTTTCGTTTGAGAATTAAAAATACAACTCCAGCCAGCGCAGCAACTCCAACAAACGCCAGCGTAATCCACAGCCCTAAGCTGTTGCTATCACCAGTATCCGGAGACTCAGTATCTGTATCAGTCCCTGTTCCCGGCTCATCAGGAACCAATGAATTGGTAACCGTAATATGGAAAGTCTGTGTCTTTTCGTTTATGGAAAGTTCACTATATGACGCTTCCATGCCAGCAGGGACATTCTGCTCTTTTACACTGTAAATTCCGGCTGGAAGGCCAGTAAAACTCGCCTGCCATCCATTTTCTTCATTCAGTATGACAGAATCCAGCTCATAGCCGTCTGCAACCAGTACAACCTCAATTTCCTGTTTTGCATCTTCAGCGATCTCTTCCGACCACACTTTTGTAACATTCAGTGCGTATTCTGTTCCTCCATCTTCCGGTGCATCGCCAATTATAACACTGCCATTAGAACCAATACCAGCACCGCGGTTTGCGGTATTTCCTGTAATGACAAGATCCGCTTTGCTTTTTGCAAGTGTTTTTGCATTATCGCTGATGACAGATTTTAATGCATAGCTTCCTTCCAACAGTTCGACATCCTCAATTGCCTCACCGGGATTTTCTGCATCATATCGGGATGAACCATCCGATATACCAAGATAGTATTCACCGCTTCCATCCAATCCGTCGCCGGCATAATTTTCGGCATAAACGCCGCCGTCTTTATAGTACGTAACCTGTCCGCCGCCCAACGCACGGTCGGCAAGCTTAAAATCTGCGGACGTTTCATCTTCATGCTGTACAAGCGCTAAATCGTCGCCGGCTGAACCATTTTCGTTTCCTGAAGCCGTATTATCAAATACGGCACCGCCGTTTGTTATATACGTTTTAACATTTCCGGTAGAACAAGTCCAGATGCCGCCGCCGATAATGGAAGCTGTATTTTCGTAAATCGCCGCATTTCTCAGCTGGACAGTCTGCCCTTTTACCACATAAATGCCGCCGCCTTGGCGCGAAGCTTCATTATTTTGGATCTGGCCTCCGTTTAACTGAACGTCTACTGCCCAATCCGTATTCTGAATTCCTGTTACATATATGCCACCGCCATACATTGCGCTGTTGTCTGAAATGACACCGCCGTTCATTTCAAAGCGGGTTGTAGTCTTTTCACTGTTTGCCACAAGTGCTACACCGCCGCCATAAAACTGTCCTTCATTTTGTTCTATGGTTCCGCCGTTCATTACAACCTCACCGCCTACAGCATAAATGCCGCCTGCGTAATAAGACTGCCCGTACGTATTGCCGCTGATATTTCCGTTTTCCATAATGAACAGCGCTTTCCCTGTCGGCGTGCTATTTAAACCGCCTACAAAAACAGCACAGCTCTCATTATCGCTGATAGAGCCGCCGTTCATCTCGAAGGTATTGGATCCGCCTTCGTTTGATACATAAACGATTCCGGAAGCGCCCTGCGCATCCGCAGTACGATTTCCACTCAGTATGCCGTCGTTTAAAGTAAAGGTGGAACCACCTGTCACATATACAATACCATGATAACGGTTATTGGACAACGAATTCTTTTGAATATAACCACCGTTCATGGTAAAAGTACCGGCGTTTATATAGATAACGCCTGCATAAGATTGGGTCGACGGATTGGAAAAATTCTGAATACTGCCGCTGTTTAAGACCAAGCTTCCAGCAATATATAAGGCGCTGCCGCTGTTGGCGCCGTAGGAAAGGTCAACCTGATTGCCGTCTAATGTGATTCCATCAATTGTCAAAGCAGCTCCTTCCTCAACTGTTATGGGGGAAGCGCTGTTTTCACTCCATTCTTCCGACAGTTTTAAAGTACCGTTACCAGTCAACGTTACATCCCGATCTACTGATAAAGGCTGTGTCAGCGTAATTTCAGTGTTCACAGTTATGGTATCGCCATTACTGACTGCTTCACGCAAAGCTGCTTCGTCCTCCGCCGAGCTTGTACCTACTGCAAAAACCGTAGCAGGCAGCAGCGACAAAACAACGATTACAGCTAATAGGCCGGCTAAACGTTTTTTTGTTTTAACCTTCATAATTTTGAAGTGCCCCCAAAAAGTTAGACAATATTTTTGAAGAAATAAATCAAGCAACCGAAAGGGCTTGTTGTCTGTGGAGTGCAGGCGGCAGGCCCTTTAGC
>CAJFJV010000036.1 GCA_904384225.1 uncultured Oscillospiraceae bacterium | reverse complement strand
AGACTTTAACCTTATTTTCATTTTTCGCCCGCTCTTAGGGGGCTTGGTTTTGTACGCCCTTTTTTCGGAATCGTGCTTAAATTACTGTGTTTCAACCTTCTATCTCCTCTGGCAAAAATCCAAGCGGAATTACCTCGCATGCAAGGCTATATCCCGTTTCTTTTTTTACAGTTTTTTGTACTTTTTGGATTAGCTTTGCGATATCTTCCGCAGTCGCCTGCCCGTCATTTATAATAAAACCGCTATGCTTCTCGCTGACGCGTGCGCCTCCAACCGAGCATCCTTTTAACCCGCTCTCTTCAATCAATGCCGCTGCGTAAGCCCCCTGCGGCCGCTTGAAGGTACTGCCGGCACTTGGTTTATCTAACGGCTGCTTAGACATACGCCGCGTGATATAATCGTCCATTTGCGCTTTTATCGCAGCCATATCTGATGTATGAAGCAAAAATTCCGCCTCAAGGATAACAGACCTGCTTCCAGTGAATACACTGTGGCGGTAAGATAGTTCCAATTTTTCAGCCTGCACTGTGCATATTTCACCTTGTTCATTTAAAAAGGTACAGGAATGAATAATATCAGAAATTTCTCCACCATAAGCTCCTGCATTCATATAAATGGCTCCGCCAATGCTGCCGGGAATTCCCCAAGCAAACTCCGCTCCACTCAAACTGTTTTCAAGTGCAAATGAGCAAAACTTAGAAAGGGACACACCTGCCCCACATTGGATTTTTTCTTGATTGCAGGACAACTTCCGCATCCGTTCCGTCAAAATCAGTACTCCAGAATACCCTCGATCTGCAGCCAGTATATTTGATCCCTTTCCCAAAACAAAATAAGGTATTTTCATTTCCTTTAGCAGCTTTACAACGGCCGCACAATCCTCTGCACTTTCCGGAAAAACGGCAAGCGGACATTTCCCGCCTACACGAAACGTGGTATACTCACTAAGCAAAACATCTTGCTTATAAGCAATCCCTATTTCTTTTATTTTTTCAATAAGTACGTTACCCATATCAGTTCCTCTTTGCTTCTTTTCTTATTATCTATTATACTTTATGCAGATAAAAAGCGCAAATACTTCCGTTTACCAAAGTGTAAAACAATCAAGGATTGAGGGTGTAAAGAAATGCTCAGATACTCTAATGGGAAACACTATCTTACATATGATGCAGCAATGAAGCAACGTTTTGGCGAAAAGATCATTAAGCTCCCTTTAAATGCAGGCTTTACTTGTCCTAATCGGGATGGCAGCAAAGGCACTGGAGGGTGTATTTTTTGTACTGCATCAGGAAGCGGTGATTTTTCCGGAAGTGCGTTGGACTCCATTTCGGTACAACTCCAAAAAACATCTGCCCGTATGAAAAAGAAATGGCCGAACGGCTCCTATATCGCCTATTTCCAAGCTAATACAAATACATATACTGATGTTGCAACACTTTCTCGGAAATGTGAAGAAGCATTGCACTTTCCGGGAGTTAAGGGCATTACGCTGGCAACACGCGCAGATTGCCTTTCTGAAAATGTCCTTGCGTATTTGACCTGTCTTGCAAAAAGGACTTTTTTAACAATAGAACTCGGGCTTCAGACAGTTCATAATCGTACAGCATTTCTCTTAAACCGCGGACATACTTTTTATGATTTTTTAAAAGGATATTACGCTTTACGTAGACGCGGAATTTTTGTAACCATTCATTTGATCAACGGCCTTCCTGAAGAAACAGAGCAAGATATGCTGAAGAGTGCGCGCATTGTATCGTATCTCAAACCATTTGGAGTAAAGTTGCATATGCTGCATGTTATGGAAGGGACAGCGCTTGCAGCATATTATCAAAGAAATCCGTTCCCTTTGCTGTCGCGTGAAGCATATATCTCTTTGGTATGCCGACAAATTGCCATGTTTTCTCCTGATACCATTATTGAAAGATTGACAGGCGATGGAGACCGCCGATTTTTAATTGCACCAACCTGGACATGTGATAAACGGAGAGTACTTGGCGGAATCGATTCTTATCTTCGCGACCACAACATATATGAAGGCGATGATTTTCAAGCTCTCCGCTTTGTAAAATATTGAAGTCATATCTTCTCTAAAATGAATAGATAACAAGGAAACAGGGTATACTTTCATCGTAAGCCTTGAGAGAAAGGAAAGGATATCCATATGACTTCACATGAACTTTATGCTATTGACGATACGCTTCGCTTCGAGCAAGTATTAATCCAAAAATATCGTCATTACAGCGCATCATGCAATGATCAACAGTTAAAAATGGCTTTGGAAAAAATAGCGGCAAAACATGCTATACAGTATGAAAAGATGCTGCGGCAACTAAATTGAGTGAGGTGTACAATGGCTTCACAATCTGAACAAATCCAAAATCACGCTCAAATATTACAAGAATTTTTATCTTTAGAAAAATATCTTCTATTGAAGTTTTCTAATTTGGCTTGTGTCTGCGAATCTCAGGCATTGCCTGATGAAATGTTAAATGATCAGATTATCACCTTATTTGACTTAAAAAAAGAAGTCAATCATCATCTTGGCTCACGCCAGGCGGAGGCGGATAAACAAGAGCTTCAAGCAGTTCTTAATTGCTTTCCGGAGAAGCCGTAAATTCCTGCAATGTAATCTCTGCTTGTTGCGCAATATCCCGTTCCGCTGTATATTGGATCGTCATGCTTAGTACATTGTTGTTAACAGATATGTTTGTCTCACGAGAAAGAATTGCGCAGTCAGATAACTCTTCTATTTCGTATTGGGTAAAAGCACGGCGAAGAATTGCTTCGCCGTTTTCTTTTGCAGTGGCTTCATCCGTATTGGTGTAATATCTTTTAGTAAGTGTTGCAGTGCCAAAAGGAAAGGTCTTTCCGCACAGTTCAAAAGGCCGCTCTTTCCATTCTTCTTTATAAGTACCGGTCGGCTCATTCGGAAAAGAAAGCGGTATCTTTATACCGAAAAAATAAAAGAAAGAACGATTTGTAATTTCACCGGTTTCTTGCTTGGCAACTTCTTCTAAATCAATGGAGATTGTCTTTTCAAAAAAAATTTCTGCAATTATCTTCGCATCAGCGTGAACCAATCTCTCTTGTCCCTTTTTTGTTTGATAATGTCCATGTACTAAAATCTCTCCTTTTTGTACGGCATATCCAGATGCAGTCGTTTCCTCACCGTTATAAACCTCTATGGAACGTATTACGCCGTCTTCAGCCGCCACAATATCACAAGGCTCATTTGACTGGATTTGCGGAGCGAGATTTCGTTCTGCGACAACTGCTTCCACGCGGCTTCCATATCGGTTTAATGTAATAAAACTCAACTGCGGTAATTTCAACATAACCTCTTCACAAACCATTCTAAGATCAAGGTTTGGAAGGAACGTCATTTGTGTCAAGCCTTCTTCGTTTAATACTGCCAGAATGGCATTGTCAGAGAGTGTGCGATTTCCGCGTATTTCGATAGTCCAAAGGAAAGACTGTGAAAATAGCAAAAGCAATAAAATCAATAATAGCATGCCCGGTATCATAAAACGATACTTATATCGACGTAAAACAACAGGGAAACCATTCTGTTTCCCTTTCTTTATTGTTACGCCATATTTTTGAGACAATAATTTGATTTTTGTGAAATCATGTAAAAAGCAGCGGGCCTCTATCCCTGTATCTGTGGCCGAGACATCAAATACGTTCAATTCCTCCCTGCCGCATTGCGTAATCATCCGTTCTGGAAATCCGTTTTCAGCAGTAAAGGATACGGTCCCTTTTAAAAAATAGAAAAATTTTTCGATCATTTTATATCCCCCACAATTTCTTCCGTCAAAATTAGCATTGTAATCTTCCCTTGTATTTCAATACTGTCTTGGGTCAGAATTGTGATCGTAAGAGAATCTCCGCAAACCCTTTGCATGCCCGAAACTGTCATGATTCTAATTTCTTCAGCTGAAAAACTCAGTATATCGCGCAGCCCTTGTATAGAAAGCCGAGTGCTTCCGATTATTTCTGTTATTGCTTTCTGTCGGATATTTTCTTCTTGTTCAATTAAAAAGCGTTTTAATCCCCTTTTTTCTTTTCCGGAAGACATCGTTTTCCCTCCCCATACTCTTTCTAAAAAGAAATATATTCAGCTTTAAAGCTTCATATACATGATAACGAAAGAGGGGTCGGAAATACATATGAAACGGATTTTATCTGGTATTTTGATAGGAGTCGTATCTTATTCAGCCATATTTTTGCTGCTATTTTTTTCAAAAGAAATTACGCAGGGAATACAAAATGGAATTGATATTTGCCTTTCGTTGATGATTCCAAGCACATTTCTTTTTTTAATTCTTACAGATATCTTATCCAGAAGCCGGGCTGGCAGGGTACTCGCACGTCCTTTTTCTTTTTTATCTAAGATCTTTAAAATCCGTCCTTGTGATATAGATATTGTAATATTAAGTTTGATTGGAGGATATCCAGTTGGAGCGCGTATTCTGGCTGACCGCGTTAAAAGCGGTATGATTGATCATAGAAGTGCCTCCCGCATGCTTGCCTTCTGTGTCAATAGCAGTCCGGCTTTTTTATACACCGGCGTCGGGATTTCTATATTTCATAGCGCCGCAGTCGGCATTATTTTTTTGCTGTCTTCTCTTTTGGCCTGCTTTATTACCGGTATATTCTCTCGGATTGGTGCATTTTATCCAAAGGCAGTCAATTCTAAAGGTCAGGAACAACATATTCCTGCACCATCTGTATTGCTCTTCTCTTCTGTTCAAAAAAGCATATATTCTATGTCTATTATCTGTGGCTTTGTGATTTTATTTTCTACATGTATGCCGCTTATCTCTTCTTTTCTTTCCGGTTTCCTACCATTTGAATTATCATCCTGCCTTTGCGGGTTATTGGAAGTGTGCAGCGGCTGTTCCTCTTTGTTTACTTCCGGCTTTCAAAATCCAGTGGCAGCAGCTATGCTGTTCTCTTCATTCGGCGGTATTTGTGTATTCTTTCAAATTGGAGCTATATTACACGGAAGCGGTATCTCTATGCGTTTCTTATTATTGTGGCGTGTGTTTTATACAGCCACAGCAACAGGCTTCACTGCTCTTTTAAGCCGTTTCCTCCCTCAAGAAATACTCTCGGCCTTTTCTTCTTTTTCTGATACGGAAACGGTGTTTTCTGCTATTTCGCCTTTGGCTTTAGGTGCATTATTTTGTTGCATTATCTTACTGTTGTTTTTTTCAATTCATCCTGCTACAATAAAAATAAAAAAACAATAACTTGAAATTAAGGTGGTCAAGTGAAAAAAAAATTATTTGGCAATCAAATAGAGCCGGCATGCGCTTATTGCGAAAAAGGAAAATTGACGGCAGATGGCTGCGGCGTTCTATGCAAGAAAAAAGGAATTTGTACACCATATGACAGCTGTTCGAAATTTATATACGCTCCACTTAAACGTATTCCAAAACGTGCTCCTCATTTATTTTCATATGAAAAGGATGATTTTTCTTTATAGAACAATAAATCTTATTTTTTAAAAATAAAAAATAATAAGGATGATGATAGAGAAAACGGAATCTATTTTCGTATAAATTTTAAATCTATTATCGCGTCCTATTGTAGGGTTTTGCTTAAATTTTCTTTTATCATTTAATTTGTTATGTTTTTCGATTGTCATTTTTTATTCTTGAAGTATAATAAGAAGAGATAAATGACTTACAAAAAACATAGGAGTTGACGTATTATGTCAAATATTTGGCACGATTTAAGCCCTTCTCGAGTAAATCCAGATGATTTTATTGCTGTAATTGAAATTGAAAAAGGATCAAAAAATAAATATGAACTGGATAAGGAAACAGGCCATATTATTTTAGATCGCATTTTATATACTTCCACCCATTATCCTGCAAATTATGGTTTGATCCCTAGAACTTATGCAGATGACGGCGATCCTCTCGATGTGCTGGTTCTTTGCAGCGAAAACATACATCCTTTGAGCTTAGTTCGGTGCTATCCGATAGGTGTAATTAAGATGCTGGATTCTGGAAAACTGGATGAAAAAATTATTGCAATTCCATTTGAAGATCCAACTTATAATGAGTATCATGATATCTCTGAATTGCCTGCTCATATTTTCAATGAGATGAGCCATTTCTTTACGGTATATAAAAGCCTTGAAAGTAAGGAAACTGTTGTTAACGACGTTTCCAATGCCGAAGAGGCCAAAGAAATTATCCAAAAATGTCGTGATGCTTATATTGAAAAGTTTTGTAAATGATCTGTCTCGCTTCATGCTAAAAAATGGATGAACAAAAGGATCGGCAGCTTATTAAGAGTTGTCGATCCTTTTGTTGTCGTTACATAATTCAGTTCATTTTTATTTGTTGTTTAAACAGAAATCAAATATTTCCGCACACCGTAATGTGTCACGGTGAGGCATAATTTCACTTTCCAATTTTCCTTGTTGAATACAGGAGACCATTTCACGGATTTCATATTGGAAACCATTATCACGGCGTTGATAGAATTCCTCTGCTAAACCGTTTGCATCAAACCTCATACAGCGTTCACTATAATGCGGATCAGGAATTTTTATCCGGCCTTTTGTTCCGCAAATTTGTAAGCTCTGCTCTACATTTGTCAAAATCGTGCTTTGCAGGCTTGCAATACAGCCTTCAAAGCAGAGCGTAATAACGTCAACCATATCTACGCCATTTTCATCTTTTAAGACCGAACCATTGAACGAAAGAATGGGTTTCCCAATTAAGTAAGAGGTAATCTCAATAGCATAAACGGAAATGTCGAACATTGCGCCTCCGCCCAACGCCTTGTTGCGCAAGCGGCCATTCGGATCCGAAGAAGATGCGAAACCAATCATAAAGTGCGCCATGTTAAGATCGCCAATCAAGCCGGCTTCAATCCACGACTTAGCTTTTTGAATTGCCGGAAGAAAACGGGACCACATTGCTTCCATACAAAATAGCCCTTTTTTTCGTGCCAAATCAAAAACTGCCTCCGCCTCCTGCTTCCTCATGGTAAAAGCTTTTTCACATAAAACATGTTTTCCGGCCGAAAGAGCCTGTATCATATTTTCATAGTGAAAATTGTGCGTTGTTGCAACATATATACCGTCGACATCTTTTTTTGCAAGCATTTCTTCATAAGAGCTATAATAAAAAGGAATATCATTCTTTTTGGCGAATATTTCCGCCTTCCCGGGAGTACGAGAAGCAACGGCTATCACTTCTGCACAGCCAGAAATCTTTACCGCATCGCAAAACTGTGCTGCAATATTCCCTGCTCCCATGATTCCAAATCGAAACATACCGCGTACCTCCTCAGCCGACTTTTTTCCGCCTTGCAGAAGGCTTCTCTTTTTTTTCTAAAATTGCCTTCTCATATACATCTATCAAATATTTAGCCAATGCTTCACATCCATAAATTTTAACAGAATTAATAACAGAAGATGTTAATGTATTTTTTTCCTTATCTGTCATTGCTTGATATCGTTTTAAAAGTGCATACATTTCTTCTGCATTACTGTAGATGAAACCATTCACACCGTCCACCACTTGTCCGGCATTCAGGGGATCCTTAATGTGAAGTACCGGCAATCCTGTTGCCATCGCCTCTTTCATGGAAATAGAATTTGTATCAGACAGCGAGGCTGTGATATACAGCTGGCAAGCACCATAGTAATCCGGCAGTTCTTCATGCGGGATAGTATCAGTAAAAATAACTTGCTGCCCAATCCCAAGCCGTTTTGACTGCTCTATTAGTTCGGAGAGACACGGGCCGCCCCCTAAAATCATCAGCCGAAGCTTGTCGTCCTTTTTGACATATTTAGCCCAGTAATCCAAAAGTACGTCAACGCTTTTCTCTTTCCCCAGACGGCCGCAAAATGAAACCAGCGTCTCGTCTTCAGCCACTCCATATTTATTTCGTATTGCGGTAATATGTTTTTGATTTAGATTAGTAGGATTAAATATATCCAATTCCACCGGATTCGGTACAACATTTACGCTTTTATGGACGCCGCACATTTCGAAATATTCCTGAACCTTCATTGAAGGGCCCGTAAGCTCCGTAGCCGATTTTCCAAGAAAGCGGAAATAGCGATGCGCGATGCGGCGCAGCAGCGGTGTCAGCCTCTCGGGCACAATGTAATAAAGATAGTCGTCATACATCGTATGTAATGTGTAAATAAGTGGTTTATCCAGCTTTTTTGCTATTCTTGCTCCTGAAAGGCCAATACCGAATTCTTGATGAATATGGATGACGTCCGGTTCAAAATCCCGAAGCATATGATAACGCTTGCGGCTGAATGGAGACGCTAATCCAAAGTGATATAGTTTTTTCATTTCCTTTGCCGGGCAATACAAGACACCGTCTTTAATATAATGACGACGGGCATTGACATCGACCGTTACAACCAAAACCTCATGGCCTAAATGTTCCAGCCCATCATGCAACGCCTTAACGTGTGTTACGACACCATTAATATAAGGCAGATATGTTTCTGTAAATAAAGCAATTTTCATATAATGCAGCCACCCCTTTTTTATCTACTTTATGCGATTTTACTATTTTGATTATATCAAAAGGCGGCTCATCTGTAAAGTCTACATCGCTTTTTCAAATTCTTTTTTTAAATGCGAAAGGATTCTCTTTTCCAACCGTGAAATATAAGACTGTGAAATTCCGATATAATCGGCGACTTCTTTTTGTGTCTTTTCCGGCTGTCCGTTTAGGCCAAAGCGCATTTCCATAATCATTCGTTCTCTATCGTCCAGTTTTGCAATACATCGATGTAACAATTGGCGTTCAGCTTCTGTCTCAATTTCACGGTTTACAGTGTCTGGATCTGTTCCTAACAAATCAGATAAAAGCAGTTCGTTTCCATCCCAATCTACATTTAGCGGTTCGTCAATAGAAATATCCCCTCTTGTTGGTGAGGTTTTCCTTAAAAACATCAGTATCTCATTTTCTATACAGCGGGATGCATATGTTGCCAGCTTGATATTGCGGCTTGGAACAAAAGTATTTACCGCTTTGATTAAGCCGATTGTCCCGATAGAAATCAAATCTTCCATCCCAATACCGGTTGACTCAAATTTCCTTGCAATGTATACGACTAACCGCAAATTGTGCACTACAAGCATATCTCTTGCCTGAGGATCGTTTTTTTCAAGTTTTAAAAAAGCAGCTTTTTCTTCTTCTCGGGAAAGAGGCGGCGGCAAACTGTCCGGACCGTTTATGTAATGAATTTCGTCACTCCAGAAAAGGCGGCGGCGCAATAACTCTTTAAATGACATAAGACGCAGCATAAGATTGCGTGTTGGTTTTAGAGCAAGCATTCGCATGGTGTTCTCCCCTTCTTTTATGTTAGCAGTGGATTTAGTATCGCTTCATAGCTTCCTTCTGAGAGCATATGTTGGGACACAGCTAAAACTGCTCGTTTTTCTTCTCCATTGATAACCACTTTATCCGGAAGAAAAGATGGCAGCAATTGTTCCCCTGCGATGGTTTTAACCGGAATCATACGGATCATCCTTATTTCTTCCGTCTGCATTTGATTGATATCCGGCGGGACTCCAGTAGAAAAATAATTTTGTAATGACGTTGGAATTAAACTTCGGACAGATTCAAAAGAGACGACTATAACCGGCAAGCCAGAAAAGAGATCGCATAACCGGTTCCCCGTATCGATCAACGCAGTAAGCCTTACCTTTTTTTGTTTCAAAAAAATTTCAATCTGACGTGTAAGCCGTTCCCCCCGGTAGCGATTTAAAAATCGGCAAACCAACTTTATCAACAAATATGCTATTGTTGAGGTAATAGCAAGTGTAAGGGCGGAGATATTAAAATAAAGCACCCCGTTTCGATAAATCATACCTTGCGCAGGGAAAAACAGCCACACGGCTGTCATAAATCCGGCAAAAAGAAAACTGGCGAAAAAAAAGCAGGCGGCACATTTTAAAAATAAACGCCCTGTTTTTTTCTGCAAAAAAGCCACTGCACAAAGCAAAAAGCCCGTGGATACTTTTACAAAAAAAGTTTCGAATGGATTCATTTTAATAAAAATAAAAAGTGAAAAAATTCCCCCAAGCAGTACTGCCAGTAAAAGACGCCATCGCTTTGTTTTTATTGCAGCCATTTTCTCCGCTGCACACAGCAGCAGAAAAGTGACAAGCATATTCAATAGAAAAAGAATATCAAGGTAGATTGTCTGACGCATGGTGCTGTTCCTCCTGCTTTTTATTGTACCGCGTTTCGATTCCAGATTCTGTCGAAAGAAAAATGATTGACGGAAAAGAATTTAAACATTACATTGACGAATTCTGATTTATCCAGTATGATAAAAACATTCTGATTTCTGTTGAATGGAAAGAGGTCGCTATGTATCAAAAACTACTCGATTTTCTCGAACATCGCAGTGGAGATATTATCGCTACAATACTAATTTTCATTATTGGATATGTTCTTGCCAGAATTCTGCTTTCTATTTCACAGAAAGCAATTGCAAAAAGCAAGCTTGATCCGATCTGTCACAAATTTTTTCTGTCATTGTTAAAAGTAACACTATATTCTGTTGTGGTAATACTGGGCTGTTCACGATTCGTCGATACCAGTTCGCTTGTGGCTTTGCTTAGTGTGGTTGGAGTGGCAGTTTCTTTGGCTGTAAAAGATAGCCTTTCAAATGTAGCCGGAGGATTTATTGTTCTGTTTTCTAAACCTTTTAAAGTTGGGGATTTTGTTGAACTGGATGGAATGAGCGGCTCAGTACAAAATATCAGTATTCTGCAAACCAAGCTTTTAACGTTTGACAACAAAGCCATTTTGATCCCAAACGGTCAAGTATCGAATGCTATCATCGTAAATTATGCAGCAGAAGAAAAACGCCTGCTTGCTGTGCCGGTCCCCGTTGGATACGATACAAATATACAAGAAGCTAAGTCTCTCCTGCTGGATCTTCTAAAAAACGATCCTCTTGCTATACAGGATCCGTCTCCTGTCGTTGTTGTCACAGAATATGCCGACAGCGCCATCCAACTTTCCATGCGGACATGGGTGCACACCAATGATTATTGGACACTGAACTACAGACTCTTGGAGCAGGTCAAAGATTGTTTGGATAGACATGGTATTGTTATTCCTTATAATCAATTGGATGTCAATATAGTCGAATCAAAGCCAAAAAACGCCAATTATAAAGTTCATTCCGCAGTATATGAAAATAAAAATAATCAAACAATATCTAATTAAAGAAAGGAAAAGCAATGGCACAATGCACTTTAATTCACTCACTGGATCAAAATTATGATGCGATTGTTATAGAAAAGCTTAAAAAGCATGGTTTTTCTGTTTCAGAAATATTTTTTAGCGCTGCTAAAGATATAAATTTAAAAAATACAGACGCAGTCGTAATTTGTGGAGGAGAAAATTGCCGGGCAGGATTGGCTTCCCATATGGATGCTTATTTAAAAAAAGGAGGGAATCTAATTGTTTTAGGCGGTCCTCCATTTGCGACCGAATATTATCCTGAGGCGGGAAATAAACGGACAGAAGATTTGGCTTTGCTTTTTGCGGAAGGCGGTTATGGGAAACGGATTTGCATGGATTTTTCTAATCCGTTGGCATCCTATGGATTTGTCCCAAATACAGAAAATCCAGATAGTAAAAAAGTTGAAGTTACCGCTACTATAGCTATTGAACAGGATAAGCGTTTTCATCATCGCTTAACTTGGCATAGCGATCATTTTGCTATTAACGAAAGCTTTGAGGCACCATTTTCTCTGCAAAAGGATGAAAATGTAATTGGGTTTTATGCAAAAGCAGACGAAAACACCTGCACGATTACTGTAAAACTCATTGATTGTGAAGGGAATGTGTTCAAAGCCCGCATAACCCCGGAACAGGAATACCGATTCTTTATGCTTTCTTCCCGTGATTTCATCTATGACGGGAATCGTTATACCCCTTTTTCATGGAGGCGGAACAATATCATTCTTGATATGGAAAAGGTGGTAAAAATTCAATTTGGCCATGCTTTATCACATGCCTATTCCGTTGCAGGAAATCATACATTTCATATTGCAGAGGTTTCTGCCGGAAATATTCCCTTTTTAAATACAGATAAAATACATATTGACGGTCTGTGTCCTAAATACAAATTTTTCCCCTTGCATAATGCTGTTTCTGTCCGCATTTCGCCCCGTCAAACTATTCTTCCACAAAACAGCAACCTATCTCTTTATCAGGATATGTTCTCTTTTGCACCTCGTCCTCAAGGACTTGGATTAGATAATGGAAGAAGGATGCGTTTTGTCCCATTAATTGAAGTGATCGGGGAAGACGGCCTTTTAAGCGGTTTTTTAGCATATCTTCTGTTTAACCGGACTGCCGGCAGCCGCAATACGGAATATGACGGTTCTTCTATATCCGTCTTTACTGTGAATGACCCCGCCTTCTATTTAAATGGCGGTGCAGAACTTGTCGCACAGACTGTATCGGCTATGCTATGCCCGGTGATGCTGATAGAAGGGGGCACCGATGAATTTATCTATCGGGACGATCGCAGGAAAGGAGAAATGGGCGCTGTTTGTTCTGTAAAACCAGGAGTCGATTTCTCCCATTATCATGTGCAAATACAAGCAACAAATATCATGAACTGTGATATCCCACTTTCTGCATTTCAAAAGATAAAAGAGTCAGAATTTTTCCATTACTATCGTTTTGCCATTCCCTTTGAAGCCCATGAATGTAATGTATCTGTCTCTCTTTTTTATGACAACACCTGTATTGATACCCTTTCGCATAACGTTCTCATTCACCATGTAAAGCCTGAAAAGAACCGTCACTATGCAAAAATCGCACCGGGGCAAAATGAAATTGAAATCAATGGGAAAACTACCCGCTTTTTTGGTGTCAATTATATGCCGAGCTATGATATAGCAAATAATGACTTTCAAGCATTTGAACATTATGTTTCGGCATTTTCATATGACCCGGACGTCATTGATATAGATTTACAGCGGATCCGCGCTATTGGCTTAAACGCTGTTTCTATATTTACATATTACGATCCTTCCCTGTCTTCCAATAATATTTTGCATTTAATCGATCGATGCGAGCATTACGGCCTATATGTAAATTTATCTCTTCGCCCACATGCAAATCCATTTGATTTTTCAAAACAAGAAGTTCAGGAAATGATTGAGACATATCGTTTGGATCAAATCGATACCATTGTTGGATATGATATCGCTTGGGAACGCTATGTTGGGACGTATGAACCTTGTTATGGTAATATGAACGGACGAAAGTCATTTGATGCAGACTGGCGCTTTTTCTTGAAAAATCGGTATGGTTCATTCGAAAAGGCTGAAACACTTTTTGGCTGTTCCCTTCCCCGCGATGACGCCGGAAAGGTAATCGGTTTGCCCGACGATATGCTACGGGAAGATGGACTACATAATAAAATGGTTGCAGCTTACCGGCGCTGCATTGACCATGCGGTTCGCCGTGCACATATTGCCGCTTGTGACTGTATCCATGCTTTCGATTCAAACCATCTAATCAGCGCACGTTCTGGTGATGCGTCGACCATTCCGTTGGTTGACCCGGGAATTTATGGTTATGATTACGACGCAATGTCCGCCGCTTTAGATACCGTTTCTCCGGAAAGCTATGCACTATCGGACGACTATAAGAGTATAAGGCAAGGCGTATTTACAAACATCTACGCAAGATATGCCAACCCAGATAATGTAGTACAGTGGATGGAGTTTGGTAAATCCATCTGGACTGGTTCGAATTTCACCCAAAATCAAAAAATGCGCTCTTTTCAAGGAGAGTATTACCGTCGTTTTTTTGAAATGTTATTGACCGGCCATACAGCCGGCATGTTCTGCTGGTGGTTTGCGGGCGGCTATCGTATAGGCGAAAACAGCGACTTTGGGATTCTCGATCCAGATGGTGGGGAACGCCCGGTAACACAAGTATTGCGTGAATATGCGCCCAAATTTATAGGTGCGCCGTCTCTTCCTAAGGCAGATCGTTTCATAGAAATAGACCGCGACCTGCACGCCGACGGCCTTCGCTCTGTATATCGTTCTATTGAAGATGAACTGTTCACCGCAATAAATGAAGGCCAAACCGTTGCGTTCATAGATGGCGGAACCGGAACTACTTCTGCAAATGTTTCTTTAGTTGAAGTAGGTAATATATCCCCACATGGCTGTTCTCCAAAATTTTTGGATGGAATTATTACATCTGTTTTATTGACGACACAAAAACGTACTCTTTCTGTTACAAACGGCAGTACTATTTTACTGGATAGAGACGAAGAATTATCAATACAGGTACTGATTCAAAATACATCCAGCGCTAAGTGGCTCTCAGGTGAAGGGATGGGTAGCGTTCATTTTGTTTCTTCCGATGATAGCAACCTTTCTTTCAGATTACCACTTCCTTCCCCTTTGGAAAAAAGAGAGCGAATCCGCTTTACTGTATTTGCTGGAAAAATTAGCGGGAAAATCACAGGGATGCTCACAGCCTTAAATCGTACTGTATTTGGTGATCGTCTTGACTTAAATATTATACGTGAGTAATAGCGATTGGTGGAGTTGCTCTCGCTTTGAGCAAATAAAGCCGGATCAAATGCTGTTATTGCTTTCAACAAACAATAGGATGGTTTGAACAGAGCCATCCTATTGTTTGTTTCTTATCAACATACAAAATCTTTTATGATGCATTAAAAACGCTTTTTTGATTCAACCTGTTAAACTATTGACATTTAATCCCCATTCCGATACAATAAAAGAGATATTGATATAAAAACAGGGATAAGGAATACGACTCCTTCAATGACTATACCCGGCGAACATCCCCTGTTTTCTATAGGCGTCGGAGAAACGGAGAGGCTATATGGGATTAACAATTGCTGAAAAAATTTTGTCTGCGCATCTGGTTGACGGCGTGCTGACAAAAGGCCATGAAATCGGTGTGAAAATCGATCAAACTCTAACACAAGATGCGACAGGAACGATGGCCTATCTCGAATTTGAGGCGATGGGTATTGACCGTGTGCGTACAGAACGCTCGGTAGCATATATTGATCACAATACCTTGCAATCAGGATTTGAAAATGCTGATGATCATCGCTTTATTGGGTCGGTTGCCAAGAAGCATGGCATTTATTTTTCTCGTCCGGGCAACGGAATTTGCCATCAAGTACATTTAGAGCGTTTTGCAAAGCCTGGAAAAACTTTAATCGGTTCTGACAGCCATACGCCAACGGCTGGCGGTATTGGAATGTTTGCCATAGGGGCCGGCGGGTTAGATGTCGCAGTCGCTATGGGAGGCGGGGCCTATTATATTACTGCCCCTAAAATGGTTCGGATAAACTTGATTGGTAAGTTACGTCCTTGGGTGGCAGCTAAGGATATTATTCTTGCAGTACTGCGTCTTTTGACTGTTAAAGGCGGTGTTGGCAAAGTAATTGAATATGGCGGAGACGGAGTCAAAACGCTTTCTGTTCCAGAACGTGCCACCATCACAAATATGGGGGCGGAACTTGGAGCAACTACTTCAATTTTCCCTTCTGATGATGTTACCAAAGCGTTTCTAAAAGCACAGGGCCGTGAGGCAGATTGGTGTGAAGTCTGCGCAGATGATGATGCTGTTTATGACGAAGTTTATGAAATTGATTTAAGCCAGCTGATGCCGATGGCAGCTTGCCCTCACAGCCCGGATAATGTTAAGACAATTTCAGAAATAGGGAAACTTAAGGTTGATCAGGTATGTATTGGCTCATGCACCAATTCTTCTTTACTTGACATGATGAAAGTTGCGTATATTTTGAAAGGAAAGACTTGTCACCCAGATGTTAGCCTTTCAATTGCTCCCGGATCAAAACAAGTATTCAATATGATGGCGCAAAATGGCATTTTATCCGATCTAATTTCAGCAGGTGCCCGAATTCTAGAATGTGCCTGCGGACCATGCATCGGTATGGGACAGTCTCCGAATTCAGGCGGAATTTCACTTCGTACCTTTAACCGCAATTTTGAAGGGCGCTCCGGTACCGCAGATGCAAAAATTTATCTTGTTAGTCCGGAAGTTGCCGCAGTTTCTGCAATTACTGGCTATCTTACAGATCCATCCGAAATGCTTTCAGACATGCCTGAATTTATTCTCCCACAGGAATTCTTGATCAATGACAACATGATTGTTCCTCCTGTCGCTCCAGAAGAAGCAGATAAAGTTGAAATTTTGCGCGGCCCCAATATTAAGCCGTTTCCTACCACTGCACCTCTTGACGAAAGTATTGAGGCTTCGTGTGCTTTAAAAGTAGGCGACAATATTACAACGGATCACATTATGCCGGCTGGTGCCAAAATTTTACCTCTTCGTTCCAACATCCCGGAAATATCTAAATATTGTTTTGCCGTATGTGACAAGACGTTTCCAGAACGTGCGCTCAAGTTAGGCAAGAGCATTATTGTAGGCGGAGCAAACTATGGTCAAGGCTCATCCAGAGAACATGCCGCTTTAGCGCCACTATATCTTGGTGTTAAAGCCGTCCTTGTAAAATCTTTTGCCCGTATTCACCGTTCCAACTTAATAAATGCTGGAATTTTGCCCTTAACTTTCCAAAACGAAACAGACTATGATAAAATAGATCAAGATGATATTTTATCTCTGCCGGATGTACGTAACGCTGTAATAAGTGGCGCTCCTATCATTGTAAGAAACAAAACAAAGGGTATTGATATTCCCGTTCACTGTGATTTATCCGGTCGTTCAAAAGATATCATTTTGTCTGGTGGATTGTTGAGCTATACGAAAGATCAGTTGAAGTGAGTTTGGAGGGATTTTAATGGAAAAAATTAAGATGACTACACCGCTCGTCGAAATGGACGGCGATGAGATGACACGGGTCATCTGGAAGATGATTAAAGATATTTTGCTCTTACCTTATCTTGATTTAAAAACAGAGTATTATGATTTAGGATTGGTTCATCGCAATGAGACGGATGATCAAGTAACGGTAGACTCTGCTTATGCAACGAAAAAATATGGGGTCGCTGTAAAATGCGCAACCATTACGCCTAATGCTGCCCGTATGACGGAATATCAATTGAAAGAAATGTGGAAAAGTCCGAATGGCACAATTCGTGCAATTTTAGACGGGACAGTTTTTCGTAAGCCTATTATTGTAAAAGGGATCGAACCATATGTGTCGAATTGGAAAAAGCCAATAACTATAGCTCGTCACGCTTATGGTGATATCTACAAAAATACAGAACTTACAGTACCGGCGGGCGCGACGGCTGAATTACTTATCACAAAAGCTGATGGATCACAGGAGCGTGCCCTCATTCATGAATTTAAAGATGCTGGCATTGTACAAGGCGTCCATAATTTAGATAGCAGTATCCGTAGTTTTGCCCGTGCTTGTTTCAATTTTGCCCTTGATCAAAAAGAGGATATTTGGTTTGCTACAAAAGATACTATTTCTAAAAAATACGATCACCGATTTAAGGACATATTTGCAGAAATATATGAGACAGAATATCAAAGTAAATTTGAAAAAGCAGGGATCGAGTATTTTTATACTTTGATTGATGACGCTGTTGCCCGTGTTATCCGCAGTGAAGGCGGATTTATCTGGGCATGCAAGAACTATGATGGAGACGTAATGTCGGATATGGTAGCAACTGCTTTCGGCTCTCTCGGAATGATGACTTCAGTTTTGGTTTCACCTGAAGGAACATACGAATACGAAGCGGCACACGGGACAGTTACCCGCCATTATTATAAATATTTAAAAGGGGAAATAACCTCTACCAACTCCATCGCTACTCTTTTTGCATGGACCGGCGCCCTTCGTAAGCGTGGTGAATTAGACGGAAATACGCCTCTTTGCAGCTTTGCTGATAAGTTGGAGCAAGCTGCTATCCAAACAATAGAGGATGGCATCATGACCGGTGATTTATATCGGTTGTCTACTCTTCCAAACAAAAGGTCAGTAGACACAGAAACGTTTTTGAAGGAAATTGCTTTGCATTTGGATGCCTTATTGTGATTCACAACTGTAAAGATTTAAGTAAGGAGGTGAATTTCAGCCATGCCGGTAGAGAAAGAGGTATCAAAAGCTGTAATCAGACGTCTTCCCCGCTATTATCGTTTTCTTGGAGAGTTGCTGAAGACAGGAACAGAACGTATTTCTTCTCGCGAACTTGCTGAGAAAATGGGGCTCACTGCCTCTCAAATCCGTCAGGATTTAAACTGCTTTGGCGGATTTGGACAGCAGGGATATGGATATAACATCATTGAACTGCATAAGGAAATTGGTCATATCTTGGGATTGGATGTTAAAACTGATGCCATTTTAATTGGTGCTGGAAATTTAGGGCGTGCTATTGCAAATCATATGCCTTTTGAAGAACGCGGGTTTTCCTTAATTGGTATCTTTGATCAAGATCCAGCTTTATTTGGACAGAAAGTACGTAATATTCCTATTCAAAGCACAGATGATTTGGAAACTTTTTGTAAGGCGCAGCATCCTTTCGCTGCATTCCTCTGCACACCAAAAACAGCAACTCTACCATTAAGCGAGCGTCTGATCCGGGCTGGAATTCAGGCTTTTTGGAACTTTAGCCACTGTGATATTCCTGTTTCCGGACGAAATATCGTGGTGGAGAATGTACATATGAGTGATAGCTTAATGACTTTGAGCTATGCGATCAAGGAAATTCAAAGAAAAAGTTAATTACTTATACCATATACAAAGCTTTAGCCTTTAATTAAAAAAAGAAAAGATGCAGCGAGAACTTCATGTTCCTTACTGCATCTTTTTCATTTTCTCTTTGTTCTTTTTTATCATGGTATCTGTCAGTCAGGTAATAAAACCTCGTCTCGGTGTCATAGTAATATCCCCTGTACCGGATTGGGTTTAAGTTCGCTATGTTTGCATCTCCGCCGATGCTTACCACATTGCCCCATGCATCATACACATACCATGCAGCCGTCTCGCCGCCGGAGGTCAGGATTTTGATTACGTCGCCCTATGACCATGATACATCTTTCTGAATATCAATATGTTTTATCATGGTAAAGAATTTCCATAAAGGCGTTATATCCATCATGAAAAGTTAAATAGATCTCTCCTTCTTTTTCTAGGTATACAATTGGTACTACATATTCATCACCATAAAATCGAGATGCTGACATAAATTTTATCTTATCACCTGTTTTTAAATCTTGATATATCCCATTACTTTCTACTATATCCTTTCCCTTTCCACATATATAAAATTTATTATTTTGAAATTCATTAGGTTCTATATTTTCTATTTCTATACATATTTTTGATAAATCTTCTGTACAACTAATTTCTTTAATGATACCAGTGCACATAATATAATTTTCTTGTTGCTTGTAATATTTTATTTGATTATATAAAGAACGAAAATCCACTAATTCTATTATACCACAAGCGCTCAATGAAAGACTAAGAAAAGTTCCTATGAAAAATAAACTAATTTTTTTATACATCTTTAGACACCTCATTTAATAAAGCATCGTGCTATTGTTCTAAGTGTTTTCTGTGCTATTCGCATCGTTGCACCAGTTGCTAAATAGGTAAAGCCTTTAGCAACTACATCCCTACTATGTGTACGTGTTTTTACCCCTCCTAATATGTCCGCAGTAACTTCCCATGGTTTATCATAATAATCGCCATCTCCAAGATTAAGCATTGATGGAATTCCAATTGTGCTCATATATACTGTAGGACCAAGAATTTCCAATTGCTTAATGTGACCATATTCATGACGAACTGTATCTTTTGTCGGAGTATACCTTTCGGTTTGATGACTAAGCGCAATAATACCCAATGATCCTGATCGGCCCGAATTTGTTCGCAACACATAAACACCTTTATAGGCAGAAAAGAAATGAGAATTTAAAACTTTTTGTTCATCGGTGTTCTCCAAGTTAAAATTCAGCATATCTTCAGCAAGCATATCTATAAATTCGGGCCAGTTTCCCTCTGAATCTATCATATTTACAGGATTATTAAAACAATACGAGAACAAATTGTATCCAACCAATTCGCCAATACTGCTTACAACATCATCCGCATTGATAAACCTGCAAATCTCCGGATCATAATATCTGCTGTTCAGATAGTAAAAGCCCGTCTCCGCGTCATAGTAATATCCCCTGTACCGGATCGGGTTTAAGTTCGCTATGTTTGCATCTCCGCCGATGCTTACCACATTGCCC
>CAJFJV010000035.1 GCA_904384225.1 uncultured Oscillospiraceae bacterium | reverse complement strand
CGCTTCAAGCAGTTCATTTGCCTCTGTCCCTGCTGTTATCGTTGCTGTCCCCAATTCGGTGAAACCGGAATCTACTGAATCAGAGATTTCAATTTTCGCTGTCTTGATACCGAACGGGCGCGGAGATGCATCACTATTCATCTTTGCCCAAACAGTGAATTTTCCAACCGTTTTGCTTTCCCCAAGGTCTAATGTGACAGATGCTTCCAAATTGCGGTTGTCCGCATAAGTGTCCGTATCGGTACTGCCGTCGACAAACAGGCTTGCGTTATTCACATTGCTGCTCGCTGCAACTGTTGCATCCGGAACAAGGTTTTCCCCGGTTTCAACTGTCACTTCTGTTTTTACCGCTTCAAAAGCGGCGTCGAGGAAGGAGCGCTCCGGTGTCCCTTCACTTAAATCGAGCTTATTGTTAGAGATATCGACTGAAACAAGATTCGGATAGAAATCTGTCCCTGTCAGTTTTTCAAGGCCAATCCCAGCCAAATTAAGCGTCTTTAAACCAACGCAGCCGCTTATATTTATTTCTTTTAGTCCTGTACAACCTTTAAGGCCAGAAATATCTTCTATTGCAGTGCAATTTGTGAAATCAAGCCCTGTCATTGCTGTTAACCGTTCTATACCGGTGAGATCTTTGACAGACGTACCACTAAGATCAAGCGTCCCGGTAAACTCAGCAAGAGCAGACAGCGTAGGCCCGACCTGTGTCCGCACTGCATTCAAAAGTGCCGGATCCGGGAAGTGCTCCTCTGTAATGAGATCTGTCGGGTCAACCGGCACGCCGTTTTCAAGTTGAAGGATAGTAGGCGCAGACTTATTTCCAGCATAATCTTCTACTACTACACTCAGCATTCCGGTGAGTTTCGGCAATGTAAACGTCATCTTATTCCCACTGGAAGCGCCGCGTTTAAAGCTTGCTACCTGTGTCCCTTCAAAGCTGGCCGTCATTGTATACCAATCGACGGAATCCGGATCGACCAGACGGACCGTGCTTCCAGTGATTCGGATATCTTCTTCGGCAATGGGTTCGGAATAGCTGTCGTTCGACCAGCCGCGATAGCAGATCGCATCACCTTTTTCACCGTCTACTACCGTGTAAATCTTCAGGTCATACTCACGCCCTTCGGCAACCGGAAGAGAAATTTGCGCACTGGTAGCAGAACCATCAACTGTATGGGTATAGACTTTGTTGGTTGGATCGGTAGAAGAGACATTCCGCAGCGTTACTTCGAATACGTAACTGTCGGGAGCGCCTGTTTCCGGTGCATCAAAGGATACGTTCAGTTGCCCGGGAGTAGCAGCACGAACCAATAGACCGTTTGCTGTCTGTGCTTCTTCTACTTTAACATTGCTCACCTTATCGCGATAAGTATAAGTAAGTGTCGCGGGATCGCTTTCCGTACCATCTTTTCCTACGGCACAAAGCTCTAAGTCGATCGCTTCATCTTCGCCAAATGTCGATTTTACATAAAGCAGATCGCCGTAAATACCGCCAAGATATACCCTGCTTCCGTCCGACATTCTGCCATACAGATTATATTGTACAACATCTCCATAGTTGTCTTCCGGAAGATCCCAGCTAACGATCATCTGACCATCTGCATATGCATAATCAACAGCAAGACCGGTCGGCATCTCCGGCTTGTAAACGCTGTCGGAAACCGTGAGGCCTCCAATGTTCATTTGGTAACTTTCCGCCTCGCCCTCAAACTCAAGCGTAATAGCGGCAATCGACCTATCTTTATATTGGGAAAGATCAATCGTACTTGTGGTCCAGCCGCCTGCAACTGTGCTGTTTGCAACGGCTACTTTTTCGGTAGTTTCCGGTGCATCTTTAAAAATCAAGCCAAGCTGCATCGACGCATTGTCAGAGGATGTTTTCTTAAAGGTCAGATACGCTTTGGAATTGGCATTGACGTCAAGGTCTGTTTTATACAAATGCATTGTATCGGATCCCGAAAGCTCGCCGTACAATACAAGCGAACTGCCGCCGTCATAAGCGCCGACCTGTGTATACGGAAGTGTCTTTGCATTTCCGGCAGCGTCATTGCAAATATATTTTGCACCGTAATCGAAATCAGCTGCCAATTTGGTATCATCCGTAGAAGTGATCCACCACTGCCAAGTTGGAAGGATATCCTGAATATTGATATTCGTCCATTCTTCATCTTTACTAACCGCACCATTTTTAAAATACTGCACACCATGGCCGGTATTAAAGTTTGTATAAAAAGCCGTACCGTTAATCACGGAACGCTCGGCAATGAAATCTGCTACGCCGACCCAGCCGGAAGCGTTTGATACGCCGACATCAGAACGGCTGTAGCCTGTCTTCAATCCGGTATCAGTCGGATCACAGTACACACCTGAGAAAAACATCCTTTCACGCTCTGCAACCATCCACTGATACTCGTTTTGCTGCATCAGCGGGGTGCTGCTGGATTTAATCGTCAGATCATCGTCCACACCGCGCTGATACCAATCGCTTGGGGTAAACAACGCAACACTTGCACGCGGATTACCTGTCTCATCGTATAAGTTTGAAATATTACGTGCGCTTGAATGGCCTCCGCTGAGCTTGTTCTGATTGCACTCCGCGCCAAAAAACACTGTTTCAAACGGATCTACCCCAATAGAACTTGCATGTTCTATCGCACTGTCAACTGTACTTTTATTCCATCCATAGTTTACAAATACAGAATTATGGATCTGTCCGTTCACACTGTCCTGAAGCCATGCAGATTTGGAACTGTTGAATGAGCTGTTCGTATCATACCACTGTGTCCACAATCCATGCTTCGTCAGATAAGCCATAAACGGTTTAAAATCTTCGTAATATCCCTCTTCTTGATTTAAGAAGTAGCCGTCATAGCCATAGTATTCTGCCATTGCAATCAACTGATCTGCAACCGGGAAATTCCCCTCGCCGTCTTTTTCGACCATATCGGCACAGGTCTGTCCCGGACGGAAGGCGGGATCAAAATAGATGCAGGCAATCGACATAACGCCGTTTTTGTGCGCTGCATTGGTGTAAGCCGGGTTGGGGATATTAACAATGCCGAATTCAAAGCCTCTTGCACGCCAGTCGCTCGTAACCGGATCATAAAGGGAATCCGGCGTATAAGCTGTTGCCGCACCGTGCCATGGTGAATAATAATCTGCATACTGCCAGAAATTCAGCACATGCTCGCTGAATTCATTTGTATACATTGTACTGCCGAAGAAGCTGTTGCCATAATCGCCCTGCATCAGCATTACTTCAGCATCTGAGTTCAAATACGGCTTTGCCTGTGTTTCTTTAAAAGCTTCGTTGCGATTTTGAAGCGGAACGTCAGCACGCATGAACTCTGCATAGGGGTCTGTTTCCGGACTCCAGTTTTTTATATCTTTCACGCGATAACCGGAAAAGGTCGGTTCCGCTGAAGCCGTATCATTCGGCCAGGAATCCGCTGCAAAGACCGACAGGGAAGTCCCCGCATAGGCGGAAACTGCAATAGCTGCCGCCAACAATGCCGAGCCTATACGCCTGACTTTGCTTGTCTTCATTTTAATTGCTCCCTTCGTTTATACTATGCAGAGACACCTATTTTACAGGAATCCATTGCTCTTATTTCAGGCAGAAAATTGACAATTCAAATAAAATCAAATGTCGTCCGCACCCTTACATTGTTATTATACAACAAAGATAAATTTTCCAACAAGACAATAAACTATAGTTTTATAGAGCAGAAACCAAGCTTTTTTGACTGTTCTTCTTTTTCTTTGTCCACAATCCCGATGCTGCATGTACATCAAATCATTTTTATCGGAAATTTAAAACAAAAGGAGCCCCATCATTATAGAAGGCCTCTCATCCGATGCGCTTCTATCACAAGACCTCAAACAGCCCCCATTTGTACTGCTTGTACAAATGGGGGCTGTTTGCTAACTTCACGATTTTAGGCGAAAAAACACTTCTGACAGAAAGTCCCTTACAGCGAGCTGTACGACGTGAATCAGTCATGATAATCGGATTCATAATGCAGGATGCTGCCGTCTGCGGCACGGATCTCATATTCATATTCTGTAGAACGGACACAAAACTCTATTTCGTAAACCTGTACGCCGTCTTCCCTGTCCAACTCCACTTTTATAAAAGTGGCTTCTCCGGAAGAGACGCCGGCATGCTGAATCGCAATTTCTTTCGCTTTTGCCGCAGTAACTTCAGTAGCGGTATTTCCATTGCCCGCGCTGCTGGCCGTCCCACTTTTAAATTTTTGAGAAAAAGACAGGATTTCTCCGCTTAACGCGTTGATTTCATATTCATATTTTGCATTATCCGCTGCAAATTCCATTTCATAGACCTGCAAGCCGTCATCTACATCCAATTTCGTCTTTTCAAACACGGCTTGATCTGCCGACACTCCTGCATGTCCCAAGCATACTTCTTTCGCCTTATCAGCAGAAATGCGATTCCCTGAAGAAGATCCGGTGACGTTTTTCTTTTCTCCTTCTACTGATAAAACTGCGCCTGTTTCAGCGTTGATTTCGTATTCATATTTTACATTTCCAGCTGTAAAAGCAATATCATAAACCTGTACGCCGTCTTCCACATCCAACTCTGCACGGATAAAAGCAGCGTCGGAAACTGTCGTTTTTGAATGCGCAAGCGCTATTTCCTTTGCTTTTTCTGCTGTAACGGCCGTATTGGACTGGCTGGCACTATTATCCTCATCAAGTTCCTCTACTGTATCGGCAATATTTTCCCAAATACTATCTTCTGCATCATAATCCACAATATCGCGGATATCAATATTCCTTTCTACGACCAATTCAGCAATTTCACGCAGACTCATCTTTGCAAGCGTTTCAGACTGTAGGGCGGAATCTTTCGCGCAAAGATTGAGAATGAATACAGCTTTTCCAAACGAAATATTGTGCTCTTCTGCAAAAGCGGCTGCCGACTCGCTTTCGCTGACTGTCTGATTGACGACAGAGGCGGTAATATTATTGTTTTTTAAAGAAGCGTCAATATCCGATAAAATTAAATTACGCACATATTCCGCACGCTGTGCATCGTCGTTTTGGACTGTAACAAGAATACTGTTCTCGCCATCTGTCAAATAGCCGTTTTGCACCATGGAACCGATAATGGCATTGACTGCAACCTTCAGTTCAGTATTTTTTAAATTCATGCCATCCAGTACTTTTTCCGCATCGCTGTTGACAGCAGTAACATCCAATACTACATCATTTCGATTTGTTTGTATTTCAATTCCCGGGTTCACATCAATATCCACAATGGAATCAACAGACCAATTGCTAAGGTAATAGTTGACGCCAAGTGCACCGCATATAAAAACGAGGCAAGCAGCACAAGCCGCTGCAGCAATCCCAATCCAACGGGCTGTCCGCCTTTTAGGAGCAGTTGTGATGGTATTCATATACATCGTCCTTTCTTCGTTGACGATGTTTTGCGTAATCCGTTCATACATATCATCCGGCACCATTTGTCCAACCGCAGAAAACAGGTGCTGTTCTATCGCATTCTTATCTTTTGGCATTCGACGCACCCTCCCTTTCGGCTAATGCTTTTAACTTTTTGATTGCCCGATGATATTTTGACAATACCGTATTCAGCGGCAGACCCAACAGCAAGGCGATTTCTCTGTTTTTCAAGCCGGAGACAGCATGCAGCATTACGATCTGCCGTTCTTCACTGTCAAGAGCCGTGAGCAGTTTTTCTATCAACACCCTGTCTTCAACCGCCTGAATTCTTGAAAAGGCTTCCTCCTGCTCTATCTGCACCGTATCCAACGCTGCAACCCGGCCGTCCTCCCGCAGTTTCATTAAAGCAAGGTTCCGTGCAATGGTGAGTATCCAAGCCATTGGTTTTCCCATGGGTTTATAGCTTCCTGCCGTTTGATGGATTGTCAAAAAAGTATCCTGCAAAACATCTTCTGCAACATATGCATTTTTTACAATGGAAAGGACAAAGCCGTAAATGCTTCCGGAAACATTTTCATACAGCATACGGAATGCATCCATATCTCCCTTTGCAATCCTTTCGATAAGGGCATCGTCTGTCGTCGACTTAACAGCAAACGCCCCCTCCACAGCTGTCAAAAAAATCAGCATTGTTTTTTGTCCTTTCATTTTAATAATGCAGAAGATTCGAATTTTATTGCATCAAAACAAAAAATTTTTAACGGATCCGATTGAGGCGCGTCATACCCTGCCTAAAATGTATCCCCATCACAGATGCCCTTTGCACATCACGGCCAGAATACGTCGCAGTCAAAAGACACTTAATCCTTTTTTTCCTTTTGGTAAACCGCTGTAATTTCTGCAATAAATATTTTGTGATAATCTTGATTGGGATAATCTTTTTTACAGATCGCCATATCGCAAAAATTTTCTTCTTTCAATTCCCCTACATATTTTTTATTGCAGACCAAGACCAAATCAGCTTCCTGAAATCCCGCAGCGCCATCAAAATCGATAACAGTCAGCCCACAGTCTTTTACCTTATCGGTATCGCGTCCAGACACTTTTCCACAATATGCAAGTGTATCACGGTGTGTCCCTTCTTCAAAAAAGCAAAGCGTAAACTGATCCTCTGCATAAAGCATCTCCAACGTATAACGCTGCGGGCGGACATATACGGTCGCTACTGGTTTATTCCATAAAACACCGACCCCACCCCAGCTTACGGTCATAGGGTTGCATTTTTTCGGTGTTCCTCCGGTAAGAAGCGCCCAATCTCTTCCAATCAGAGTAAAGGGATTACGGCTGACTTGTTCCGGCTGTATCTTTTTAAATTCAGACATATTTGTCACACCCCTTATCATTCTATGCAACAAGGAAACTTCCTCTTTTATAATATGATACCAGAAGTTTTTTATGTTGTAAAGCGCACGCATGATCCATCCCTTTTCAAGATAAATCGTAACAAAAGGCTTCCTTTTATATAATCTAACTCTCCAACGGATAGATATGCCTTGCAAAAATCAATTGAATTTTCTTAGAAGTATCTGCAAAAAAGTCCGGTTATGATGAGATAAGAGACAGGCTACAAATCCATTGCTTGTTGGAATACAGATACAGGACCTTCCGGCACGTTGCAAATGCTTCTTTGACACTCTACTTTTCAATGAATAAAATGTTCATGATTTTGTCGTGATTTGTCAAACCTTCAAATTGCATTTTATGTTATTCTCTTAATTAGTTAAGGATTATAAATTAATTACAAGCTGAAAGCTTGCGCTTTTCCTACATTCGCGGTATAATATAAAAGATTAGGCTTAACAAAGTCGTATTTAAGAGGATTTTTTTGATTGGCCTTTTACTTCATCATGAAAATGTCTCTCTATTCTGCGAATAACTTTCATAGTACTACCGATAAAATTGTACTATGCTGGCTTTTCCAAAAAAGCAGCAGCTGCCAATAATAATTCCGCGCGCGCTTGATCCAGTCGGCGCGCATTTTTGAATGAAGGAGGATACAACTGTGCGGGTTGGTCTGGACATCGGTTCCACAACGATAAAGTGCGTCGTATTAAATGAACAGGACGAACTGATTTATTCTTCATATGAACGCCACTTCTCTCAAATTGTACAAAAATGCGGCGAACTAATCGCAAAACTAAAAACGGAGATTCTGCATAGTTCTCATGTACAGCTGGCTATTTCCGGCTCTGCGGGCATCGGCATTGCAGAAAGCTGCAACTTACCGTTTGTTCAGGAAGTTTATGCCACACGCATCGCTACAAACCGCATCCTTCCAGGGACAGACGTCGTCATAGAACTCGGCGGAGAGGATGCCAAAATCCTTTTTCTCTCTGGCGGTATGGAAGTGCGCATGAACGGGTCCTGCGCAGGCGGTACCGGCGCCTTTATCGACCAGATGGCCACCCTGTTGAATATTTCTCCGGAAGAAATGAATTCCCTTGCGGCAGAGCACGAAAAAATTTATACCATTGCATCTCGCTGCGGCGTTTTTGCAAAGTCCGACATCCAGCCGCTTTTAAATCAAGGCGCAAGAAAAAGCGATGTGGCGGCAAGCATTTATGCAGCTGTTGTCAGCCAGACAATCGCCGGCCTTGCACAAGGACGAGAAATCAAGGGGAATATTGTATATCTTGGCGGTCCGCTTACTTTTTCAAGCGAACTGAGAAAGAGTTTTGATCAGGCGCTGCATACAACCGGTATCTGTCCTGAAAATTCGCTTTACTATGTATCTATGGGAGCAGCGTTTTGTGCAGATACAGAAATCGATCTTGCTGCCGCTTCCGAACGGATATCGCATTATGAAGCACATGGCAATTTCGCCTATAATGCTCCTTTATTTAAGGATCAAAAGGAATACGAGGTTTTCTTAAACCGGCACGGAAACTGTAAAGTAAAACGCGCCGCTCTTGACACGTACAGCAAACCGGTCTATCTTGGCTTTGACGCCGGTTCTACTACGGTCAAAGCTGTTGTAATGGGGCAAAACGGCGAATTGTTGGACTCCGAATATCTTCCCAACAGCGGAAATCCTGTCCCGCTTATCCGCGACTACCTAAACCGCCTTTATGAGAAAAAGCCCGATATCCAGATTGCTTCTTCTGCGGTTACGGGATACGGAGAAGATATTATAAAAAATGCGTTTTGCATAGACCATGGTGTAGTGGAAACCGTCGCGCACTTTACGGCGGCTAAAGCCTTTCTTCCGGAAGTTGAGTTTGTTATCGATATAGGCGGACAAGACATCAAATGCTTTAAGATACATAACGGTGCGATTGACAATATCTTTTTGAATGAGGCATGCTCCTCTGGATGCGGTTCCTTCCTCCAGACATTTGCCAACGCACTGCATTACTCGGTTGAAGATTTCTCTCGTATGGGGCTTTTTGCAAAGCAGCCGGTAAATCTTGGCTCACGCTGCACGGTATTTATGAATTCTTCCGTGAAACAGGCGCAAAAGGACGGCGCAACTATCGAAGATATTTCAGCCGGTCTTTCTATCTCTGTCGTAAAAAACGCCCTATATAAAGTAATACGTGCCTCTTCCCCTGGGGAACTCGGCAAACACATTGTCGTGCAGGGCGGAACCTTTTTGAATGATGCTGTATTGCGCGCTTTTGAGCAAGAGATAGGAACAGAGGTTGTCAGACCGGACATATCGGGTCTAATGGGTGCGTATGGTGCAGCGCTTTATGCCAAAGGAAAAGGAAAAACACAAAGCGGCATCATAACGGCCGATGGTCTCTCCCGCTTTACGCATGAAATTAAAGTTGTTTCCTGTGGGCTTTGCAGTAACCATTGCCGGTTAACGGTGAATATTTTTGACGGCGGCCGACGCTTCATTGGCGGAAATCGCTGTGAACGTCCTGTAACCAAGGCAACCGGATCCGACGCCCTTAATATCTATGCGTATAAACGAGAACTCCTTGCTTCATACGGGGTAACGACAGGCCGGCGCGGGACAATCGGGATTCCAATGGGTTTGAATATGTACGAACTTTTTCCCTTCTGGCATGCTTTTTTCACCGCTCTTGGCTTTGGCGTTAAAGCCTCTCCTGTATCAAGCCGTAAACTCTATGCCAAAGGGCAGCAGACGATCCCTTCTGATACGGTATGTTATCCGGCAAAACTAATGCATGGGCATATACAGTCTTTGATTGAAGAAGGCGTCCAAACCATCTTCTATCCCTGTATGTCATATAATCTCGACGAGGGGCTTGGCGACAACCACTATAATTGCCCTGTTGTCGCATACTATCCGGAAGTAATCGGCGCAAATATGTCCGGCCTCCGCGGGCTTACTTTTATTAAAGACTATGTCGGCATTCATCGCCGGAAAGATTTCCCTGTAAAAATGCACGGGGTGCTAAACCAATATTTTGACGGAATTCCGCTGCATGAAGTGGTAAATGCCGCTAAAGCCGCATATAAGGAATACGACAGCTATCTTTCCAAAGTACGTATGCACGGCGAAGAAATCATTGAGCAGGCACGAAAAGAAAATCGTGAAATTATCGTATTGTCCGGACGGCCGTATCATGTTGATCCAGAAATCAACCACGGTATCGACAAATTGATTACAAGTTTTGGCGCCGCCATTATTTCGGAAGATGTTATAAGCAACCGCGTTAAAAAATTCCGTACGAATGTCTTAAATCAGTGGACATATCATTCCAGATTATACGCCGCCGCCCAGTACGTCTCAACGCAAAAGGATATGGATCTTGTCCAGCTTGTCTCCTTTGGCTGCGGTGTAGACGCAATCACAACAGATGAAGTCCGCGACATTTTGGAGCGCACAGGAAAAATCTATACACAAATTAAAATTGATGAAATTACAAATCTTGGTGCAGTAAAAATTCGTCTTCGCAGCCTTTTTGCTGCGATTGGAAGGGAGTAAAGGAGGGATCTGTATGGCGAAACTGCGGTACGATAAAACCGGCAGACTTCTATTTACAAAGGAAATGAAAAAGGAGTATACGCTTCTTTTTCCTATGATGGCTCCCATTCATTTCAATATTCTTGGCAATGTATTTCGCCACTTTGGCTATAAAGCTGAATTGTTAACAACTTCTGGGCCGGAAATTGCGCAAACCGGCTTAAAATACGTCCACAATGATACCTGTTATCCGGCAATTTTAGTGATTGGGCAGCTTTTGGATGCGCTAAAAAGCGGAAAATATGACTTAAATAAAGTCGCTCTTCTTATCACGCAAACAGGCGGTGGCTGCCGCGCGTCCAATTATATCCACCTGTTGCGCAAGGCATTAAAAAAAGCTGGTTTCGATCATATTCCCGTCGTATCGGTCAACTTATCCGGAATGGAGAAAAATCCCGGCTTTAAAATTACACTACCGATTATTCGCCGTGCAGCAGGCGCTGTGGTGTATGGAGATGCATTGATGCTCCTGCATAATCAGACCAAACCTTATGAGGTGGAAAAGGGTACTTCACAGAAGGTCGTAGACAAATGGACCGAGATTTTAACACGACAGCTCAATAAGGGCGACGGCTGCTCTAAAAAGGATATTGCGGAAAACCTAAAAAATATTGTTGCTGATTTTTCCGCTGTTGAAGTCCGTCGTGTTCCTAAAGTAAAAGTCGGCGTAGTCGGTGAAATCTATGTGAAGTATGCAAGCCTTGGAAACAACGATTTAGAAGGGTTTCTTGCATCTCAGGACTGTGAAGTAAACCTTCCCGGTATTTTGGCCTTTGCGCTTTTTAAAATTGACAACCGACTTGAAGATATTAAACTCTACGGCGGCAGCTCTATTAAATATGCCGTGGTGCATAAACTGATGCGCTATTGTACTGAGCTCGAATCTATTCTTATTGACGCCGTAAAACAGGCGCCGCAATATATCCCGCCGTCTCCCTACAGCCATACGAAATCTCTGGTCAAGGGTGTGATAGGGTATGGCGATAAGATGGGGGAAGGCTGGCTTTTGACAGCGGAAATGCTGGAGTTAGCGGAAATGGGATATGAAAATATCGTCTGCACACAGCCCTTTGGCTGCCTTCCAAACCATATCTGTGGCAAAGGGATGATCCGCCGTATCAAAGAACGTAACCCTAAGGCCAATATTGTCGCTATAGATTACGACGCAGGTGCAACACGCGTCAATCAGGAAAACCGTATCAAATTGATGTTGAGCATTGCAAAAGAAGCACTTGTGCAAAAATCGGAGGAGACGGAATGCTGATTCCGATATTGCAGAACATTCTGCTGTTTTTTATTTATAGTTTTCTCGGATGGGTATGTGAGACAGTTTATTGTTCTATAGGCGGGCGCCGTTTTGTCAACCGTGGATTTCTAAACGGCCCTTTGTGCCCGGTATATGGGTTTGGCGCTCTAATTGTTGTTTGGGCAATGCAGCCGTTTTACAAAAGCGTCCTGCTCACTTTCGTAGCCGGTGTTGTCCTCACCAGTATTTTGGAATATATAACTGGCTGGCTTTTAGAAACACTTTTCCATTTAAAACTTTGGGATTATTCCGAACGCTTTTTAAATATCAATGGACGTGTGTGCCTGAAAAACTCCTTGATGTTTGGAATATTGGCGGTCGTTACAGTGTTTTATATCCATCCCTTGTTTTTGAAGCGGATTCGCGCAATTCCCCAAGAATGGATGATCCTGCTGACAGGGTTTTTACTGGGACTTTTAATTGCCGATCTTGCTGTTACAATTTATACTGTTCTAAAAATGAACGGGCGGTTAAAACAGATACAAGCTACGGCAGAAGAGCTTTATGCCAAAGCGGAAGTTTTGCGTGCAGAGCTTTCTGAAAACACAAGGCGCTTTGGTGAAGGGGTTCAAAAGCAGATGGAAGAACGTCGGGAACAGTTATCCGATCGGCTTGCGCATTTAAAGGAAAAAAGCAAAAATCTTACATATGACCATCCTAAACTTCTGGAAAGGCGAATTCTTCGCGCTTTCCCCCATATGCGCCAGACACGCTATCCAGAGGCGCTGGATAAATTGAAAAAAACGCTTTCATCCCGTAAAAAGAAACAATAAAGCCTTCTCCCGACTAAGAAACAGCGAATAAGCCGTGTTTTTTAAATCGGGAGAATTCTTTGCTATTTTTCAGTGCCTTAAATAGATTTTGAAAGGAAGAGGATGTTGAATCAAGAGCGATTATTTCCGACTGCTTATGTCACCAAAAAGGCGGAACATTCTATCCTATCCGGACACCCATGGATATATGATACAGAAATTACCTCCCCGCCAAATTGTATAGACGGCGCCCTTTGTGATGTCCGTAGCGCAAAAGGGCGCTTTTTAGGGACAGGTTTTTTTAACAGTCATTCAAAAATTCGTATCCGTCTGCTCTCGCGCAATGCAAATGACCGGTTTGACCAAGACTTTTTTGAACGGCGCATTCGTTACGCTTGGGAATACCGCAAATCGGTTTTACGCAAAGAGGATCTTACCTGCTGCCGCGTTATTTTCGGCGAAGCAGACACCTTTCCCGGCCTAACTGTCGACCGTTTTGGAGATATCCTTGTGACGCAGACGCTTTCTCTTGGAATAGAACGGATAAAACCTCTATTATTTCCTCTGCTTGTTCGTGTCCTCCGTGCAGACGGACAAAATATTCGCGCTATATATGAGCGTAATGATGTCGCAATTCGGGAATTAGAAGGCCTATTGCCCGAAAAAGGTTTTTTCCCGATCGAAAGCTGTGCTAAACCGGAAGATACCAAAACAGAAATTATAGAAAACGGGATACGCTATCTTGTAGATTTTGAAAATGGCCAAAAAACCGGCTTTTTTCTGGATCAGAAATACAATCGCCTTGCAGTAGCAAAGCTTTCCCGTGGAAAGCGTGTTTTAGACTGTTTCACACATACCGGATCCTTTGCCTTAAACGCTGCCAAGGGCGGTGCGGATTTCGTTCACGCTGTTGATATTTCAGAAACGGCAGTAAACCTCGCAAAGGAAAATGCAGAGCGCAATGGCTTGCAAAGCCATATGACGTTTACTGCGGCCAATGTTTTCGACCTTCTTCCCGCCTTGCAGGAAAGCCGGTCTCGGTATGATTTTATTATTTTAGATCCACCGGCATTTACAAAGAGCCGAAAAACCATTGACAGCGCATACCGTGGATACAAGGAAATCAACTTGCGCGCTATGAAACTTCTTCCGCGCGGCGGTTACCTTGCCACATGCTCTTGTTCCCATTTTATGAAAGAATCGAATTTTATTCGAATGCTTGGCGATGCCGCGCATGACGCCGGCGTTTCCCTTCGGCAAATCGAAGCCAGACAGCAGTCGCCTGACCATCCCATTCTTTGGAATGTGCCGGAAACAAATTATCTGAAGTTTTTCCTCTTCCAAGTCGTTTAAAGGAGTAGTATGCCATGACGGAGAAAGAAAAAATGAAATGCGGCCTTTTATATGATGCCGGCAGTGACCAGGCGCTTGCAAAGGATCGGGCCGCTTGTAAAGAATTGTGTCATGCTTATAATCAAACACCGCCATCAGATCGTGCCAGACGCGAAATGCTGATGCGAAAAATACTTGGAAAGGTCGGTTCATCCTTTCACATCGAGTCTGCCTTTTGGTGTGATTACGGCTATAATATTACAATTGGAGAGAATTTTTATGCCAACCACAATACAGTCATCTTAGATTGTGCTGAGGTTATCTTCGGAGATCACGTTTTTCTTGGCCCAAACTGCGGCTTTTATACCGCAGGACATCCGCTCGACGCCGAGCGCCGCAATGCAGGGCTGGAATTTGCCCGCCCCATTACAATTGGAAATGACGTTTGGATCGGCGGAAACACCGTGGTACTTCCCGGTGTTTCTATCGGCGATGGAACTGTAATCGGTTCCGGCAGTGTAGTAACCAAAAATATTCCTGCCGGTGTTGTAGCAGTCGGCAACCCCTGCCGAATACTCCGGCCCATCACATCTGAAGAATAAAAAATCCTTAAAACCTCTTATGGCAGGACACAATTATGCCATAGGAGGTTTTGTTATAATGCAAAAAACAGGGGAGAAAGAGTAAGAGCATTGCTTTACGATAATAAGAAGACAAAAGATACAAAGGAAAATCCCACTGCCAAGCCGTTGTCGGTTTGATGTTTGCTTTATTTTGACCAGACGTAAAAATTCAAAAAATACTGTCTGCATTAAAACAGTTGCAGGCATCGTACTATACTTTTCAGTAGAGCTATCGCTTTATTTTCTCGAGCAAACAAAATTTAATGGTATTTTACTTATTGTTTATAATCTTTACGAACAAATATTGATCTGTCAACGCAAATCCTTTTTTCCCTGATTGACTTTTTAAGATATACACAAAAAGTTCCGTTTTACCCCTTCCATTTCGAATTAAAGTATGTTAAAATAGTTTACAAGGATGAAATCTTTTCGTTCTTTCAGCTTATCTGAAAACAGTAAAAGGAGAATGTAACATGACGGTTACCGTTTTGGACTGTATCGAGCGGGTTCAGCCCATTATCAAAAACATGCTCGATAAAAGGAAAGAAATCACCAAAAGCCTGATAGACTATCTTGGCGGCCGCGTAAAAGAAATTGATGAGATCGTCTTTATCGGTTCGGGTACTTCCAATACATCGGCTTGGACGTCCCGTTTAGCAGTAGAAAAGATGGCAAAGCTTCGTGCCACCACTATTGTTCCCAATGAATTTATATATGACAGGAAGCGCTATAATAAAAACGCACTCTACGTTTTTACTTCTCAATCCGGCAACTCTATTCTAACAAGAGAGTGTATGCGCAATCTTAAAAAGGACGGCTACCTGACCTGTGGCATTACAGAAGCTGCCTCGACTGATATCGGCAAAGAAGCTGGCGTCCACGTAGACATGAGCTGCGGCAAAGAAGAATATGGGTGCCGTACTATCGGTTATTGTACCTCTGTTCTTACACACATGCTGCTTGCTTTGGAAATCGGCTTGGCTTCCGGCCGGTTATCTCAAACAGAATATGACCCTTACATCGCAGATGCTTATAAAGTGCCTGACAGCCACAAGGCGATCTGTGAAAAAACACTTGCCTGGTATGCGGCAAATGAAAAGAGTCTTGTGGATGCAGATTGTTATGTGCTGTATGGTGCGGCAAGCCTTTGGGGAGTTGCGCTTGAGGGCGCTTTAAAAATCATGGAAATGGCGAAGCGAATCGCAATAGGCTATGAATTGGAAGACGGCCTCCATGGGCCAACAATGGCATTTAATGAAAAAACTTGCGTTATTGCGCTCGACGGCGGTGATTATGGCAGCGAGAAAGCGCTTGGATGCGGAGAGATGGCAAAGTCCGAATCCGGCAAAGGTTTTGTGATCGGAGGCAAAGGGTTTGACTCCACAGATCTCGCTTTTGATGTCGTTTCCAATGACTTCCGGGCGCTTGAATTTGCACCCGCTGTACAAATCCTTGCTTACAAACTTTCACAGTCTGTTGGCGTTGACCTCACCGCTCCACTCACTCCGCCTAAAAAAGAGTATTTTGCTCTGCACGATGAGCCGGCTATGACTTCTATTTATTCGGGAGATAAAAAATAATCTATTTTTTAAACAGACGCGGCTGTGTTCCTGCAAAAGGCACACAGCCGTTTGCTCTGACTGGAAAAAGATGGACTTCTTCATCTTAATTGCAATCATTCTTTATAGGCCACGTGTTAATTGGATTGTCTACGCCGCATATTGCTTCCCTGGTTATCAAACAAATTGTCAAAAAGGAGGATTCCATGCTTAAACTGATTGTAACAGATATGGACAATACATTGATCCTGCCGGACAAAACCATGCCAAAAGAAATCTTCCCCCTCATTGCCACCCTGCGGCAAAAAGGGATCCGCTTTGCTGCAGCGAGTGCAAGGCATTACGACGTCCTATATCGGATGTTTGAAGACGCTGCCGGCCTGATGGGCTTTATCTGCGATAACGGCGCATACGGCGAGATAGACAGCCAGCCGTTTGAGGGAAAACCCCTTAGCCAAGAAGAATTGGCGCTCATTATTTCAGTATGCGAAAAAATCCCCGGTACCCACCTCTCACTTTCTGCCCGGAATGCAATGTATTACCGCGGAGAACCCGCAAAGCATGATAACGAAGTAACGCTTTCTGTCAATTCCCTGTATCATAAATGTTACATCTCCGATCTTCGCGATGTTCCTGAAGCAGTATTTCGTGCAACGCTTTACGACCCTGCCGGTGCGCTTACCCATTCACTCCCGGTTTTAAAGGAAGCGCTGGGCAATTGTATGAGTGTTACTGCAACAGATTACGTCTGTGTGGATGTGATGAAAACCGGTGTCAATAAAGGGACAGGGCTTGCCGCCTTACAGCGGCATTTACAGGTTAAACCTGAAGAAACAATGGCATTCGGCGATTATTATAATGATATCGAAATGCTGGATCTTGCCTATTACAGCTATGCGGTTGAAAATGCGGAGGAAGAGGTAAAAAAGCATTGCCGGTTCCTCACAAAAAGCAATGCACAGCGGGGCGTTATCACGGCCATTGCATCCTATTTGAAAGAGAACAAATTGTAAACTGTATTCCGTATCAGCCGTCCTGGCATTTACATTTTTCCGAATAGGTGCTATACTGTTTCTTGCGCAGTTTTATGCAACAAATTAACAGGAGGCTTATATGTACGAACTGATCGGCTGTTCCACGCACTACGGCGTTTCGAATAAAGGAGAGGGGCTGACTCAATGCGTTCAGTCGCTGAATCGACGCCTTCCAGACCATCCAATCCGAGAAATTCCTGAACGTACGCTTCCGGAGCAAGGGCTCGCCAATTTAAAATATTTAAACAGTGTTACGGCTACCTGTGAAGACATCGCAGCAGAGATTGATGCAATAAAGCGAAGTGGAAACACGCCTCTTTTTATCGGCGGAGATCATTCTTCTGCTATTGGATCCGTTTCAGGAGACGCCGCTACAGAATCCCGGCTTGGGCTTCTTTGGATTGATGCCCATTCTGATATCAATACAGATGCCTCTACTATTACCGGAAACATTCACGGTATGCCGGTTTCTGCGCTTATGGGCTTCGGCCATGAAAAGCTCTGTTCTGTTTATGGCGAACAACCAAAAATTTTGCCGGAAGATGTCGTTTTGTTCGGACTGCGTGACGTTGATCCGCTTGAGGCTGATATTATTGAGCGCCTGAATATCCGGTGTTATTACTTTTCTGAAATTATGCAGCGCGGCTTGGACGTTTGCTTAAATGAAATAAAAAGCTGCTTTTCCAAAGTCAGCCGCCTCCATGTCAGTTTTGATCTTGATTCGATGGATCCCGCTTATATCAAAGGGGTAAGCGTTCCTGCTGCCGATGGTTTTTTGGAGCAAGACGTCTTTCACATATTTGAAAGAGTACTCCCGGAATACCATATTTCGATGATTGACATTGTTGAATATAATCCCTTCAATGATACTGACGGTGAGACCGGTGCTTTCACAGAACGGCTGATTCGCCGGATCCTTTCGGGAGCATTTTTACCTTCCGGAAGCAATAGAAAATGAAAAAAGTTCTCAAAAAGCTTGATTTTATCTTTGAAATCTGATAGAATATTATTCGTTGGACTTTTGATAGTCGAAATTAGTAACATAAAGGAGGTGCAGATCATGGCAAAATGCGATATCTGCGGAAAAGGTGTTACTTTTGGGATTAAGGTTTCTCACTCTCACAGACGTACGAATAGAGCTTGGAAACCGAATGTAAGACGTGTTCGCGCCATCGTTGACGGTAAACCGTGCCGCATCAATGCCTGCACCCGTTGCTTACGTTCAAATAAAGTGACCCGCGCGGTATAAAATTTGTCTTATGCAATAAAAAAGAGCCTGTTTAAACAGGCTCTTTTTTATTGCATATATTTTGTCACAATAAAGAGCCTCCTATAAAATACAAATAAAGCTTTCTCTTTTTGTATTGAAGAATAACGGCCCCTTATACGCTACTGCCTAACAAAATTAAAATTCTCTCAGTTCTAATACAACTGGGCAGTGATCCGAACCCATAATCTCCGTATAAATATCGGCTTTCGCGACTTTTTCTTTTGCAACATTCGATATAAGAAAATAATCCAAGCGCCAACCTGCATTCCTCTCCCGCGCCCTAAACCGATAGCTCCACCAAGAATATTTGACCGTATCCGGATGCAGATAGCGATAAGTATCCACAAATCCTGCTTCCAGCAACTGTTTGAATTTTCCCCGCTCTTCCGGCGTAAACCCTGCATTCCCCTCATTGGCCTTCGCATTTTTTATATCCATCTCTGTCGCAGCCACATTCATGTCGCCGCAGACGACAACGGCCTTTTTTAAAGCAAGCCCGCAAAGGTATTCGCGGAACGCATCCTCCCACTGCATCCGATAGTCCAAACGCTTCAAACCGTCCTGCGCGTTTGGCGTATAGACATTCACCAAAAAAAAGCCCGGATATTCAAGTGTTATAACCCGTCCTTCATGGTCATGCTCTTCTATCCCTAATCCATATGCAACAGCAATCGGATCTTGTTTTGTAAAAACGGCTGTCCCGGAATACCCTTTTCTTTCCGCACTGTTGAAATATGTTTTGTATCCTGCTGTTTGGAGATCCGCTTGGCCGGGCTGCATTTTTGTTTCCTGAATGCAGAAAATATCCGCCTGCGATTCCTCCAACACCTTTTGAAAGCCCTTCGCAATACAAGCACGAAGGCCGTTTACATTCCATGATATCAGCTTCACTGCCCTCACCTCTTATTCTTCGACCGTATGTTCGGAAGACACAGGTCCATTATTTGGCCGGTTCCCAATCTCATAAGGTGTAGTCTGATATACAAAATAATTCAGCCAATTGGTATAAAGCAAATGCCCATGTGACCGCCACATATTTTGCGGCGTCTTAGACGGATCATCGTCCGGATAATAATGGGCTGGTATCGGTGGGTTTAACCCCTTTGCAAGATCCCGCTGATATTCAAGCCCTATGGTTTCCGCATCGTATTCCGAATGTCCGGTGACAAAAAATTGCCGTCCATCCCGATCTCCTACAATATGCACACCTGCTTCATCTGAAACCGACATAATTTTAAGCTCCGGAATTTTTTCAATATCCTCCGCTCTTACCTCGGTGTGCCTTGAATGCGGTACCAAATAAACATCATCAAAGCCGCGGAACAGACGGGATTTCGGCGTAAGCGCACGATGGGCAAAAATACCGGAAAGCTTTTTCTGCAGCGGATACTTTGGGACGCCATAATGATAGTAAAGCGCCGCCTGTGCCGCCCAACAAATATGAAATGTTGATTGGACATTGGTCTTGCTCCATTCCATGATGTGGCAAAGCTCCTCCCAATATTCCACCTCTTCAAAAGCCAGATGTTCAACCGGAGCTCCTGTAATAATCAATCCATCGTAAAATTGATTTTTAATCTCATCAAAAGTCTGGTAAAAAGTCAACAGATGATCTTCCGGCGTGTGCGTGGATACATGGCTTTTCGTCTGAAGCAAGTCGATTTCAATCTGAAGCGGCGTATTGGCAAGGCAGCGCAAAATCTGCGTCTCCGTTGCAATTTTAGTCGGCATTAAATTCAAAATACAGATCTTAAGCGGGCGAATATCCTGATGTAAAGCCCGATATTCTGTCATAACAAAAATATGTTCCTGCTCAAGGACAGCCCTTGCTGGTAAACTATCTGATATTTTAATGGGCATAACCGTACTCTCCTCCATTCTGATCTGCACTTTGGAATATCTCTTCTAAATCTAAATGAATAAAAAAACGTCTTCTCGGCATTTATGCTCAAGAAGACGGGATAACCCGTTTTATCTCTTCTTTTGACATTCCGTTTACACAGGATGCTGTTGCTGCCGCAAAACCATCCTCCGGCGCGGCGGAAACAGTCCGTCTTAACATTGAAATCTTCTTATGGCAGCAAAACAATATTTTGAACTCTCTTTTTTTACTTGTCTATACAATGCACTTTTAATTATTCAAATCGATATACATTTTTATAATATCAGAAACAAAGAGTACCGTCAAGTTATATGCGGCAAAACAATCCGTCATAGTTGTAGGTGTTACAATGATGTGTAACAAATCAAAGAAATAAATAGCGAATAGGAGTGACCTGTGTTAAGGTAGAGTTGACCAGACAAAACCAAAAG
>CAJFJV010000034.1 GCA_904384225.1 uncultured Oscillospiraceae bacterium | reverse complement strand
GCTAAAGGGCCTGCCGCCTGCACTCCACAGACAACAAGCCCTTTCGGTTGCTTGATTTATTTCTTCAAAAATATTGTCTAACTTTTTGGGGGCACTTCAGATACGCTTCCCGCCCATTTTTATATTCTTGTGGTTTTGGATGAATACATGATAATCCGCTCAATAGATTTCTGAATAAACTGAAACGCCAGGATTAACACTCCGGTCCGCCCGACATCGGTCTGCTTGTCGAAATCCGCCGAAGAGAATATGCACCGGTTTTATTCCGATAAATATTGAGTGCACTTGGAATCAATGCAGCGTATGTAAAGAGAAGGCCGACGGCAGTGTCCAGCCAAAAAGCAGACGCAATCTCTTGATAAGCAAGGAACGCAGGTACCGCCATAATACAATCGAAAATCGTAACCCCTTCCGATTGATAAACGCTATAAATTTCAATGCCCAAAGAAATTACATTCGCCAATATCAGAACAACGCCTACTATCACACAACAAGTGACAATAGATGCTACATTAATTTTACCGCCCAAAAGCTCAAAACCTTTTATGGTAAGCACGCCCATAATCAAGCCGACTACCGCTGCTATATAACCGAACTGCGCAACAATCACCCATAACACGGCGCCAAGCAGTGCGCCGAGAAGCGCGCCGATCAGGCCGGTAAAGAAATTCCCTTTCTTTTGGCTTTTCTCCTGCCGATTCTGCTCCAAAGCAGCTTCAATTTGAGCGGTACACGGTTCGCAGAGGCACCGTGCAACACCACCTACTTCAGCAAAAGCCAGTTCCGGTGACGAACAGTTTTCACAAGAAGGCTGCCATCTGTTGTTTGCAAGAAAAGCAGTCATGCAGTCCAGCAAATATCGGATGTCTGTCATCTGTTTTTCGCCCAGACGGCTTAATCCATAAACAATCTCCATGCGGTTGCCTTTCATCACAGCTGAGCGGACATTCTTTATTTGCCCGCGTATTCCGGAAAACAGCATCTCCGGCGGCTGTGTCACTTCCAGAGCAGCAGCCGAAGCGGAAACCATCATGCACCGCGCAGAAGAAAGCCATGTCAGCGCAACAGGATATCCGTGATACAATCCTGTCAGCATCGGCTGTTTTCCATCATAATACAACCCCGTTTCTTCGGCAAGGCGTTTTAACATACATGAAGCCATAATAACATATCCCTCCTATTCTATATCGCTCTTTTCTTTTTGTACCTGCATTTTTTCATTTTTTCGACGAGCAAGAAAACTTTCCAGTATAATCGTCGCAGCCACCTGATCAATAATCTCTTTGCGTTTAGCACCGCGGACATTTGTTTCATTTAAATAATTGGCTGCCTGCATAGTTGTTTGCCTCTCATCCCAAAGCGCTACCGGGAGTCCCGTCAACTTCATTAGTGTATCAGCCAGCCGCTTACACTTCTCCGCTTTTTCGCCATGGGAACCATCCATATTAACCGGAAGCCCTACCACAACGGCTTCCGCTCCGTATTCCCGAATAGTATAAACAATTTTTGTAACCAGCTTCGCAAAGTCTCGCTCCTCCAAGGTTCCAAGCGGCGAGGCTAAAAATTCTGTCCGATCACATATCGCCAAACCAGTGCGGGCTTCGCCGTAATCAATAGCCAAAATTTTCATTGTCATCCCTCCGTTTTGCCGTCTCTAACAGCTTATCAAATATTTCTAAAAACAGAAACCAGTCTTTCTTTTCAGAAAATCGGTTACCGCTTTCCTTCCCAGTAAACGGGGCGCGGCAGCTCAATTCCATCAAGATGCGCCGTATCATTTATAAAGGCAATATGCGGATTTTCCTGCTCGTCTATTTCAATTCGGCTGATCGAAGTATTTTCCACCCATGGCACATCCATAATACGCTCCAACGCAAATCCGCTTGCCCAGCACAATAAATTTTTAATTGCACAACCATGTGAAACCACAGCGACAATTTGCCCTTTATGCCTTTTCGCAATGGAAAGAGCTGCGCACCGCATTCTGTCATAAACTGCGGCGCAGCTCTCCCCGCCCGGTGCATGAAAACGGCCAAGATCGTCGCGCCACAGCGCAAATTCCACAGGATAAAGTTGCGGCAGGACGTCCCAGCGCCGCCCTTCAAATTCCCCAGCATTGATCTCCATCAAGCGGTCATCAAGCATAACAGGGACAGGTTGTGCCACAGCGATAGCCTTTGCTGTTTTTACTGCGCGCGGAAGCGGGCTGGTATAAATCGCATGAATCGTCATCGTTTTAAAACGATTTGTCAACAGCTCCAATTGGCATTTTCCCGCTTCACTCAATTCCCGGTCAATCTGCCCTTGAAAAATGCGGGCCAAATTTCCATCTGTCTGCGCATGCCGTACAACCAATAATGTTGTTGTCACCATGGCTGAACACTTCCGATAATTTCACGTACAGAAGAAATATTCTGTTCATCAAGCCAATGATTCATACCATCGATAATCTCAACCGGCGCCATCGGGTTTTGGAACATCGCCGCACCAACCTGTACTGTTGTAGCGCCAGCCATCATCATTTCTATCGCATCCTGAAAAGTGGTAACTCCACCGATGCCTGATACCGGGATTTTCACTGCATTTGCTACCTGCCAAACCATACGGACGGCAAGCGGAAAAATTGCCGGGCCGCTCATTCCGCCAATGTTGTTATGCAGTACCGGACGCCGCGTACGAATATCAATTCGCATCCCTATCGGCGTGTTGATAAGTGAAACTGCGTCCGCTCCTTCTGCTTCCACCGCACGAGCAATTTCGGATATATCTGTAACATTGGGGGAGAGCTTAACCATCAGCGGCTTACTGGTCGCTTTGCGAACGGCCTTTGTTGCTTCCCCGGCAGAAGTGCAGTTTGATCCAAGTGCCGCACCGCCCATTTTAACATTCGGGCATGAGATATTCAGTTCAATCATATCAACTGCGCTGCCTTCAAGCTTTCGTACGCTTTCGACATAATCTTCGATTGCAGACCCGGCAATATTTGCAATAATAACCGTATCCTCATCCGCAACTTTCGGTAACTCATGAGAAAGAAAATAATCAACACCCGGATTTTGCAGACCAACGGAATTTATCATTCCCATCGGTGCTTCTGCAATCCGCGGCGGGGGGTTGCCTGCACGACGGTGAAGGGTTGTTCCCTTTAAGGACATCCCCCCTAAAACGGAAACCGGATAATAATCAAGATACTCCCTTCCAAATCCAAATGTACCGGAAGCGGGAATTATCGGGTTTTTAAAAGAAATGCCAGCCATGCTGACCGATAAATCTGCCATTACAGTGTAACCTCCTCTGCTTTAAATACCGGACCGTCCTTACAAACGCGCGCATAATACTCTTCTCCGTCCTTAACGGACTTGCAAGCACAGACAAGGCATGCGCCAACGCCGCATCCCATACGCTCCTCAAGAGAAACTTCACATGGCACTTTAAATTCCTTTGCAAGGGAAACCACGCCTTTGAGCATCCCGTTTGGCCCGCAGGCACACACCATGTCTATTCCGCCTCTCTCCAAAACCCGACGCAACGGCTCTGTCACAAAACCTTTTTCTCCCGCTGTGCCGTCATCTGTACAGAGCAACGTTTCTGCCCCGGTACGCTTAAAGTCATCCTGCAAAATAACGGCAGAGGCACTGCGAAAACCGGTAATCACAACAGCTGCCTTACCATAAAATTTTGCACACTCAAGCATGGGCGGCGTACCGATCCCACCGCCCACCAGAATCACTTTTTTCTCCGGAAGGAGGGAAAAACCATTTCCCAACGGTGCGAGCATGTCTACCGTATCGCCTTCACGCAGTTCAGAAAGCGCTTTGGTTCCCTCTCCGCGCACTTCAAATACAAGTGTTACCGTCCCAGCTTCACGATCAATCTCGCAAATGGAAATCGGGCGGCGAAGGAAAAAGCCATCTGCGCGTACGTGTGCAAACTGCCCTGCCTGTGCTTTTTTGGCAATGTCCGGGCATCGAATGACAAAGCGAAAGCACTCTTTTGCAAGCGTTTCTTTCCGGACAATCCGGTATTTTTCAAGCCGTTTGTTCTGATCCATAACCAAACTCTCCATTCCGCCGTAGAACCGGCTCTATATTTTCAATTAAGCGATTGTGCTTATCCTATCATAGAATACACTTTTACTGCTTCCTTATCACATCGGATAAAAACTTTTTAGACGACGTCTGCTTCATCGTATCTCACCCGTATTCCATGAAGCTTAATACGGTAACAGATTGACACAGCAACCAATGCAAATAGGCAGACCACAGGTATAAAAAGACCAAACCCCTGCATTTGCTTTGCCGTATTCAACATATCAAGCTGTAAAAAGCCGAGACCTACTGTCCAAAGCATCATAGCAGCCGTCCGATAATCCCGCGAAAGCTTCTTCTGCTTTAAAACCACTGCCTCATGTTTTGCCTTACGCACGCCGATCAGCACAGTGTTGCTATGAATCCGAAAGATCCAGAATAGAAAAACTATCATCATAACAGCGGGCAGGATCAATAAACAATACTTGCTTTGGAGGCCGATCAGCCGAAACGGCACAGTCCATGGCAGATAAAAAAGGCTTGTAACCGTATACAGCAGAAATAAACCGGTCACCGCTGCAGCTAAACCGGAAAACAGTCGCTGCGGGCTGCGGACCGTCCAAATCTGTTTTATCACGGAGGTATCCCTCTTTTCTGTTCCTTTTGTCTTTAGTATAACACAAGAAAAAGACAAAAGGAACAGGTAATTGCAGTTTGACAACCGCCATATAAAAACCGTACAATAATAAGCGGTAACTGTGTGGTTGTCCTGCTGCAAGTTTTGACCAGAAAACTGTTGGGCTGTTAATAGATAAGGAGAAATTTATGGAGACGCCAGTATTTGATTTTTTAAACCGTTATATTGAAAGCGGCACTGTACGGCTGCATATGCCGGGACACAAAGGCAGGTTGCCCTATGACGTATTAAAAAAAATCTCACAATATGATATAACAGAAATAGCGGGAGCAGACTCCCTTTTCGAGGCAGACGGCATTTTATCACGAGCCGAAGACAATACCGCTGCGCTTTATGATACTGGTTCCACCTGCTTCCTTGCCGGGGGCTCCACCGCGGGCATTCAGGCTATGCTTGCCTGTACCTGCTCACCCGGCGATACTATACTTGCTGCACGCAATGCGCATAAGGCCTTTGTCAACACCTGTGCTTTGTTGGATTTAAATGTACAATGGATCCTTCCTTCCTCCCGCGATTCTTTCGGCGTAAGCGGCACAGTGGATGCAGAGCAAATAGCTTCGCTTCTCCCCGGTAGCAATATTAAGGCGGTCTACATCACTTCCCCCGACTACTTGGGCTATATGAGCGATATCGGCGCAATCGCTGCTATATGCAGACAGCATGGCGTCCCCTTGCTTGTGGATAACGCACACGGCGCACATTTGAAATTTGGGGCAACAGACCGTCATCCCATTACACTGGGAGCCTCTATGTGCTGCGATTCTGCGCATAAAACACTGCCTGTGCTTACCGGAGGCGCTTATCTGCATATTGCAAAAGATTTTCCGGTTTCCAAAGAAACAGCAAAAGAAAAAACCGCTTTGTTTTCTTCAACTAGTCCATCCTATTTAATCCTGCTGTCGCTTGATTTGTGCAATGCATATCTCGCGGAACATGGGAAAAACGATTTCACCGCGCTTCATTCCTTATCACAGCAGCTTCGCGCAGCTGCAAAAAGTGCTGGGTTTTCTGAACAGAAAGGTATTTGCGACGATACAAAGCTTACCTTAGACGGTGCAGACCACGGATTAACCGGTGAAGAGCTTGCCGGCTATTTTAGAAAAATGGGAATCGAATGTGAATATGCCGGGGAACGCCATGTTGTCTTCATGCTTTCTCCCCAAAATGCTGAAGAAGATATTGCGCGCCTGATAACGGCAATATCTCATGCTCCATATGGCCATACCCGCTTTCCATCTCCCACCTTTTCTCTCCCCGTACCTGTCAAATCGATTCGACAGGCCTCTTTTTCACCGTATATCCGCATTAGAACAGAAGACGCCTGCGGCCGGATTGCTGCGCAGACCAAAATTACTTGTCCGCCCGGCGTCCCGCTTGTCGTTGCAGGAGAACGAATTGATAAGATTATATTAAAATTCTTGAAAAACAGTGGCATTTCTTTTATAAACGTGGTAAAATGAGTTCATGGATAAAAAAGAAGCGTAACGATGATTCTGCTTTTATGGATTTTGCATAAGAATAATAAGAAAGCAGTTTATTTTCGCTTCTCAATCAACGACAGGAGGGTTCTCTATGAAACTGATTTATGCGATCGTCAGCAATGATGACAGTTCGGCCGTTTCTTCTTCTTTAACAAAGGTTGGCTTTTTCGTAACAAAGCTTTCGTCTACCGGCGGTTTTTTGATGGCCGGCAATACGACTTTTATGATTTGTACTGAAGATGAAAAAGTTGACGAAGCGATCTCAATCATTTCACAGAAGAGCAGAAAACGTACACAAATGGTCCCGTCTCCAGCCGCTTATGGTATGGGCGGTTATACCCCGTACCCGGTTGAGGTAACAGTTGGCGGTGCTACAATCTTTGTAACAAATGTTGAGAGGTTTGAAAAGATTTAAGTGGAACCTTTTCTTCCGAATCGGCAATATGGGAATGAAACGCTGTACCGGATGCTCACTGCCGCTGCAGGCAGTGAGCATTTGTGTCATGCGTATTTGCTGCACGGCCCTGCTGGAACCGGCAAGCGTACACTTGCCAAATGGCTTGCCGCTGCCGTCCTTTGTACTAGAAGCAACCGTCCCTGCGGTGTATGTCCTTCCTGTATCAAATTAATGCACGGCAGCCATCCTGATTATTACTTTCATGAGGGGAAACGCGGTGTCAATGCAATTCACATTGATTTCATCCGATGGATGCGTCAAGATGCTTTTATTAAACCAAACGACGGCCTTTTCAAAGTCTATTTGATCCCTTATGCAGAAGATTTTTCCATTCAGGCCGCCAATGCGCTTTTAAAAGTATTAGAAGAACCGCCTTCTCACGCAGTCTTCATTTTAACGGCAGATCAACGGGAGCGTGTACTTGAAACGATACGGTCCCGGTGTATTCAGCTTGCTGTTTATCCTACAGATGAGGAGACGCTTTGCTCTTTTATCCGGGAAAAAAAGCCGGATATCAGTGAGACTGACTGCCGCCGGATTGCCGTGCTTTCCGCTGGCAGCATGGGACGTGCCGTATCTCTTTTATCAGGAGAAGAAGGCGAAGTACCGGCGCTTGTTATGCAAATTGTTGACGCTTATGCTAAACATCAGGAATATATTCTTTTAACGGCCTTCCAGAAAGCGGCTTCTACAAAAGAGCATTTTCGAGCGGTGCTTGAACAATTAGCATCTGCACTTCGTGAAATTTTGCGGAATAAAACGGTCGATAAGCGCGATACACCAAAAAATGGGGTTTTATTATCGCTTTCTGAGATTGTATATGGGATCGACTGCATTGAAAAAGCGCTTTCCGACCTCAACTCCAACGTGAATCTTGGCCTGCTGTCTATGCAGATAACCGCTGCGCTCTGCGTCCCTGTGACAAACAGGTAAGGCAGTTCAGCGGAACTTTTTTCTTTCTTAAATTCGTAATTGTAAATTCATACAACAGGAAGTTGTTTTCTATCGCTGCAATATAAGCAGTGCTTTCGGACAAAAAACGGCGGAGTTGTCCTATTAGAAGCTTCGCCAGAAAAGAGGGATTGCATTAATTTATGGCAGAAGTAATCGGCGTACGTTTTAAAAACGTAGGCAAAGTATATTATTTTGATCCGGTCGGCCTTTCTTTTGAAACCGGGCAAAAAGTGATTGTAGAGACGTCACGCGGCGTAGAATGCGGCCAAGTTGTCTTATCTAACCGCGAAGTTGATGATGACGCCGTCGTTTCACCTTTAAAGCCTGTTATGCGGTTAGCAACAGAGCATGATCTGGCTGTGGTATCAGAAAATCACCAGAAAGAAAAGGAAGCATTTGCCATTTGTCAGGAAAAAATCGCCAAGCATAAGCTTGTTATGAAGTTGGTTGATGTGGAATACACTTTTGATAACAACAAAATCCTGTTTTATTTCACAGCAGATGGCCGTGTGGATTTCCGTGAACTGGTTAAAGATCTTGCTTCTGTATTTCGTACACGGATTGAATTAAGGCAAATCGGCGTACGTGACGAATCCAAAATGCTCGGTGGCCTTGGAATCTGCGGAAGGCCTTTCTGTTGCTCCTCTTATCTGGGTGAATTTCAGCCTGTTTCAATCAAAATGGCAAAAGAACAAGGGCTTTCTTTAAACCCAACCAAAATAAGCGGTACGTGCGGCAGATTGATGTGCTGTCTTAAATATGAACAAGACGCCTATGAGGCTCTTTTGAAAATCACTCCGAAAATCGGTGCCAGTGTAAGGACGCCGGAAGGCCGGGGGACGGTGGTTGACGCAAATCTGCTGACAGGCGCTTTGCATGTTCGAATGGATGCTGCACCTGACGCTGCAGTACGCACCTTCAACCGAAAAGAGGTTTCTCTTATTCGGGATGGCCGTATCAGTATTGACAAAGAAGAAATGGCCGCACTTTCAAAACTTGAAGATAAATAGACCGACGTGTTTTGCTGTAATTTGTCAAGTTTTTGACTGCCGATATTTTTTTCATATCTATTAAATATCTTCCGTATCGTTTATATTGCTTCTTTTTTCTATATTTTGCATTGGACAAACGCTCTTGACTTTTCATCTGTTTTCATGTAGTATAAGATATAGTTTAAATACCTTTAAACAAGTGAATTAGTTAAGGAGGCGTTTTTCATGGCTTATAAAATTACAGATGCATGCATCAGCTGTGGTGCGTGTGAGGCGGAATGCCCGGTTTCTGCTATCTCTGAAGGAGACGGCAAATATGAGATCGATGCAGCTACCTGCATTGAGTGCGGCGCATGTGCTGGTGTATGTCCGGTCGGCGCTCCGGAGGCCGAGTAATAATACGGTTTTGTAAAAAATGAGGACGCTGTTTTGACAGCGTCCTCATTTTTTGTATGTTCCCTACTTATATCTTCTCAAAAACCAATTTAACCAGCAGTCTGGCAACAAGCCTTGCCGACAATACTGCTTTTCACTTCATAGATCCGATGATGCAATTCCTCGTCTTTTCTCTCTGAATAAGTAATATACCTGCTTCTACGATTGATGCGCCGATAACGATTCCAATAATACAGATACTCATATTGCTTATTTTCTCCGTTTCCATCTCAAAAGCAAAGCTGAGTTGATAATAACCAAAACAGAGCCTGCATTATGTACCAACGCGCCAACCACAGGATTTAAAACCCCCGTAATGGCAAGGAGAATGGCCAGAAAATTCAGCCCCATAGAAAAGCTTAGGTTGCATTTGATCGTCAGCATCATACGTTTAGAAAGCGCGATCAAGTGCGGAACTTCCTTTACCTCGTCATTTACCAATGCAATATCGGCGGCCTCCACCGCTATGTCGCTTCCTATACCGCCCATAGCAATGCCAACGTCCGCTTTCTTCAGGGAAGGTGCATCGTTAATGCCATCCCCTATCATGCATACACGCTCCCCTCTCTTTTGATAAGCATCAATCCACTGAAGCTTATCCTCCGGTAAGCAGTTGGCGTGTACTTCACAAATATCCAATTGGGCGGCGATTGTTTGGGCAGCACTTTCATGATCCCCTGTCAAAAGAACCGGCTCTGTTTTTAATTCTGAAAGCTTTCGAAGCATGTCTGCACTCTCTTCCCGTAATGTATCAGAAAGCGCGAGATAGCCAGCCGCTTTCCCATTAAGCGCTACGTAAATCACTGTACAGCCCTGACGTATTTCTTTTTCAGCGTCTGCGGCTATCGTTTCAGAAAACGCAATGCCATGCTCCTCAAAAAGCTCGGCATTCCCAGCTAAGACCTTTGTTTTTTCAACTTGAGCCGAAACGCCTCTTCCGGGCAGCATTGCAAAGCCTTTTGCCTCAAGCATTTCTTTTCCTTTTTGCTGCTGATAGCAGCGCACAATGGCTTTTCCAAGCGGATGTTCAGAAAACTGCTCTGCAGCCGCACAAAATGCATAAAGCCGCTCTTTTGAAGCATAGATAGGATCAGCCTTCACTTTTACTACCTGCGGTGTCCCGTTTGTAAGTGTACCGGTTTTATCAAACACAATTTTCTTAACTGCGGAAAGGCGTTCCAGCGCGTCCCCCTCACGCACCAAAAAACCATGTTTGGTAGCATTCCCAATAGCGGCCATAATGGCTGTCGGTGTCGCCAAAACTAACGCGCAGGGACAAAATACAACCAGAATCGTGACAGCCCGAATAATTTCTCCGGTAAAAATCCAAGTAAGGGCGGCTGCCGACAGCGCGATTATGACAATCCATGTAGCCCATCGGTCTGCAATCCCTACAATTTTTGCCTTCCCTGCATCTGCGGATTGAACCAAACGGATCATCCGCTGTATCGAACTATCCTCACCGACTTTTTGTGCTTCCATTTCAAATGAACCAAACTGATTGACCGTCCCGCTCGAAACAGAATCTCCCACTGATTTATCTACCGGCAGTGACTCTCCCGTCATAACTGCCTGATTAACCGAGGTTAGTCCCGATAGGATTACACCGTCCACCGGAATCGTTTCGCCGGGTAAAACACGCAAAACATCCCCAACTTTGACTTGTTCGGCCGGAATAACCGTCTCTTTCCCGGATACAATCCTTCGCGCTGTTTGCGGGGTTAAACGCACCAATTTTTCGATTCCTGCCCGTGCCTTTGCTACCGTAAGTTCCTCCAATAGTGCGCCAAGCTGCATAATAAAAGCTACTTCACCTGCGGCAAAATCTTCCCCAATACAAACAGACGCAATCAAGGCCAACGATACCAATACATCCGCCTTAATATCGAAGGATGTAATCAAACCGATCATTGCTTCAAGTATGATAGGAATACCACATAGTATAATGGCGACCCATGCAATATCAAACGGCAGCGGGCTGACGCCAAGTATGCTGATAATAAGAGCAGCCCCCGCTATTACCAGCAGTATTATATCTTTTTTTGTTCCACCAAGCTCCAGCAAATGTTCCAGTTGTTCCATTCTCTTTTTCAAAGCGAGTCTCCTCCTTTATACCTATATGGGTATATGTATATTATACTAATATGGCGATCGGCTGTCAAGACATAAAGTAAAGTCCCGCTAAAAAGCGGGACTTTACTAAAAAAAACAATGTCAGGAATCTTGCAAAATATTTGATTTGCAGTCCTCATTGTAAAAAAGAAAACGCAGATCGCCGTTTCGCTCAAAGATTTAGACGGCATCTATTTCATGTTGGCAAACCGTTCTACAGCTTTGGTAAAGCTCTCAATCGTCTTATCTGCATCGCCATGTTCAATGCCGTCCCGAACGCAGTGCTTGATATGCCCCTCCAAAACCACTTGCCCACATCTATGCAGCGCCGACTTGGCCGCATTGATTAATGACAGCATATCTTCACAAGGCACATCCTCATCCACCATCCGGTCGATTGCCTGTACCTGGCCGATAACCTTTTTAAGCCTGCGGTGCAAATTATCCGCATCCATACATTGCCTCACGATTTCACCTCCATATACCAATAACGGTATATGTATATTATATGACTTTTCTTGTCCCTGTCAAGTTTCCAGTCATTTCTATCCTGCTAGGGGATCCTGATTTATGTCGAACCGATATCATTTTATTTTAGAAATAATGTTTACACCGTAATTATTTTATTTTGCAATATCCATAAAAACACTTGTTCTCAATATAAATTTAAGATATAATTCTTTATAAGATTCCCTGTAAAATACATAAAATCAGGAGGCTTTTATGATACCCGATCATACCACATTCGATATACAGAAAGATTTATTATTTTCCCAGTTAGGGGATCATAAAAAAATGGTCCTTTCCACCTCAGCTGAGAACAAAGTTTCTTCCCGGATGGTAAGCGTTATTATTTTAGACACTGCATTTTACTTGCAAACTGACCGAACGATGCGTAAATTTACGCAGCTTCAAACAAATCCCTATGCTGCGCTGTGCTTTGAAAATACACAGATTGAAGGGATTTGTTCTGTTGTTGGCAGGCCATGCGAAAACAGTGCGTTTATTGCGCTTTACCGAAAATACTTCCCGCACGCATACACACTATATACTGGTCTCCCGAATGAAATATTGGTCAAGTTTTCTCCGAATTATCTTAAACGATGGCTCTATGAAGGAGAGAAACCCTATGAAGAGATATTTGACTTTTCTACTCGAACTTATTTAAAAAACGCTTATTTCCCTGAATAGGTAAACCTTCCGCTTTTCTTTATTTGAAATATACAGTGGAAGGGCAAACATCTGTACCATTCTCAAAAAACAAGCGCCGGAATCACACTTTAAACCTAAGAGATGATTCCGGCGCAATTTCTGCTTACGGGCATTTTTCTTAAACTTAAATACGGAAGAGCCGTCAAGGCATCCATTTTATATTGCAAAAGCATCTTACACTTTTATTTTTCTATCTTCTGCTTTCTGTGAAACAGCGCCGCACAAACCGGTGCCGCAAGGCAGAATAGCACCGGCCAAATCAACACAGAGACGGGAAGCGCGCATGTTTTAAAGATCGGCTGAAAAATCGGCAGATAAACCACGCACAAAAGAATGGAAAGAGAAAATAAAGCCGCCGCAATCAGTTTTTTATTGTCAAACCAATTGATTGTAAAAAGCGTCCGTTCTTCGCTTTTGCACTCAAAAACATGTAAAAGCTGAGCAAAAATCAAAGCAAACAGCGCACCGGTACGTGCTGAAATAAGATCGCCGGTCATGCGGTATACAACTGTAAACGAAGCCAATGTTGCCAACCCGATCAGAATACCGCGGACAATAATTTTTCCGGCAAGCCCGTTTGAAAACACACTTTCATTTGGTTTTCGCGGCGGCTTTTGCATCACTCTCCGGTCGTACGGTTCAAGCCCTAATGCTATTGCGGGAAGGCCGTCTGTCACCAGATTAACCAACAAAATTTGTATTGGAAGCAAAATAACCGGCATGTGAAACAGCATTCCTAAAAACATTGTAAGGACTTCTCCAATATTACAAGAAAGCAAGTAGCGGATAAATTTTCGGATATTATGATATATACTTCTTCCCTCAGCAACTGCATTTACAAGTGTTGTAAAATTATCATCTAAAAGGATCAGTTCACTTGCCTCTTTCGTTACGTCCGTACCGCTTTTCCCCATTGACACGCCAATATCTGCTTCCTTTACTGCCGGAGCATCGTTAACGCCGTCTCCGGTCATCGCGGTAATTTGCCCGTTCCTTCGAAAAGCGCGCACGATCCTCAGTTTGTGCGCGGGGGTAACGCGTGCAAAGACAGCTGTTTCCTTCACAGCTTCCGAAAGCTCCTGGTCGCTGAGCCGGTCAAGTTCTGCCCCTGTCAATATGCGTTCCTTCTCTGTCAGGATTCCTACTTGCTTCGCAATGGCTGCTGCCGTATGCTTATGGTCCCCTGTAATCATAACCGTACGGATACCCGCGCGGCGGCATTTGGCGATACTTTTTCCAACCCCCTCCCGCGGAGGATCGATCAGCCCTGCAAATCCAAGAAAAACAAGGTTTTCTTCTGTTTCATCCACACCAGATACAATTTTATATGCAGCACCTATCACACGCATAGCGCGATCTGCCAAGTGATCGTTCTGTTTCAGCAAAGCCGCCCGGCGTCCGGCATTTATCGGGACAACCCTCCCCCTTTCCCAAACGGCGGTACACCTGCTTAACAGGATGTCGGGTGCGCCTTTTACAAACAGGAATCGTTCCCCCGCTTGATTTTCAACTGTCACACTCATCCTTTTACGCGTACTATCAAAAGGTATTTCCCTTATCCGCCGATAAGCGGCAGATTCCTGTCCGCAAACTGGTTTGGACAAAGATATCAGCGCTTGTTCCGTTGGAGAGGAGAATCCCTCTTCCCCTGCCTCGGCACTGCTGCAAAGGCAGAAGCAGCGCAGCAACATTTCACGCTCCGGATTTTTCCCATCAAGGCCGGATGCAGGATATTCGCCGGATGCAGTCAAAATTGTAGTCGCGGTCATTTGATTTTGGGTAATCGTTCCCGTCTTATCCGAACAGATAACGGTGGCGCAGCCGAGTGTTTCTACCGCATGCAGCCGCCGTACCAATGCGTTTTTCTTCACCATACGGCTTACTGCAAGCGCAAGAGAAATGGTAACCACCGCACAAAGCCCCTCCGGAACAGCTGCAACCGCAAGGCTCACGCCGGTAATCAGCATATCGAACAGCGCTTCCCCGCGCAGTACGCCCGTAATGCTTACTACGGCACAAATCAACAGGCATCCCGCCGCAATATATTTTGAAAGCTGTCCCAGATGTTTTTGCAGCGGCGTTGGCTCCTCTTCGATTTCTGTCAGCATACCGGCTATCTGTCCCATACGCGTATGCATACCCGTTTGTTCCACTTGGAAGATACCGTGCCCGCTTTTTACCGTACATCCCATACTGACTTCATCATGGATTTGTTTTTGTACTGCCGCAGATTCCCCTGTCAGCATAGATTCATCGCAGGAAAGCCCTGTACAGGAAAGCAATTTGCCGTCAGCAGGGATACGTCCGCCGGCGGAAAGAAAAACTTCATCGCCGGGCACTACTTCTGCCGCATCAATCTGGCATGCCTTTCCGTCACGCAGCACCTTCGCAGCAGGGGAGGCCATGGCCCGAAGCGATTCAAGTGTACGCTCTGTCCTAAATTCCTGTACAAATCCCAAAAGCCCGTTCATCAAAACAATAACTGCAATTGTGATCGCTTCGACATATTCCCCCATGATAAGCGAAACCGCCGTACACACCAGCAGTACAAGTGTCATTACGTCTTTAAACTGGGTAAAAAACAAAGCTGCCGGATGCTTTTTCTTACCATTTTTCAAAAGATTCGGACCATATTTCTGTAGCCGCCGCAATGCTTCATCCGTACTGAGCCCGCGCCGCGCTATTTTTTCCTTTTTGTCCTCAGCAGCCGGTGCCTTCACCTGTCCCCGCAGCTCCTTTGGCTGATTGCCGTCCTGATCCGACTGAACCGATGCCGCAGCAATTTCCTTTGCCGGAGCTGCAGAAAAATCCCGATCCAAAAGCGCGAGCAGTTTCATCTTCATTCTCCTTCCGCTATTTTTAGCGTTTGTCTATTTCTATTCCAAAAGCCCTGTTTTCATGCCCAGCCTTTCTTTTTTAATCCATTGGCGGTATAATAGAAAAAACAATCTGACGCCGTTTATTAAGGAGGATTCCGTCATGACAGAACAACAAAAAAACCGCATTGCGGCAGCCTATGAGAAAAACAATATGAAACTCACTTTTTTAAAAGCAGAGGACAGTATTGCAAGCGTGCTGTCCAGCCGCATACCGGAAGGCAGTGTCGTTTCCTTCGGCGGATCTGTTACACTGGAAGAATGTGGTGCTCTCGATAGTCTGCGTAAAATGGATCAAGCCGGTCGTATCCATTTGCTTGACCGTGACCGTCCGGGATTAAGCCGTATAGAAGTAGAAGAGCTTTTTCGAAGGACTTTTTCGGCAGATGTCTATCTAACCAGTACCAACGCCATGACCGAAGACGGGTGGCTTTTCAACGTCGACGGTAATGGAAACCGCGTATCCGCTATGATTTTTGGCCCCAAAAAAGTACTTGTTTTTGCTGGAGAAAATAAACTCGTTGCCAATAAAGCGGCCGCAGAAGATCGTGTTCGCCGTATTGCCGCCCCCAAAAACGCCGCACGCTTAAAAAGAAATACACCTTGTGTCAAAACCGGGCACTGTATGGCATGTCACAGCTCCGAGCGCATTTGTTGTTCTTCTGTATTTTTGGGGCAGCAGCGTGAAGTTGGGCGCATTGAAATTATTTTAATGGAAGGATCGTTTGGATACTGATGAAAGCACAGAAAAAAACCAATGTACTGCGTCTTTTGGATCAGGCGCATATTGCATACGAAGCGTTTGAATATAATATATCGGATGGCAAAACAGATGCTGTAAGCGTTGCACAAAAGCTGCAAGTCCCTGTAAATACGGTATATAAAACGCTGGTGACGATGTCGGACGGCCCGTCCTATTTTGTCTTTATAATCCCTGCTGCTTCTACCCTAAATCTAAAGGCGGCGGCGCATGCTGCCGGCGTCAAAAGCTTAGAAATGCTTCCGCAGGCAAAGCTTTTACCTCTTACCGGATATGTACACGGCGGCTGTTCTCCCATTGGGATGAAAAAGCCTTTTCCCACTTTTTTGGATACTTCTGCGCAAAACCTTCCGTCCTTTTTTGTAAGCGCCGGAAAAGTCGGGATAAACGTCCGTCTCTCCCCCAAAGACCTATCCGATTATATCGGCGCTTCTTTTGCTCCTGTCTCAAATCCTGTATAAAAGCCTTTGACACTCCGCTGCATCTGCTTGACGCAGTGGAGTTTTTTTACACAATCTTCGGAAAACATCTCTACAATATATTAGAAACAAAAGATATAACAAAATATGATATCTCATTTCCGATAAAATAGTTTATTTTTCTCACTATTTCGTTATAATGTTACTATCTTATTTCATAGTCCCGGCTCAAAGCACATTGGCTTTCTCCTGCGCGGATTCGTGCCACAATTTCTTCCCGTATCCCAACCGGATACTGTTTCATCCCCTTTTTCCCAGACATACTAAGCCCCCCTGATGCAGACTTTTATTATCCTGCATCAGAGGGGCTTTTTGTCACTGTATGTTTTTATCAGATCGGTTTATTATTGAAATAAAATTTTTTCTTATGCGGTCTCGATACTGCTTGCCTCTTGTAAAGAAAGCTTCTGTACCGCGTTTTCACGCATTTTATATTTTAAAATCTTTCCGGCTGCATTCATTGGAAAACTGTCTACAAAGTCGACATACCGCGGAACTTTATGCTTGGCCATATGGGAAAGAACATATTCTTTCAACTCTTCTTCCGTCATGTTTTCTCCTGGTTTCAAAATTACGCATGCCATAATTTCTTCCCCGTACTGCTTATCCGGAACGCCAATCACCTGCACATCCGAAACCTTCGGATGTGTGTAGATAAAATCCTCTATCTCTTTAGGATAGATATTCTCTCCGCCGCGAATGATCATATCTTTAATCCGCCCGGTAATTTTATAATTTCCGTTTTCATCCCGCCGCGCAAGATCACCTGTGTGCAGCCATCCATCTGCATCGATCGCAGCTGCTGTCGCCTCCGGCATCTTATAATATCCTTTCATAATATTATAACCGCGCGCAACAAACTCACCATCTACATTATCGGGCAGTTCTTCGTTTGTTTCCGGATCTACGATCCGGCATTCCACACCGAACATGGCGCCTCCTACTGTATTTACACGCGTTTCAATGGAATCTGTTGTCTTACTCATCGTGCAGCCCGGAGAGGCTTCTGTCTGCCCATACGTAATGCAGATTTCTGTCATATGCATTTTCTCTATAACATCCTGCATCACTTTCACCGGACAAGGACTCCCCGCCATGATACCTGTACGCATATAAGAAAAATCTGTTTTTTCAAAATCCGGGTGGCCAAGCATCGCGATAAACATAGTGGGGACGCCATGAAAAGCCGTGATTTTTTCTTTGTTGATACAGTCCAGCCCTTTGCGCGGAGAAAACGCAGGAATTGGACACATTGTCGTGCCATGTGTTACAGCTGCCGTCATCGCAAGAACCATGCCAAAGCAATGGAACATCGGAACTTGTATCATCAATCGGTCTGCAGTCGAAAGATCCATACAGTCGCCGATCGCTTTGCCGTTATTGACCACGTTATAATGTGTAAGCATTACACCTTTTGGAAAACCGGTTGTACCAGATGTATACTGCATATTGCAAACATCATGCTTACTGATTGCGGCAGCCCGGCGATAAACTTCTTCTATCGGCACACGGTCGGCCAAAGCGAGGCTTTCTTCCCATGTATAGCAGCCCTTCTGCTCTGATTCACAGGTAATAATATTCCGCAGGAACGGCAGGCGCCGCAAATGGAGCGGATGCCCCTTTTGTGCGGTTTCCAGTTCGGGGCAGAGCTCTTTTATAATACCAATATAATCGGAATCCTTATATCCGTCTATCATAACAAGCGTATGCGTATCCGATTGGCGCAGCAGATATTCCGCTTCATGAATCTTATACGCCGTATTTACGGTTACCAATACAGCGCCGATTTTTGTAGTAGCCCAAAACGTGATATACCACTGCGGGACATTTGTCGCCCAAATCGCCACATGATCTCCCGGACGAACGCCCATCGCAATGAGGGAACGGGCAAAAGTATCCACATCATCACGGAATTCCGCATAAGTACGGATATAATCCAACGTTGTATAGCGGAAAGCATATTGATCCGGAAATTCTTCCACAATGCGGTCTAAGACTTGCGGAAACGTCAGATCAATTAAAGTTTCTTTTGGCCAAACATACTTTCCTGTTTTAGCGTTATTTTCATACAATCTTCCGCTTTTCTGCGGTGCCTCCATATACTGGCTCATATAGTTTGCAAACTGTGGGAAAACAACCCCGGCATCGTTTAAATCCGGCGCATACCGTTTGAGCCATTCCAAAGAAATATATCCTTCATAATTGATGGAGCGCAAAGCCCGCATCATCGCATCCACCGGGAGATCGCCGTCCCCCATCATTTTATAAACGGTTTTCCCATTTTCTACAACCGAATCTTTGATATGCGTATATTTGATATAAGCGCCAAGATTCTGGACAGTCTTTTCCGGTGATTCCCCTGCATAGCGATAAGGGTGATGCATATCCCAAAGCGCACCGATTGCATCGCTCTCTACACGATTCAACAGCTCTCTCAGCCGTGCAGTATCTGCATAAACGCCATTTGTTTCAACGAGCAGTGTTACATTTTTTTCCTCGGCATACGGGATTAATTGGCTAAGCGCATGTAAAACAACTTCGTCGTCCACTTCTCCATTCGGCTGTGCAGTCAAATCACCCAATACGCGGATAAACGGCGTTCCAAGCTGATGTGCCAAATCGATATAGCGGCGCAATTGTGCCACATTTTCCTCCTCCTGATCAGCAAAGCGCAGCGCACATCCTGACGACAGGCAACAGATTTCCAGATGCTTTTTGCGAAGCGTCTCGATTGTTCTCGGCAGATTATCTGCACAAAACGGCTTGGCATTGACCGAAAAGATCTCATCCCCAAGTCCCCGCATTTCCACACCGTCAAAACCAAAATCTTTTGCCATAGAATAAATGTCCTCCCAATTAAAGTCCGGACATCCCAATGTTGAAAAAGCCAGCTTCATGTCGCATCTCCTTATCTCTGATTTTTAATCGGGGAAGACCTTTCTACATAAAAAAGGCCTTCGCCCCTGCTTACACGCAAGAGACGAAAGCCTTTACACTTCCGCGGTACCACTCTGCTTGACGAAATACGTCCACCTCACTGCACTTATTCAAAAAGTGCCGCCCGTATAACGGCGGGAATCCCGTACCGGCTTAATGGCCAAATACCGTTGGTCCGGTCTGCTCCAGGGCGAGAAAAGCTGTTATCTGCACCGCGTCACACCATATCGCGGTTCTCTGAGCCAGTTGAAACAACCTGCTCCCTTTCACTGCATTTCATTTATGATAGCATGATTTTTTCTATTTGTAAATGGGAAAATAAAGATTTTCCGATAGTATGCTGTACTTCGCCAAACGCAAAATATACAATTAGTATATTTAAGATATAAAAATACTTTTGTTAGTCCAAAATCTTTCGAATAGCCCACCTATGCACTACAATAGTGACAATCGGTCCCAACACGTCTGATACAGGCTCTGCAAAAAATGCCGCTTTCGCACCCCAGAAAATCGGAATAATAAAAAGAGAAGCAAAATAGACAAATTTCCGAAAAAAGGACAAAAACAAGGAAAGCTTTACCTGTCCCATAGCTGTAAAGCCATCAACCAGTTCATACTGGATACCCAATGGAAGGATCGCCAATGTAAAAATCTTGATTGCTTCAAATGCCTCCGCCTGTAAAGAAACGTCCGGCGTAAACAACTGTGTAAAAAGAGGGCCAATTAATCTTGATAAGACGAACATCAGCGTAACAAATCCCAAGCACAGCAATAAAATATATTTTTGTGCCTGCCGTACCCTGTCATGTTGACGCGCACCATAGTTATACGCCAAAATTGTTTGCGTCCCACCGCTAATTCCTCCAAGCGGCATCGTCACAATCAGCATAAAGCTCTGCGCAATCGTCGCGCAAACCACCAGCCGATCGCCGAGCCCTCCGCCTCCGTAATACTGTAAAACCGCATTCATCGCAATGATCATCACATTATCAATTGCAATGATCAAAAAAGGCGAAAAGCCAAGTGCCAATATCTGACGGGCAACAGAAAACCGATATCCGCCGAAAGTAATGCGGACCTGAACCTTTTTTCCAAATAAAACGAACAGCACATACGCGCAACTAACCACCTGTGAAATAACTGTAGCAAGCGCAGCACCTTCCACACCCATGTCAAAGGCAAAAATAAAAATGGGATCCAATACAATATTCATTACAGCGCCGAGGACAACGGATAACATCCCTTTCTTTGCAAATCCCTGACAGATAATGAACTGATTCAGTCCCACAGAGAGCAAAGCGAAAGGGGTTCCGCAAAGATACACCCAAAAATATCCATCTGCATAGGGATATGTCACATCGCTTGCGCCGAATAACCGCAGCATTGGCTCGCGCAAAGGGAAAAAGACTGCCATCAGGAAGACGGAACAAATACAGATCATCAAGAAACTATTTGCTAATATCTTTTGTGCTTCCTCTTCTTTCTTGGCACCCATCCGCATACTCAAAAGCGGCGAACCGCCCAATCCAATCAAAGAAGCAAACGCAGATATCATTGTCACCACCGGCGCACATACGCCTACGCCCGCCAGTGCAGTATCTCCGATAAGCGGAATATTGCCAATATAAATGCGATCTACAATGCTATAAAGCACACTGACAAACTGTGCTACCATACTGGGGATGGCAATGCGCCAAACCAACGATTTTATAGGATCGTTTTCAAGATCATTTTCAAGCTTCATATATGCCCCCGTAAACCATTAGATTTCAAACAGGTTCTATTGTAGCTATGTTTGCTGTAAAAAGCAAGCGAAGGCATAGAAAACGCATCTGACGCATTGTAGGTGTTACAATGATGTGTAACAAATCAAAGAAATAAATAGCGAATAGGAGTGAAGTGACCCCAAAAAGTTAGACAATATTTCTATCAAAAATTGTTCAAGCAGCTGAAAGGGCTTGTTGTCTGTGAATTGCAGGCGGCAAGCCCTTT
>CAJFJV010000033.1 GCA_904384225.1 uncultured Oscillospiraceae bacterium | reverse complement strand
TGTAGCTGCTGTTTTGATGCTTTTTCCGTTTCCGCTTTCGTTTCCAAGCAAAAAACCTGCTCTGGCTTAATTGCCGGAGCAGGTTTTTCTACAGGCTGACAGGACTTTAAAAGTCCTGTTTTTTTGTTGTTTTGATTATTGCTTTACTACAACCGGATCGGTAACAGAGACATTCAGCTCTCCGTTTTGACAGTCCACTATCAGCCGACTGTCCATTTGAAGCTCTCCTGCAATGATTGTTTTGGCGATTAGGGTCTCCACATACCGCTGGATGAAGCGCCGCAGCGGACGTGCACCATACATTGGATCATAGCCGTTTTCGATAATAAAGTCTTTCGCTTCCGGCGTAATCACACAGGATAATTGCTTCTCCGCCAAACGGCGATTCAGATCCGCAATCATCAGATCGACAATTTTCGTAATATCGTCTCTGGTCAGCGGTTTATACATTACAATTTCATCCAGACGGTTCAAAAACTCTGGACGGAAGGAACGCTTTAACAGTTCACTGACTTGCTTTTGCGCTTCTTCTGTAATGTTCCCGGCGCTATCGATCCCTTCAAGCAGAAAATTCGATCCAAGATTTGAAGTTAAAATCAGAATCGTATTTTTGAAATCCACCGTACGGCCCTGCGAATCTGTAATCCGGCCATCGTCCAGCACTTGAAGCAGTACATTGAACACATCAGGATGCGCCTTTTCGATTTCGTCAAACAACACAACCGAATAAGGTTTCCGCCGGACTGCCTCTGTCAGCTGCCCGCCCTCTTCATATCCAACATATCCGGGCGGAGCGCCGATCAGGCGCGAGACAGAATATTTTTCCATATATTCGCTCATATCAATCCGGACGATGTTATGCTCATCGTCAAACAACAACTCGGCCAACGCTTTGGCGAGTTCTGTTTTGCCTACACCCGTAGGCCCTAAGAACAAAAACGAACCTATCGGCCGGTTGGGGTCTTGAATACCCGCACGCGAACGAAGGATTGCCTCGGATACTTTTGTAACCGCTTCATCCTGACCGACAATACGTTTATGCAATGCATCGTCTAAATGCAGCAGTTTGTCCCGCTCCCCTTCCATCAGCTTGGCTACAGGGATTCCCGTCCACCGTTCGATAATACGCGCAATTTCTTCTTCCGTCACCTTATCTCGGAGCAAGGAATGCCGATTGACAGATTGTTCCGTCTTTTTCTCTTCCTCGGCCAGTTCTTTTTGTAGCTGCGGCAGTCTTCCATATTTTAATTCCGCTGCTTTATTGAGATCATATTCCTGTTGCGCACGCTCAATCTGCGCATTGACAGATTCAATTTCAGCGCGAAGATTCTGCACCTTTCCAATAGAATCTTTCTCATTTTCCCATTTTGCTTTCATTTCATTGAATTGCGCACGCATTTCCGCAAGCTCTTTCTGTATTTCCGCAAGATGCTCTTTTGAAAGTGCATCGTTTTCTTTTTGCAATGCTGCTTCCTCAATTTCATGCTGGATAATGCGGCGCTGGATCACGTCGAGTTCCGTCGGCATGGAATCGATCTCTGTACGGATCATTGCGCATGCTTCGTCGATCAGATCAATTGCTTTATCCGGAAGAAAACGATCCGTAATATAGCGGTTCGAAAGGGTAGCCGCTGCAATGATGGCCTGATCCTGAATTTTGACGCCGTGATAAACTTCATAACGTTCTTTTAATCCGCGAAGAATTGCAATGGTATCCTCAACAGTCGGTTCGTTCACCATAACCGGCTGGAAGCGCCGTTCAAGCGCAGGGTCTTTTTCAATGTACTGCCGATACTCATCCAGTGTTGTCGCACCGATACAGTGAAGCTCACCCCGTGCAAGCATCGGTTTGAGCAGGTTGCCCGCATCCATTGCCCCCTCGGTTTTACCTGCCCCGACGATCGTGTGCAGCTCGTCAATAAACAGGATAATTCTTCCCTCTGACTTTTTGACTTCGTTTAAAACAGCTTTTAAGCGCTCTTCAAATTCCCCGCGGAATTTTGCACCCGCAATCAACGATCCCATATCCAAAGAGAAAATCGTCTTATCCTGAAGGCTGTTCGGAACATCTCCACGGACAATACGCTGCGCCAACCCTTCCGCAATTGCCGTTTTACCGACACCGGGTTCGCCAATCAAAACCGGATTGTTTTTTGTTTTACGGGAAAGTATCCGGATCACATTGCGGATTTCGTCGTCACGGCCGATAACCGGGTCCAGCTGCTGGCTGCGGGCACGCTCCACAAGATCTGTCCCATATTTTTTTAGTGCGTCATATGTTCCCTCTGGCGAATCTGAAGTAACGCGCTGGTTCCCCCGCACGGAAGAAAGCGTTTTCAAAAAGGCGTTCTTTTCAATATGGTAACGTTGCAGCAAGCGCTTGACAGAATCATTTGGATGATCCAGCATTGCAAGGAACAGATGTTCAACAGAAACATATTCGTCTTTCATACTATCGGCGATACGCTCCGAAGCTGTCAACATCCGGTCAAGCTCCTGCGAAACATAAATTTTTCCTGCTTCGCGCCCAGGGCCGCTAACCGCAGGAAGCTGATCGCACAGTTTCTGCGTATCATTTCGAAAAGCGTTTACATCTATCTGCATCGAAGTAAGAAGCTGCGGTATAAGCCCCTGATCCTGATTTAAAAGCGCAAGCAGAAGATGCTCCTCGTCCAAGCTCAAGGTCTGTCTTTCAATTGCAAGCTCTTGTGCCGACTGGATTGCTTCCAAGGATTTTTGTGTAAATTTTTGAGCATTCATTTTTCATACCTGCCTTTCTATAATACCCCTCTTTTCTGAGTACAGGTTAATTTTATCTGGTATTTATGTTTTAGTATTTGATTAAGTATGAGCAAACTGTTAATTTTAGCACTCTAAAAGCTAGAGTGCTAAAACCAAAGCTCCATGTACCGCTTTATCGCAAAACTTATCCCTTTGCCCTACTCCCGGCTATCTTTCAAACGTTATGATATATCAAATACGGTTAGGATTGACTTTATCCATCGGGCTGCATAGAATAGGAGATAACGCTTTGATGGATTTTCAGAGGCCCCGCAGCCCTATTTCCGATTTTATTCAAAAGAAAAAGGCGTTTTATTTTGCTAACGGCAAAGCAAAGATTTGAGGAAAGGATCAAGCACATGACAGATTTTCTTGTTAAGACTTTTATAAAGGACTATCAAAATACATCTGATACAGACGTCCGCACACAATACGGTGTATTGTCCAGTGTTGTCGGTATCATCTGCAATGTTTTGCTTTTTGCAGTCAAATTGGTTATCGGTCTGTTTATGCGGTCCCTTGCTATAATGGCCGATGCTTTTAACAACCTCTCAGACGCCGCTTCTTCTGTCATTAGCTTTGTCGGCGTCAAAATGGCAAACAAACCAGCTGATAAGGAGCATCCCTTCGGACATGGAAGAATTGAATATATATCCGCTTTAATTGTCGCGTTTTTGGTTATTGAGGTTGGCTTTTCTTTTTTTAAAAGTTCAGTTGAAAAAATCAGGAACCCGCAGGAAATCACATTTCAATGGCTCCCTTTCGTATTCCTTATTGTTTCGATTTTGGTGAAATTGTGGATGTCGCTTTTCAATCGGAAACTCGGAAGGCGTATCCAATCAAAGGTTATGACCGCTACTGCTGCCGATTCGCTGGGTGATGTAATCACCACCAGTGCAACTGTTGTTTCCATATTGATCTGCCGGTTCACTTCCGTCAATGTAGATGCCTTTGCCGGGTTGCTTGTCTCTTTAGCCGTCATATGGGCTGGTATCAGTATTGCCAAAGATACCTTAGAACCGTTGATCGGGCAAGGTGCAGATCCGGATTTGTACAAAAGGATAACAGAAGAAATCAAAGCATATGACGGAATCGTAGGGACGCATGATCTGATCGTGCACAACTATGGTCCCGGAAGAAGCATCGCATCCATTCACGCAGAAGTCCCTCGGGATGTCGATATTGAGATATCCCACGAGATTATTGATAAAATCGAACGGGAGGTTGGTGCGAAACTGAATATTTTACTGGTCATCCATATGGATCCTGTAGAGACGCGTGACGAGCAGGTTTTGGCAACGAAAGAAAAACTGCGGAATGTAATTGCTGCATTGGATCCTGCTTTGTCTTTCCATGATTTTCGTGTCGTTAGAGGAAAGGAACGCATTAACCTGATTTTTGATTTGGAAATCCCCTTTTCCTACCATCAAAAGGACTGCGACCGTATCATCAGCCAAATTGGTGTCCTCATGAAGCAAATCGATCCGCGGTATGCGTGTGTTATTGATCTTGATAAAAGCTTTGTTTCCGTTCACTGACAACATTCAAATATGATACAGGCTATGGGCAATGCTGTTAAGGCAGCGTTGCCCATTTTTATTTTTGAAGGAATTCATTCGCTTCGACTTTAATAATGCATTTTGTAACAAATGCATCCTCACTTTTTGCAGCCGTCTCATCAATCAGGTATTCTTCATAGGCATCTCCCACAGCATGATAGCCCAAATGCGAAATTTGTTTCAAAATAGACGTATACATTTCCGAAAGCGTTCCATAGTTTCCCTTATGATAAAAAACGGCATATAATCCTGCCGCACGTTTTTTTCCTCGACGGCCCGCCACTTTTGCAAAAAGACGGTCAATCTGTCCAAAATGCCCGGATAACAAGCGGGAAAGAGAAATAACGGAACCAATATAAGAAACGCCTGTCATTCCCGTTTCCTGCAAAAAAGCGCCATAAATATCCCACCACTTTTGCTCAGATAGTTCAATGCCATCATAGCTTTGCCGGCTGTAAATAAAACGCTCTTCCGGTAACTCGCAGATTGCAACTTGTTCCTTTATCGCCGTCTCCGCATCTTTGGTTTTGGCGTAGACCTGCTCAAACAGCTGTTGAATTTCTTTCAGCCGTTTTCGCTCTATCTTAATTTTCTGTATTTGCCGCCTTGCCATATGGCTGAATTTTGCAGGGACTTCTGTTTTAGCTGGTATCCTGTCGGCCATTATGCTGTTAAAAACAAAAGAACTTCGAAAGGCAGATAAAATATCTTCCCATCGTAACGATTGAGAAAATAAAAAAAGAATAGACGAGAGCGCTGTGCTAATGCACAGCGCTCTTGTTTATTCACAATCGCTTTCTTTTATTTTTTCCAAAGCCTTTTTAACCAATCTTTTTTGTAAAATAATCTTTTACCACTGCGGCAGACGGCTTTAAATAGAGGCCGTATCCGCCGTCATAACAGACCGTTTCCGGTGTTACATGCAAATTTCCATTCCAGTCCCAAAGCCCAAATCCTTTCACAAAATTATATTTGTCGCATGCATCAAAAACCGTACGGTAAAAATCAGCCTGCGCCTTAAAGTCCACTGTATCACGATAAACTGCGCGAACTTGTTCGGGTAAAGCTGCGAAGTCGATCCCTCGATACAATCCATCCACGGTTCGATCAAGATCAAGCTGAATTCCGCGGGCTTTTGCCAATGCATCGACTTCATTCCGAAAGCGGATCCAGCTGTTGGGAACAGCAGGTGAACTTTTACAGGTCATACATCCGCATTCAATAAAGAAAAATGGTTTTTGAAATTGTTCAACTACTTTTTCAATACGTTTAAGCTGATTATCCCAATCATCTATCGGATAATATCCGCTCGACGATATTACGTCAAGCGCATCCCAAAACGTCACTTCATCTTCTTGATATTTATCCGCATTCCAAGTAATCGGGCCATGATAATGTTTTCTAATCTCTGATATACAGGCGCGCCATTGCGCATCACGCCGCTGTGTTTGCACCATTTCACAGGCGATGCAAAGCATATCCACCCGCAGCCGCTCGGCAATATCTGCAAAATAGGTCTGATACGCCGTATATGCAGAAAACCAGTCACTCCATTTCGGCTCACACGGCACATCTTTATCAAAAAAATTAATGTGTCCGCGCCACGTTCCGTTACGGCAATCCAACATAGGCTTTAAAATAACATGAAGCCCTAATTCACGCGCTTTTGAAACGACTCGCGCCAAGCCCTCTTCTGTCGGCGTTTCTGTACCGATATAGTCGATTTTCGTAGACTGCGGATCATCCTGCAATGCATGAAAAGCAAAAACAACGGTATTGGCCCCCGTGCATTCTTTTAAAAGCTCCAGCGAACGAAGCGGTGCGTCTGTAAAATAGTCATCGCGTTTTAGGTCGTAGCCAAAACTGATCCCGGCGATATATCCCTCTGCAATGCTCGACGTTCCCATAATCATCCTCCTTTAATATTTGTTGATCCATATTTTTAGATGTATAACACAAGCTCATTCAACCAAAATGCCCTATACATCTTTTTTCTCCATAAAACGAAAATGCCTGCCTCTGATTTCTTGCCGAATCTCGGCCAGCAATTCTGCAGCAAAACATTTTGCTGTCCGGCTTTCAATTTGCAGCAGATCATCAGAGCAATACGCCCTCAATGCCTGTGAGATAAGGGATCGGTATTTTGACGGTACATGCAAAAGCCCCCAGCGACCACCCTCCAACTTGGAAAGATACACCCTATCTTTAAAAAAGGCAAAACTCCTGCACAAATTTAGGATCACATCCAACGGCTTTGTCACGATATCTATTTCAGCGGCTTCAATGTCAGCCCAAATACTATCCGCATAGTCTTCCTCCGGCACTTCACCGAACACGTTAGTTATTCTTTCGCCAAACAGCACTTTTCCATATCGATTTATCATCATAAAGTGCGCAGCCAGATCCTTATCTGTTCCAACCATACTGTTAACATATCGAAGCGGATCTTTCTGAATCCAAGGCAAATGCATCGGTGAAAAATGCAGTTCAAATGGCGTCGGATATAAAAATGGTCTGCAATACTTCCGCTTTACAACACTAAGCTCCAGCCCCTTAGCAGGAGCTATCCCATTAAACTGTATCATTTGATTCAGAAACGCTATTTTCTGCAAGACAGGAATATCGCGTTCTATTATAACAATTAAATCAATATCGCTTTTCCCGGCATAAAAACAGCCCATCGCCATAGAACCGTGCAGATATATCCCTGTCAGTTGATCTCCAAAACATTCCTGAGTAAACGCAGAGAAATGGTCAAGCAGCTTCTGATATCCCATTTTCACACCTCTCTATGCGTCTATTATCTAATCGTATCATGATATAATAAGGCCAGCATTTTTAGGCTTCGCACTTTACGGATAACATACCATCAGTATAACCATCCATATCATCGCTTGTCAATCGTTTTATAGGGTTTTCCCTCTTTCTTTCTTCTATTTTCTGCAAATAAAATACGCTTTAAAGATCACAATAATTTTTTGTAAGCAAACAGCTCCCAGTCCATAGACCAGGAGCCGTTTGTTTGCTCGTCTTGTACTATATTAAAAAAGCAGGCAGCTTAATAGCCCAACCAATATTGTAACACCTGCGGCGGCTACACAGTATATTACGACTGTTTTCACACGCAGCGCCCTTGTTAGTAAAATTGCAGAAGGAATAGAAACAACCATGGAAGAAAGTGCAAAACTCAACGCTACCGCAGGTGATATTTTTAAAAGAAGCTGTAATACCGGTGCAATTGTAAACATATCTGAATGGATCGGGATTCCAACAATTGAGACAATCAATGAAGATAACATTTCGTTGCTGTTCACAATCTGCGTAATGGCATCCAGAGAAAAGAAGGACATAATAGCAGAGGATAACGCTACGCCGAACAAAATAAACAGCCAGCACTTTTTCACCATATTTAACGTATCAAGCAGTGCATGCTTTAGCCTTCCGCCCAGCGTTTTAGGCTCGTGGGCATGATCATGATGATGTTCGCATTCATAATGCTTTACGCCGTTTTCCAGCTTAAAAGACGCCAACAAAACAGATAAGATAAGTAAAACGACAACCGCCCCGACTAAATAAGCAATTCCAAAATTCACACCTGCCACGGCAAAAACAGAAACAATGGCCGTTAGATTGATCAGAGAGGAGGCCGTAAGATAACATAGGCAGACGCTTACAGGTACACCAACGGAAATCAAGCCGATCAAAACCGGAAGAATGCTACAGCTGCAAAACGGCGAAAGGATTCCCGCAGCCGCAGCCAAAAGATATCCCGGTACGCTGTTCAAGTGTGCCAGTCTATGATGCAGTTTATCCATATTGATATAGCTGCTCAAAAAATATACCGCAGTCATGACAACAAACAGCAGAAGAAAAATATTGAGTGAATCTGTAATGAAATGTGTAATAAATTCATGGACCTGTTCAGAAACCGGCAAATTTTCCGTCAGCGTCTCAATCCATTTCCCGAGTATCCCATGATCATGGCCAGCATGTATCTGTCCGGAAGTCTGTACTATCTGCATATCGGGCCTCCTTTTACTTATAAGCGTATTTCCAAAGCTGGTTCTTATGCCTTTTTTCAAGACAGTTTATAGTATACCATATTCGTCAAGTAGGAGCGAAATTGCATCCCTTTGATCGTCATGAATTTGTGTGTGTTTGTTCAGAGTATATTTACAAAATTTTATACGTCCACACTTGACAATGGGAGAAGAGAGTGGTACATTATATTTAGCACTCAGGATATATGAGTGCTAAGGAATATGATCTATAAATAAAGGAGGCGAAAAACATGCAGATCGACGAGCGAAAGCGGCTGATCCTCGGCACCATTGTGGACGAATATATCCGCACAGGTGAGCCAGTTGGTTCAAAGGCAGTGCTCGGATGTATCGGCATGAATGTATCCTCCGCCACTATCCGCAACGATATGGCTTATCTTGAACGTGCGGGACTTTTGGAACAGCCTCATACTTCAGCGGGAAGGATTCCAACTTATGAGGGATATCGTTACTATATTGACAATTTGATGTCTCCCAAACCGTTGACACAAGAAGAACGCCGGTTGATTGACGGGCTTCTTGAACATAATGCAATTACAGTAGACGCTGTTGTAGAAAATGCAGTTTCGGTCATGTCGGAGCTTACCAATATGGCGGTCGTAGCAAAAAGCAGTATGCCGTCGTTCTCGGTAATCACCCGTGTCGAAGTCATCCCGGCAGGCCGCCGTGTTTATGCGCTTTTGATGATCACTTCATCGGGTACTATCAAAAACAAAATTTGTAGGATTGAATTTGACCTGACCAATGAGCAAATTGCTTTTTTTGAGCGCTTTATCAACGATCATTTGCAGGGACTGAATATTGAGATGCTTACGCAAAGTCGTCTGACCGAATTAGCTGTAGCGCTCGGCAGTTACATGGTATCTCTTTCCCCGCTTTTAAATGCAGTATACGAGCTTTCTGAGGAACTCGGCCAAGTAAATGTAAATCTGCACGGTGAACAGAATCTTCTGCAAAACAGCCTTTTGCGCGCTGATGAAGTAGTTAGGCTGCTGACCCACAAAAATGAATTGGATTCACTTTTATCTAATGCATTTGATGGGATTTCCGTGGTTTTCGGACAAGAAGAAGAGAGTTTTGCCGTTACCAACTCAAGTATGATCCTTTCACCGCTTAAAGCAAGAAAAAGGCAGATTGGTTCATTTGGCGTAATTGGTCCGGTCCGTGTAGATTATGCAAGCGTAATTCCCCATATTCAATATATCACAGACAGCGTCAATCGGTTGCTGGAGGCCGTAATGGATCCCAGTGATGAAGATGACGGGAAAGGAAGATCGGTTTGAATAAAGACAAAAAGGAGAAGGCAGCAAAAGAGGAAATGCTTACAGAAGAGAAAGCGCCCCAAGTAGAACAGGCGGGGTGTTCTGATTCCTCTAAATCAGAAACTTCTAAGCCGGATCCTACAGATGACAAAAAAGACGCAGCAGAAGACGCACTGGTAGCTCTCCAGAAAAAAAACGATGAGCTATCCGACCGTCTTATGCGTACAATGGCAGAGTTTGATAATTTCAAAAAGCGAACTGCTAAAGAAAAACAGGAAATTGGCTCTTTCGCAAAAGGCGCTTGTATTAAAGAGCTTTTGAGCGTAGCAGATAATTTTGAACGCGCGCTTGATACAGAATGTAAAGATGCCGATTTCTTTAAGGGCATGGAAATGATTTTAAAACAAATGCAGGATGTATTCACACGGCTTGGTGTGACAGAAATTGAAGCGTTAAACGCTCCTTTCGATCCGGAATTCCATCATGCGATCAAGCAAGTGGAAGACGACTCTTTTGGCGAAAATGTTGTTTGTCAGGTACTCCAGAAAGGATATACGTTAGATGGACACGTCATTCGTCACGCCATGGTTGTGGTAGCAAATCCGTAGAAGGATAATCAGTAAAAAAGCAAATTCCATTCTTTTTGCATACAAATAAATTGAAAACTTTGGAGGAATTTATTATGGGAAAAATTATTGGTATTGATCTTGGCACAACAAACTCCTGTGTTGCCGTTATGGAAGGCGGCGAGCCAGTCGTTATTGCAAATCCGGAAGGTGCAAGAACCACACCAAGCGTCGTCGCTTTTTCCAAGACAGGCGAACGTATTGTTGGGGCAACTGCAAAGCGTCAGGCCGTTACCAATGCTGACCGTACTATTAGCTCAATTAAGCGCCATATGGGCAGCGATTATAAAGTTAATATCGACGGAAAGGCCTATACACCGCAGGAAATTTCTGCAATGATTTTGCAGAAGCTGAAATCCGACGCAGAAGCATATTTGGGCGAAAGCGTTTCCGAAGCCGTCATTACCGTACCAGCATATTTTACGGATGCACAGCGTCAGGCAACCAAAGATGCAGGCAAGATCGCTGGGCTTGACGTAAAACGAATCATCAACGAGCCGACTGCGGCAGCACTTGCTTATGGTGTTGACAAAGAGAATGACCAAAAAATTATGGTATATGACTTAGGCGGCGGAACGTTCGATGTATCAATCATTGAAATGGGCGACGGTGTTCAAGAAGTTCTCGCAACTGCCGGCAACAACCATTTGGGCGGTGACGATTTTGATGAGCGCGTCATCAACTGGATGGCTGAGGAATTTAAAAAATCCGACGGCATTGATTTAAGAAATGATAAAATGGCGCTGCAACGTCTGAAAGAAGCTGCGGAGAAAGCCAAAATCGATCTTTCTGGTATGACACAAACGCAAATCAATCTTCCGTTTATTACCGCAGATGCAAACGGCCCGAAGCATCTTGATATGACGCTTACCCGTGCAAAATTCAACGAGTTGACTGCTGATTTGGTGGAAGCTACAATGGGTCCGGTTCGTCAGGCGCTTTCTGATTCTGGGTTGTCCGCTTCTCAGCTTGACAAAGTATTGATGGTCGGCGGTTCTTCCCGTATTCCGGCTGTACAGGATGCGGTAAAGAATATAATTGGCAAAGAACCATTTAAAGGCATCAACCCGGATGAATGCGTTGCCATTGGTGCTGCTATTCAGGGTGGTGTCTTAGGCGGCGAGGTAAAAGGCCTCCTGCTGCTGGACGTAACGCCGCTGTCTTTGGGTATTGAGACATTGGGTGGTGTTTCTACAAAATTGATCGAGCGCAACACCACTATCCCGACAAAGAAATCCCAAATCTTCTCGACAGCTGCCGACAATCAGACGGCGGTTGAAATCCACGTATTGCAGGGCGAACGTGAATTTGCAAAAGACAACAAGACTCTTGGTATCTTTAAGCTGGACGGTATTGCTCCCGCTCCGCGCGGTATCCCGCAGATTGAAGTTACCTATGATATTGACGCAAATGGTATTGTTCATGTCTCTGCAAAAGACCTTGGTACTGGAAAAGAGCAGAATATCACGATTACTTCTTCTACTAATATGTCAAAAGAAGACATTGACCGTGCGGTAAAAGAGGCAGAAGCTTTCGCCGCGGAAGATAAAAAGAAGAAAGAAGAAATCGATGTCAGAAACGGCGCTGACCAAGTGATCTTCCAATGTGAAAAAGCAATGAAAGATATGGAAGGCAAAATTTCTGATTCTGAAAAAACAGACATTAACGCAAAAATTGAAGCACTCAAAAACGAACTGAAATCCGGTACAACCGAAACCATCAAAGCAAAGCAAGAGGATTTGGAAAAATCTTTCTATGCTGTTTCGCAGAAGATGTATGAAGCTGCTGCACAGCAGGCGCAGGCTGCGCAGGGAGCCGCTCCCGGCGGTGCAGCCCCGTCTTCAAACGGCAACGGCCCGGATGGTGTAGTTGACGCGGACTTTACCGAAGTTAATGACGATCAGAAATAAAAACTTAGCATCTTGAAAAATGTCTGTGCGGGACGGAACCGGCAAACGTTCCGTCCCGTTTGGGCATTTTATGGCAGAATAGAGGAGGGCTTACGGCTTGGCAGAAGAAAAACGCGATTACTATGAGGTGCTCGGCGTCGCAAAAACGGCAAGTGAAGACGAATTAAAAAAGGCTTACCGCGTACTTGCAAAAAAATACCATCCCGATCTAAATCCAGGAAATGCTGAAGCTGAAAAGAAATTCAAAGAAGTAAATGAGGCTTATGAAGTCCTATCGGATAAAGATAAGCGCGCACGGTATGATCAGTTCGGTCATGCCGGTGTAGATCCAAACTATGCCGCCGGTGCAGGCGGAACCGGTGGATTTGGCGGATTCGGCGGGTTTGATATGGGCGATCTCGGCGACATCTTCGAAGGCTTTTTCGGTGGTGGTTTTGGCGGTTCATCCAGACGTACCAACCCGAATGCACCAAGACGGGGCGGAGATCTGCGTACCAGCTGCACCATCAGTTTCTTTGAAGCGTGCAAAGGGGTTAAACGTGAAATCAATGTCTCCCGTATGGAGACCTGCAATGAATGCCATGGTACCGGCAGTGAACCCGGCCATAACCCACAGACCTGTCCTGAGTGCGGCGGCAGTGGCCAAATCCGTGTGACACAGCGTACACCGTTAGGCGCTATGAGTACGACCCGCACCTGTTCACGCTGCGGCGGCAGCGGCCGGATTGTAACCAATCCCTGTAAGAAGTGCAGTGGGACAGGACGCGTACGCGTAAGCAAAAAAATCGAAATTACGATTCCCGCCGGTATTGATGACGGACAGACGCTTGCTGTTCGCGGACAGGGAGACAGCGGCCTAAACGGTGGACCTGCGGGCGATTTGAATGTCACCGTCACTGTACGGCCGGATCCTTTGTTTAAGCGTGACGGCTACGATATTTGGTGTGAAATGCCTTTAACCTTTAAGCAAGCGGCGTTGGGCGATGAACTTATCGTCCCTACCATCGACGGGAAAGTAAAATATACAATCCCCGAAGGGACACAGCCAGGTACTGTATTCCGTTTACGGGGCAAAGGCGTACAAAATTTAAACGGGCGCGGACGCGGCGATCAATATGTTGAGGTAACAGTCGAAATTCCGAAAGGGTTGTCTAAATCTCAAAAGGAAGCACTGAAAAAATTTGATGCAACCTTGACAGAAGAAAAGCAGTACGTAAAGCGCAAAGGATTTTTTGAAAATCTAAAAAAGAAATTTGAAAACTAAAAAAGAGGGACGCCACATTGACGACGTCCCTCTTTTTCATTATGTACATCAAAGAAAGGATGATTGTTGTGTCTGAAAGCATCACAAAAAGCGCCGTCGTCCTGCTTCCATTGAAACGTCCGGAGGATCGCAGGCGCTTTGAAGAACTTGCTCCAGAATGGACCTTCTTCTACGAAGATGATGCACCGATTCAACCGGAGCAGTTTGAAAATGCATCCATTATTTTTGGCAATCCATCAAAAGAAAATCTTTCCCACTGCAAACACCTTAAATGGGTACAGCTTGGCAGCGCCGGATCAGATGTTTATACGCAAAATAACGTTTTCCCGCCCTATGCAGCTTTGACAAATGCCAGCGGCGCATATGGCCCCGCCATATCCGAATATATGGTGGCCGTAACCTTCTCACTGCTTTATAATCTGCCTTTATATCGCGATAATCAGCAAGCGGGGCAATGGAAAAGCTGGGGGTCGGCAAAATGTGTAGAAGGTTCTACGGTATTATCTGTTGGCATGGGAGATATCGGCGGCTCTTATGCGAGAAAAATGAAATCACTTGGCTGCACAGTATATGGGATTCGCCGAACGAAAGCGCTTAAACCGGATTATATCGACGGACTTTTCCAAATGGACAAGCTGGAGGATTTACTTAAAATATCTGATATTATCGCATTAAGTTTACCGCAAAGTCCTCAAACACAGGGGCTTTTTTCCCGTGATCGCATTGAAAAAATTAAAAAAGATGCTGTTTTAATCAATGTTGGAAGAGGATCGGCAATAGACACCGAAGCCTTATGCGATGCACTTGAGAACGGACATCTGCGAGGTGCTGCACTTGACGTAACAGACCCGGAACCGCTTCCGCCCGATCACAGGCTTTGGCGCCTTCCAAACGCTGTCATTACGCCTCATATTTCAGGCGGATATACCGTAATGAAGACCTATGACCGCATTATAGAAATTTGCCTGAAAAATTTTTCCCGCTTTTTAAATGGAGAAGAACTCTTCAATTTAGTTGATTTTAAAACCGGTTATCGCGTTACACAAAAATAAAAAAGGTACGGAGTACAAAGGCTTTGTACTCCGTACCTTTTTATTTTCTATACTTGCCGTTTGATACACGTCCCACGGTCGATCATTTCTGTAGATACTACAATTTTGGCTGGCTTTGCACCGCCGATCTGGGCAATTGCAGTCTCCACAGCCAATTTTCCAATCTCTGAAAGCGGCTGGCGCATTGTTGTCAAACGCGGAAAAGCGACGCCAAATTCAAATCCGGATTCATCATCAAATCCAATAACAGACACATCTTTTGGAATTTCAATCCCCTTCTCCTGAAGTGCTTGAATTGCGCCGTAAGCCAAAATATCTCCTGAAGAAAATATGGCATCTGGGACATCATGCTGATAAAGATAATCGCGCATCGCCCGATACGCGCTGTCAAATAACGTACGCCGTGAAACCACGCCGCCATTGGCATAGCCAGGATTCAAAACAATCGGGTGCACCCCTTTGTCCAATGCAGCATGACATGCCGCTTCAAACCCTTCCCGCCGGTTTCTCACGGCGTCAATCTGTTCCATCCCCCCAAGGAAAAGCAAGTTCCGATGTCCTAATGCGATCAAGTAATCGGTTGCTTCCCGTCCGGCTGTAAAGTTATCAATCAAAATCCGGCCCGCCGCCTCATTCGGCAAGTCATGTTCTACCAATACTACAGGGAATTTTGCTCTCGTCAATTCCTCAACCAATTCCTTGTCGGCTGTCCCGCTTCCGTAGACAATTAACGCGTCTGCACGCCCATGCAAAAAGAAATCAAAATAGCGTCTGCGCTTATGAACATCTGCAGAAGCACTGCAATACACAATATTGTAATCTTTTGCCCCCTGTTCTATCCCGTCAAACAAGTCAAACAAAAATGGGTTTGACAGATGGCTTACTACCACGCCTATCGTATTTGTCCTCTGGCGCACCAGTGAGCGCGCCAATTCATTGGGGCGATAATGGAGCGCTTCAATTGCCTCTTCGATCCTTCGTCGAGATTCAGGCCCTACCCCTTTCCTTCCGTTTAAATAGTGGGATACAAGAGATACTGACACCCCAGCCCGTGCCGCAACATCTTTGATTGTGGCCAAAACGGTTCCTCCTTTTACTATTATGCCGTGCTTTATCGTTGTAATCAGCACATTATTGCGCCAAACCCTTTGACGTTCATATAATACGAGCGATCATGCATTCTTCTGTATGATATAAAAGCTTCCCCCGCACCGATTCTTTAGCTTTGGCGAAAATAGCTCTATACTGCCATTTTGCTTCTTTGAATCGACTAAACAGCACCGGCAGTTTTCCAACAATCATATATCCGGTATTGAAACATACTTTTATTCTGTTACAACAGCTTCGCTTCCTTCTTCCACATGTACCCGGATACCAACTTCAAACATACGCCGCCATGGCATACGGCAGTCATCGACTATGACGCGATGCATATTGTCAGACAGCCTTTCATCTGCAAAACGCTGAAGCCGCCGCTTTACAGAAGCTGCGATTTCTCCGTATTCGCCGTCTACATTGAAGTAGTCCAAACCGCGTGCTTCCAATTCGTTTACACAGATCTCACGGCGGACAAAGGCCATATATCCTATATCCTCCACATAACGTGCGGCTAAAAAATCCGTGTGGCCCTTACGCGCGCCGTACAATAAATACAGCATTGCCATTGGAATCACCGTGCCGAGCGTATTGGATGAGGTATTCCAGCCTGCGTAGCCTGCAATACTCCATAAAAGCCCTTTTTCACGTAAAAGCGCCAATAATTCCGGATCACCGCCATTGCCATATGCGTTATCGCCAAAGCAGACTGGTTTTTTTAAAACCTCCATAGCATAAGCGGCATATTCGATCTGTTCTATCTGATTACGATTTGCATCGTATTCGATGCGGGACGGGAGCGGATTTTGCGTATCATGTTCAATCGGATCGCCGCCCGGCGTATTCACCATCAGGATCAAATCCGCTTCTAAAACGCAGGATGCAACCAGTCCCCCAGCTGCTAACACCTGATATTTTATCGTTTCGCTTACTATCCGATCCTCGTAAGGTGGGGTGACTATATCTCCTGCTGCACTGGCATATTTAACATAAATTAACGGGCGTCTTTTAGCAAGCTTGTTGGCCATGCGGGCCAAAAGCGTGTTTTCAACTGCATCTGCATCCGGATACATATATACTGTAAGCTGGGTTTTTGTTTCGAGGATATGGCGGCGTACAGTCTGCTGATCCTTGGCTGTCAATCCATACGGGCTTGAATCGTCCTGCGGTATTATCAGAAAATCAATAGTCCCTTCCGCAGCCAAATCCACCGCTAATTTATTAATCTCAATATTTTTTTCCCTTCGCTCAAGATAATCGTCCAAATATTTTCTCGGCAGACGGGAAACAATCCCATCATATTCTGCACATTCCGCGCTGTCCGCTATACCCAATTCTTTTTTATGGCCAATATAGCCATAGCGATGGATTTCTCTTCCCCAATCTGCATAATAATCGGGTTCTTCATCACTACTTGAATAACGGGGATTGCGCATAACAAGTGAAAAAGCGTATAAGGGAATATCCGGATATTCTTTTTTAAATTCACGCAGGTGCAAAAGGCGCGTTTTCAAGGTATTTAGCTCTTCATTGTGCAGCCTTGATGCCAAAATACTGGAATAAACCAATGCATCGATCGAAACGATAACACCTGCGCATCCCTCCGCGTTATTTTTCAACCACGAAAAGATATGTTCAGGATCTCCGGGATTTTTCTTGTCTGCAAGAATCCCTTTTGGCGGTAAAATCACCTCTAAGTCCGTGTCTTTCGCCATCAATGCCTGATATTCGTAATTGCATGGACGCTCATCCAGCGGGATAATCAAAATTTTCTTTTTCATCAATACGTCTCCTTTATTCATCGTGTGGAACGACAGGCTCCGTATGCACATGGATGCCATTGTTAAAAATACGCGTCCACGGCATCCACACCTCGTCAACTACAACGCGCAGATCCTTGTTAGAAATATATTGATCGGCAAATTCCTGTAATTTCTTGTGAATAATCTCCGCAATTACACCATGCTCCCCGTCCACGGTAAAGTAATTAAGCCCCCGCGGCGGCAAATCATTTTGACATACGTCCCGGCGAACAAATGCCATATATCCAATATCCTCTACGTAGCGCGCAGCCAAAAAATCCGTGTGGCCTTTTCGCGGCCCATATAACAAATAAAGCATCGCCATTGGGAGCGCAATCCCCAGCGTATTCGACGACGTATTCCAGCCTGCATAGCCTGCGATGCGCCACAGAATTCCTTTTTCCCTCAAAAGCGTATACAACTCCGGATCACCGCCATTTGAATAGGCAATATCAGCAAAACAAACCGGCTTTTTTAATTTCTCCATTGCATAGGCGGCATACTCTACCTGCTCAATCTGATTCCGGTTTGCATCGTATTCTATACGCTCCGGCAGCGGGCCGGTGGTTAGATGTTCGAGTGGGTTTCCGCTTGGCGTATTGATCATCACAATCAAATCAGCCTCTAAGACACAGGATGCGACTAACCCTCCAGCGGCCAAAATCTGATACTTTATCGTTTCGCTGACTATGCGATCCTCATATCTTGGGATAATCGTATCCCCGGCTGCACTTGCATATTTGATGTATACAAGCGGACGTTTTCTTGCGAATAGATTTGCCATTCTCGCCAAGAGCGTACCCTGCACACCGTCCGAATCCGGATACATATAAGCACGGAGCTGTACCTTTTTTTCCCTTATTCTGTGCCGGATCGTCTGTTGATCCTTTGCTGTGAATCCATATGGGCTTGAATCATCCTGTGGCACAACCAGGAAATCAATTACCCCTTCTGCTGTCATATCAACTGCCAGTTTATTAATCTCAATATTTTTTTCCCGGCGGGACAGATAATCGTTTAAGTACTCCTGAGGCAGGCGCGAAACGATATCCTCATATTCTGCACATTCCAAGCTGTCTGCAATCCCCAGTTCTTTTTTGTGACCAATGTAGCCGAAACGGTGAATCTCTCTGCCCCATTGCTCATAGTAGTCCGGTTCTTGCTCGCTACTGGAATAGCGAGGGTTACGCATAACAAGATTATAAGCAAAAATCGGAAGATCCGGATGGCTGGCACAGAACCGCCGCAAACGCATCATCCGTTCTTTTAAAAGAGATAGCGGAAAATCATGGATGCGGGAAGGAAGCATCCCCGAATAAACAAGAGCATCAATCGCTATAATCGCGCCATCACACTCTACAGCATTTTCTTCCATCCAGTCAAACAACTTTTCTGGGTCAGCAAATTTTTTCTTGTCAGGGAGAAGATTTCTGGGTGGCTTGACAATCTGAAGATCTGTATCTTTCGCCATCTGCTCTTGAAACTCATAACAGCAAGGACGTTCATCTAATGGAATGAGCAAAATTTTTTTCATCATAGGGCTTCTCCTCCTATGGCTGCAAAAAGCCTTGTTCTATTGATTCTTTTATAATCCATTCTACTATTGGCCAAGCCTCCGGAAGCCCGTTTTTTATCGGTGCCATCCGCTCATAAACCTGTGCGCTTTTCACATTTCCAAGCTTCCATGTATGCCCTTTTGTCAAATAGTTGTTTAAAATCGGTTGAAGGCGATCCAGTGCAGCGGCAAAACGTGAATCCGCTGTATCCATTCGGTCAAATTCTTCCCAAAGCGCGCGATATTCCGCAGCTTGGTCTGCTGGAAGCAAAGCATAAAGCTTGTCGGCAGCAGCCTCTTCCCGTTCTGCTTTGTCCTGATTGCCCTTCAAATCATAGCAAAATGTATCACCAGCGTAAATTTCAATCAGGTCATGCACTAAAACCATTTGAATCACGCGGTTTACATCAATCGGCTCTGGCGCATATTCTGCCAAAAGCATCGCATACATAGCAAGATGCCATGAATGCTCAGCATCAGATTCTCTGCGGGATCCATCCGCTAAAAGCGTCTGGCGCAAAACATTCTTCATCTGATCAATCTCAATGAGAAAATGCATCTGCCGTTCTAAACGGGATTTTTCCATGACGCTGTGCACCTCTTATTCCGTAATAGCCGCTACATAGCGCTTGGTAATGTCCATCGGACGCGTAATGGCTGTACCGACAACCGCCGCGTGGACGCCGCAGAGAAGAGCCTGCTTTAGCTGTTCCGGCGACCAAATCCCTCCCTCTGCAATTACAGGAATTTTTAGCGTGTCAGCCATTTTTTTGAGCAGAGAGAAGTCCGGAATGGAAATGCCTTCCGTATAATCTGTATAACCGCGCAGCGTCGTACCGGCAATATCGAATCCGATCTCCTGTGCATGCAGCGCTTCTTCGTAAGTAGAACAATCTGCCATAAAAAGCTGATTTGGATATTTGCTTCGCGCTTCTTGAAAGAATGCATCCAGCGTGACGCCGCCTGTACGAAGCCGGTCTGTTGCATCAGTTGCAATAATATCCACCCCGATGTCAGCAAGCGCGTCAACTTCCGCCATTGTTGGTGTAATACGAACCGGGCTGTCGTCACAATCATGCTTGATGATCCCTATAATCGGAAGGTTCACAAGCTTGCGCATTTCCAAAATATCTTCTACAGAATTGGCACGAATCCCCTTTGCACCGCCAAGCATAGCAGCATACGCCATTCTCCCCATAATAAACGAGCTATGGAGAGGCTCTTCCGGTAAAGCCTGACACGAAACGATCAAACCTCCCTTGATCTGATTTAAAATCTCTGCTTTTTTCATAATCGCTATATCCTCCCGCTTCAATTGCCTAACCGCCGTTTCTCCTTTGGCGATATATCTTTAATTATAAGCATAGCATTTTCGGGCCGTGAATACAATGCAAAAATGCGATTTTCAGATGATCCTGAAATAAAATCACAGATAGGTTCAGGTATTTCTTGCGCTTTTGCTAAGAGTGACGTATAATAAAAAAGCTGGATTGCCTTCAGGGCAAAAAAACGGCTGATAGAAATAGCAGGAGATTTTCCGCTTTTTCAGCGGATTGAATGGAGGATAACAGAAATGAAGAGAATAGAAATCCGGACATTGTTTTCTGATCCGGAGCCATATGCAAACCAAAGCGTTACAGTTTGCGGATGGGTACGGACCATTCGTGATTCAAAAGCATTGGGCTTTATTGAATTAAACGACGGAAGCTGCTTCAAAAATCTTCAAATTGTATTTGAAGACAGCAAAATTGAAAATTTTAAAGAAGTGGCAAAATACAATGTCGGCTCTGCAATCAATGTAACCGGTATACTGCTGCTCACACCGCAAGCCAAACAGCCATTTGAAATTCATGCTGAAAAAATAGAATTGGAAGGCGCTTCTACTCCGGATTATCCTCTGCAAAAAAAACGTCATACGCTGGAATACCTTCGTTCCATTGCACATCTGCGCCCTCGGACTAACACGTTAAGTGCGGTCTTCCGTGTTAGGAGCGTCGCCGCCTTTGCGATCCACCGTTTTTTTAATGAACGCGGCTTTGTTTATGCGCACACACCGTTGATCACTGCTTCCGATTGTGAAGGAGCGGGTGAAATGTTCCGTGTTACCACGCTCCCGGCGCAAAATCCGCCTTTAAAAGAAGACGGTACTGTCGATTTTTCTCAAGACTTTTTCGGCAAGCCTGCAAATCTTACGGTTTCCGGCCAGCTCGAAGGGGAATGTATGGCAATGGCGTTTGGGAAAATTTATACGTTTGGCCCTACCTTCCGGGCTGAAAACTCTAACACCCCCCGTCATGCCGCTGAATTTTGGATGATCGAACCGGAGATTGCCTTTGCCGATCTAAATGACGATATGGATTTGGCGCGTGATATGATTAAATATGTTCTGCGCTATGTTATGGAACATTGTCCGGATGAAATGGCTTTCTTTAATCAATTTTTTGATAAAGGGCTCATTGCACGGCTGACCGATCTAATTGAGTCCGATTTTGCTAAAGTCACTTATACGCAAGCAATCGAACTGTTAAGCCCACATAAGGATGAATTTGAATATCCCGTGTATTGGGGCGCTGACCTACAGACTGAACACGAACGCTATCTGACAGAGAAGGTATTTGGACGTCCTGTGTTCGTCACAGATTATCCAAAAGAAATCAAAGCTTTTTATATGCGATTAAACGACGACGGAAAAACTGTAGCAGCTGTGGATCTTTTGGTTCCGGGGGTTGGCGAGATTATCGGAGGTAGTCAGCGTGAAGAGCGCTTAGAGGTCTTAGAAGCGCGCATGCAGGAACTGTCATTGGATCCACAGGACTACTCATGGTATCTCGATCTGCGGCGCTATGGCGGAACAAAGCACGCAGGATTTGGGCTCGGGTTCGAGCGTTTGATTATGTATATGACTGGTATCTCAAATATCCGCGATGTCCTCCCCTTTCCAAGAACAACCGGTAATGCAGAATATTGATTTTATACAATTACGTTTTGTACTGTTTTTTGTAGAATCCTGCAAGTAAAAAAGGGCCTGTTGCAAAATAGGCCAGAACAACAAAACGAGAGGCTAACCTTTTTGGGGGTTGGCCTCTCGTTTCATTTGCTTTACAATTTGTTTG
>CAJFJV010000032.1 GCA_904384225.1 uncultured Oscillospiraceae bacterium | reverse complement strand
TTTGAGCATTTTTGAATTGGTTTGTCGGGCCTGTTATCTCTTGGAGAACTGAGGCGCGCGACGGGCAGCCTTGAGGCCGTACTTCTTACGCTCTTTCATTCTCGGGTCACGCGTAAGGAATCCAGCCTTTTTCAAAACAGGGCGCAGTTCTTCTTCATACTGAAGCAAGGCTCTTGATAAGCCGTGGCGGATCGCACCGGCCTGTCCGGTAACGCCACCGCCTGCAACAGTGCAGACAATATCAAACTTGCCGACAGTATCGGTCAATTCCAACGGCTGATTTACAATCAGCTTCAAGGTTTCCAAACCGAAATAGTCGTCAATATCTCTGCCGTTGATGGTGATTTTGCCTGTGCCGGCATATACGCGAACTCTTGCGACAGAGCTTTTTCTTCTTCCGGTGCCATAAAAGTATGGACGAGATTCGTACATCAGATTTGCCTCCTAATTGTTTTATCGTGGGAACTTAAAACGGGGAAACTTCCGGTTTCTGCGCAGCATTTTTATGCTCAGGACCAGCATATACGCGCAGGCGGCGAAGTTGATTTCTGCCTAAAACACTGTCCGGCAGCATGCCTTTTACCGCAAGCATCATCGCTTTTTCCGGATTGTTCTTCATCATGTCGGAGGCAGAAACGGTCTTCAAATTGCCGATCCAGCCGGTGTGATGATAATACATTTTCTTTTGCAGCTTATTACCGGTCAGAACCGCTTTTGCCGCATTGACAATGATAACATGATCGCCGCAGTCGACGTTTGGGGTAAAATCTGGTTTATGTTTACCGCGGAGCAAAACTGCGGCTTTTGCAGCAAGACGGCCAAGCGGCACGTCGGCAGCATCAAGGACGTACCATTTACGGCTGACAGTCTTAGCATTTGCCATCGTAGTTGACATAGTAGTGAAACCTCCAATTTATTCAGCGTGCTTTCTATTATACTGGGCTTCCAAACATAAGTCAATATTAAAAACGCGTTTTATTTAATTTAGAATACTCACTCGCTCGATTTCTCTTAAAATCTCTTTGTTTTGCTCACTCTCTCTTATTTCATTTCATTTTACGTTTTGTTGAAAAATTCCGGTCCCATCAAGCATTGTACTGGCCCTTCCGCACAAAAGAAATCTGGTTTATTCGCTTTATTCATGCGAAAATCAAAACGAAAATCACCATGCCGCCTTTATTTTTACTACGAAAGCCAAAGCCTGCCCGGTCACATACTGCTAATCCATGCTGCCAAAACATCGGTATGAAGCAATGCCGCACATCCAATGGGGTAAAGCCCAGTCCCGCTACTTCCACTGTTCAGGCCATTATAAAGCAATAGGCCCATCCCGTTCAGGATGGGCCTGACAAAGCATCTTTTTCCGTATTGCATTTTCCTTTATCACGCTGAAAAACACAAAACTTCCATGATCTGATGCCATTTTCATTTCTTATTTTGATTTACACGTTCTATGGTTTCTAAGTAGATTGAACGGAGCTTTTCACCAACCGCTTCAATACAGCGATCCTGTGCAATCTGATACCCCGCTTCCGTTAAATCCGGCAGACGTTTTTCAAGTATTCCCCTCATCTTTTCTTCAAAGCCGGCAAGCGAATCCGCTTTGTACACATTTTTTCCGTCCTCCAGCCAGCCTTCATAAATAGGAATATCCCGAATTAAAACATTTTGTCTGGCTGCTAACGCTTCCAGCAGGACAATCCCCTCTGTTTCCTCATATGTCGGGAAGAAAAAACAATCCGATTCCCAATAAGCCGTTCGAAGGACAGCGCTGTCGACATATCCCGGAAAATGTAAATTCGGCAGTTTCGTACGCACTGCTTTCCGCACTTTAGGCGGAACACTCCAAAGCGATGTATAGCCAAACCAGATAAATTGATATTCCGGCATCCGCTTTGCAAGTTCTACAAAATCAAGGATACCTTTCCTTTCAATCCAAAGGCCGACACTCATCACAATTTTATCATCAGGCAGAAATCCAAATTGTTTCCGGAAATCTACTTTCTCAGACGGCGGCTTTTCATAAAATGACAGATCAATACCGTTTGAGCAAGCATAAATGGGCTTTTCAATCCCATAATTCTCTATCAGCCGCTTAGAATACGGCGTGGGCGTAATCAGGCAGTCCCCCGATTGATAGCAGGAACAAAGCCATTTTTTAAACAGCGGCGCAACAGCATTCGCACAAAGATAAGAATTTTTAAAATCCTCCACTGTACTGTGCGCATGATAGACAACCGGTATCCCCTGCTTGCGCGCTTTGCGGGCAAGACGCCGCGACTTTGGCAGAATTGTATTAATATGGATCAGGTCTACCTGCTCCTTTGGATCAATTGTCCATTCTACCCCCACCTGATCGAGCGCACGGATCTGATGGCTTCGCGCCTTTCCGACGCCGGATTTTCCGAGAAGATTCATTGCCTCTGTATATAGAAGCACCTTCATCGTTCTTCCTCCTTTACTGGTGATGACGCTTTTAAAATCAACCCTTTTCTATCTATGGGCATACGGCATGAAAAATGCCTGTTATGCATGGGTCATTGATTTCTATCAAAAATATATCACAAATTGCAGCGTACCGCAACCTTTTTTAAACAATATAAATCATTCAGCAAATAATATCCTTTTTTCTGAATCCCATGGAAGTTATCAGGTACAATACCGCCGAAGTGACAAGCGCAACCAACACAGAGGAAAGCAAAGTCTGTCCGCACAGCCCTGCCGCCAACAATCCGCAGTTTACCGCCTGAAACGGTGAATAAGCGATTTGGATGGTCGGGATCAGGCAGATTCCAGCTATTGCACAAAGTACGAGAGATAAAATTCCGTTATAGGAAAAAGCGGAAATACAGACGGCAGTGGATGCAACCAGTAAAAAGAAAACCAGCAGCGGCGGCAATAGAGATATTAAAAACAGCCAGATCGGCGTCAAAGAAAGTTCTGCCGACGGTTCGGTTAAGCTGAATTGCCCCTGCGAGGAATACGGGCTCGCGCCAAGATGCAAGCCGTCTCCATGCATTTCAAATGCTGTATAGGCCGTATCCATTTTCATATTCAGATCTTGATAGATACCGTTGTACGCCATAACAGATACGTCATCGTAATATGTGCTGGGGACAGCAGAAAGTGATGTGTAGCCGTCCGGATCTATTAAAACCGGATACTCCGGTGATCCGAACCCATTTATGCAGCCCGTAATCAAAAATGCGCACAGCATAGCGACAAGAACGACAGCAGCGGCGTAAACAGCGCCTGCCACAATTTTGACAGCCACAATTTTGGCACGGGACACAGGCTGCAGCAATAAGAATTTATATGTGCCGCTGTCTTTTTCGGCAGCCATACTATCCGACAACAGTAAAAAAGCAATAACCAAGACCACTGCTGGAAACAAAGTCGTCATAAAACGGTATAAAAAGTGGAAGCCCGTCATCTCATAGAGCGACAGCACAGGCTCTATACCGCTCTCCAAAAGATTTTGATAAAAATCAGCCTGCGCCGTATAGTATCTATATCCACCATAATCCGGACTCAACGCCATAACGAATGCACTGGAAACGGTGTACGGGATATCTGCAAGCTCCTGCTGCAGCTTGTCCTCTTCCGCATATTTTAAACTCCATGCACCATATTCTGCCTGCGCCGTACAGTACGCAGCCCGAACACGCAAAATTTCTCCGCGGTCATTGTTCCGCAGGGCTACAGCCAGTTCTTCAAAACAGGACGCTCGTTTTCTTGATATTTCAGCATAGGCGCGCAAGGATTCCCCGCCGAACTGCCCATAGAAATCCTCGTATACCGCCGCCTTATAGCCGTACCATGTTACCAAGAAATCGCTTTCTGCCGCCATTTCCAACCGTTCTGCCCGTTCTTGCTGCATATTGTACGCTACAAACAAAAACAACGTTACACAAAGGATCGCGATTACCGCCCAATTTTTACGGCTGGCAGCCAGTTTTTTTATTTCAAAACGAAATAGAGCGGCCGTCGAACCTATTTTGCTTTTCATCAGCAGGTCACATCCTCTCTGCAGAACATCCAAAAACTCCCGGCTATCAAAACTGCGGAAAAGCCCAGCAGCACCACTATCCCAAACAGCGCAGTAGTCTGCATACCACCGGATAATACTGCCGCCGGATCCGCGTAAGAAAACGGCCAGAGCGCAGAAAAAACAGGAATAGAACTCAAATATGGGCGCATAACAGAGGCGGCCAGCGATGAAGCGATTGTAATCGTCAGTGCCGCAACGCCGGTTTTGACAACAACAGATATAAACAGTGCAAACGCAGTTAAAAACAGCAGATAGCATAACACAACCGGCAAAAGCCGCAGCAACCAATCTGCTGTCGAAAGGTACTCGACTGCCCCGCTCTCATAACTGGAGTTAAGAAAGCCGCTGTATGAATCCGTACAATATGCAACCGGATAGGCGGCGCTGCCCGAACCGTTTACCAGCAGGGCGCCCAAAAATCCAACTCCGACCGGTATGACAGCCAGTAAAAAGGCATGGAAAAACGATACGCCAAATTTCACACCCAGAATACGGCGGCGGGAAAATGGCTGGAGTAAAAGGAATTTAAAGCTCCCTGTATCCCTTTCAGACGCAACGCAGTCCGCAACAGCCGCTACAATGACCGATGTAAATAGAATTGGGAACAATACCGAAATCATCCGGCGCAGGAAAGGAAACGCCGTCATATCCGTATCTTCAGAAATGATCCGCACATTATGATCCAACAGATACTGATTTTTTCGAATCCGGTTATCCAGTTCCTGAAGTGTTTCCGCGTTTCCGCCTAACCGTGCATCAATGATCCCGGCTTCCATTGCGTCACGGATATTGACATCCTGATCAATTGCAGCCTGCACGGCGTCGCGCCAGCGATCCTCTCCATACCACCTCATATAGACACGCCGGGCAGCGGAATAATGTGAATCTCTTCGCCAAACGTCCAATTCCGCCTCGACTTCTGCCGGGCGGCCGCTGTCCGGATATAGTGTCAACAGCTGTGACATGCGAATTGCCGCTCCCCAATCCTCGGAACCCCAGCCCGCAGTATCTATTTCACTATAACTTTTTCTTCTGCTGTGCGCTTCCTCTTGAAAGGAAATGGTCGCTGGGACAAACATCCCCAGCACTGCCGCTATCAAAAGAGAGAACAGAAGCAAATTCTTTATACTAAAAAATGTTTTCTTACATTCAAAACGTACAAGAGGGCTCATTTTCCGTCCTCCTGAAAAATTTCCCGATAGATATTTTCAAGCTGGTCGCTCTCCTTTTGGATATCAAGCACCACCGCGCCGCAGGAAAGCAACGCAGAAACGACAGCGCCTGCCGCTTCTTTTTCTGTTTCAACCGAGATCCTGTTTCCATCAAGGATTTTAAAGGAAATGACAGCCGGATGTGAAGCAAGACATGTTTCGGCGCCGGCTGTATCCTGTACCGTAACCAGATAGCGCTGCCCTGTGAACATTTCTTCCCGGGTTTTCTCCCCCAACAGGCATCCTTCCTTTATGTAAATGACGCGGTCTGAAATCCGGCCGACCTCGTCCAGCATATGGGAAGAAAACAAAATAGAAACCCCGTATTCCTTGGCCATCTTGAGGATAAGCTCGCGCAGCTCAATCGTACCGGTTGGATCCAGCCCATTTGTCGGTTCGTCAAGAATCAGGAAATCCGGAGAAGACAGCAAGCACATGCCGATGGCTAAACGCTGTTTCATCCCTAATGAATATTTTTTCACTTTTCGGGAAAGCCGGTCTCCCAACCCGGTAATTTTGACCACTTCATCATATTTTTCTTTGGAAACATTGCGGACACGGCGGATAAAATCAAGATTTTCTCGTCCGCTTAAGCCGGTATAGAGCCCGGGGCTTTCTATAATCCCGGAAAGATGAGAAAGCGCTTTTTCCCGTTCTTTTTGCAAATCAAATCCCGCAATAGTAATCGTTCCGCTGTCAGGAAAAATTAAGTTTGTAATCAATTTAAGCGTCGTCGTTTTCCCAGCTCCGTTAGGGCCGACAAATCCCACTATCTCGCCGCTGCCGACATTAAACGAAATATCCTTAATAACATGTGTGCGTCCAAAAGACTTTTTCAGATGCTCTACGCGAAGAATATCCACATTTTCCCTCCTAACGGGCGCCCGGCCGTCTTACTATATGACAAGCCTGCACACAAAGCAAAGCTGCACCGTTTTCCCTGTGCCGTTTTGCTGCATTTGCGGCAGGGAATACCAAGGCCGCCCTTATTATTTTCCACTCAAATACGTCCGGCTAAAATACTTTTTGCTTCCGCAAGACAGTGCTGATGATTTTCCTCATTGCAGTACTGTATGCGCCAAACATATGCATCGGTAAGAGCAAAAAGCAAACGGTACACCTTTTGCTTTTGCCTCTTTTCTTCTAAGCTGAACGGTTCGCTTCTTTCCCCATAACCTTTTAAGAAAGCGTCGTCTACCATCCAAGGACTGTCAAGATCAAATGCCACATCTCCAAAAACCGCACGGTCTCCATCAATAATAGCTTGCACCTCATACTGTCCATCCTGCATTTCTTTTACCAGAACGTTCCCTTTCCATAAACCAGCATGCGCAAGACGTGGAACCAAAACCCGATTCAAAAGGGGAAGTGCTTCTTCGGCAAAAGTGTATGCCCTCTTTATAAAATCCGGTTCAAAAACCGCAAATTTTTCACTTGTCTCGATCAAACGCCGGAATTCCGCCAAGACAGCTTCACCCCAAGTGTCTTTCCCCATCCCTTTTAAAATGTCTGAAACACGTCCAAATTTCTTCCCCGTCACAGCATGCATACGGCGCATCCAATATCCGCAGGAAACGGACAGCTCATACAGTGCGTTTTCCGGAATCGCGGGATCTGACATTGGAATACTGTCGATATACTCTACAACCATATAGTCACGGTCCACCACACGGCGGGATGTATCGCAGCACAACACCCTTGACGCCGGTATGCCGTAATTTAAGCAGAGCCTGTCTACATAGGCCTCCGCCTCCATCAAATTTCTTTCAAAGGGCAATAAAAGCTCCCTGTGAACCGGTCCCATACGCAAAACAACATCATGGACAGAAGTCTCCACCCGATATGTTGTATTAAACAGCCCGCCTTCAAGCAGCTCGGCACGTCTGATTTCCTCGTTTCCAAAGACAGCGTGCATGATAGCAAAAAAGCTCGTTGTCGGAAAGCACTTGAAACAACTTGGAATCTACGTTCAAACGATCATCACCTTTAGCTCAGTATATCACAGCCTATTTTGCAAAGCAAGAATAATGCCCCTTTACATTTTTCTTGCTTCTTTATATCCTGCATGCTAAAATAAGGAAAAGATTTTCTACAGAAAAGAGGCTTTTGATGAACAAACGGAATTACCAGCGGGAACTTGATTCGCTTCTGGAAGCGCTCCCCTCCTCGCCTCTTCCCCGTCTTCTTCTGCACGCTTGCTGTGCGCCATGCTCCAGCTATGTCCTTGAATATTTATCTCGCTATTTTGACATCACATTATTGTTCTATAACCCCAACATCTTTCCATCGGAAGAATACGAAAAGCGGTATGCTGAACTTAAACGGCTGGTACAGGAATTGCCGCATCCTAACCCTATCTCTTTTGCAGTATGCTCCTACGACCCAGACGCTTTTTTTTCAGCGGTACGCGGGATGGAATCATTTCCAGAAGGCGGCGCCCGCTGTGCTGTATGTTATCGTCTCCGGCTTACTGAAGCGGCAAAGGCAGCAAAAGATGGTGGTTTTGATTATTTTACCACTACGCTTTCTATCAGCCCAATGAAAGATGCAGAAAAATTGAATGCGATCGGGGCAGAACTTGCGAAACAATATGGCGTTGCCTATCTTTTCTCTGATTTTAAAAAAAGGGAAGGATATAAGCGCTCGATTACACTTTCGCAGGAATACGGATTATACCGTCAAAATTACTGCGGCTGTATTTTTTCCCGTGCGGAAGCCGAAAAAAGAATCAGTAGACAACAGGAAACGATAAATACTGCGCAAGCAAACCTAAAGTGATAAGATCGATCGTTTGGAAAATGAAACGATATGCATTCCTTTCCGCTGTGTCCGCCATACCTATAAAACAAATTGAAAAGGGCGTTTCCGTACGAAACGCCCTTTCTGTTACCTAAAATGTATTGCTGCTTATTTTGCCGTACTATTCCGTATCCTTTATCTATCTTGGCAGGCCTCGCCCCTTATTTCAGACCGAAATTCACGAAAAAAAACCTCCCACTAAAAATAGGCCTGCCGTGACGCCCCGTGCCACGGCGTGCGCCTCCGTGCCATTTGTAAAGAAAGTTGACTTGTATAACGTTTTACGATAAAATTAGAAAATAGAAAAAGCAAAAAAGGAGAGAACACCCATGCAGACACTAACTGTTTCCATGCTCGACTGCATTGAGCGAATCCCATCACTGATCAAAGCGATCTTTGAAAACAGGGAGACCGTCCAAAAAGAGGTTTTGGATTATCTTGGAGAAGAGGGGCTTTCCCGTTTAAGCGGCATGGTTTGTGTCGGTTCCGGTACATCCAGTACTTCCGCTATAACTGCTTCGTATTTTGCAAACAAGGTTGCCGGGATACCGGTTTCAGCAACAATCCCCAGTGATTTTTGCTATCATACGTATCACTATGATCCAAATGCACTGTACGTTTTTATTTCTCAAACCGGTACTTCAAAGCTCACAAAACAGGCGATGGATGTAATAAAGGCAAAAGGATATCGCTGTGTCTGTGTCAGCGAATCGAGAAATACCCCCATGGCCAAAGAAGCTCCCTGCTTTCTTGATATGGGCTGCGGATACGAGGAGTATCCGATGCGTACCATTGGCTATAGTACGACTGTTTTTACATTACAGATGCTTGCTCTTGAAATAGGCCGCAGAAAAGGTGCTGTCAGCGATGCAGAATATCAGGCATATTGCGAGGAGGCCCTGCGGCTTCCGGAATATTTAAAGCCAATTCCGCAAATGACTTTAGATTGGATGCAGAAAAAAAGTCAATGGCAGATGATCCGCTCCCAATGCCTGGTATTTACCGGTTCTGCCGCACAATACGGCGTTGCCCTTGAGTCTGCTGTAAAAACTTGGGAGACACCAAAAATAACTTCTGTCGGTTTAGAGCTGGAAGAAGGAATGCACGGCGCAAATTATGGCTATAACAGCAATCACTGTGTCATTGTATTCAACGACGGCGGTGTAGACAATCAAAAGGCGCTTTCTCTTGCCAGATATATGCGCGAGGTATTCCACAATGGCCTTGCTGTCGGCGCAAATGTAGTCTGCGAGGACGATTTGCAGTTTTCCCTTTGCGGTGAAAATTTTTGTTGCTTGCAATTTGCTGCCGTCGGACAGACCATTTCCTACAAGCTTGCGTTAGACGAAGGCCGCGACTTATTCGCCCCCCACGACAACAGTGTAATGCACCGCTATTTCAAAACACATGCGGACGGTGACGGTAATGCTTCGTAACAAAACGCGTACTGCCTCCCTTTTCTCCACAACACTGACTATTGCCATTCCGCTGGCACTGCAGAATCTTATCGCCTTTTCTGTTAATATGGCGGATACGGTTATGCTCGGCCAATTAGGCGACATCCCGCTTTCCGCTTCGGCGCAGGCCAATCAAGTATTTTTCATTGTTTCATTGGCTGTTGCAGGTATCGCAGACGGGGCGAATGTTATGGTTTCACAGGCATGGGGCGCCAAGGATACCGCTCGGATCCAGCATATTTTAGCTTATACTTACCGGCTTGCCTTAGGTTTTGTTCTGCTGATTACATTGGCGGCCGTCTTATTTCCCGAAAGGATTATGCGAATCTATACCCCAGATCCGGATGTCATCGCAGCAGGGGCGGACTATTTGCGCATTGTAGCGTTTTCTTATTTCTTTTATACTGTCACAACAGTATCAACCGGAGTGCTCCGCGCAGTGCGGACCGTCAAAATCGCCATGTATGGTTCCCTGATTTCCATGGGTATCAATGTATTGTTAAACTGGATCTTAATTTTTGGGAAGTGCGGCTTTTCGCCAATGGGTGTCAAAGGCGCGGCAATTGCCACCGTCATTGCACGCATTGCAGAAAGTATTGTGATTGTTGTCTATCTTTACACAAAGGAGAACAACCTCCATATCCAGTTCCACACTCTGCTGCAAAGCGACAAAAATGTTCTTGGGCCGTTTTTCAAAACGTCGGCGCCAATCATTATCAATGAGTTGTTCTGGGCAGTCGGGGAATCTGTTATCGCAGCAACAATGGGCCAGATGGGAACAGAGGTCGTGTCCGCCAACAGCATTTGCAGCGTCATGAACCAGATGGCAACTGTTTTTGTCCAAGGCGCAACAGCAGCAACCTGTGTTATCGTCGGCAATACCATCGGTGCAGGCAAGCTTGATGAATTGCCCCGCCAAAAGCGTTTTTTCCAAACGTTTGTTTTAATAATGGGTACTGTTGCCGGAATTCTTATCTTCCTTACATGCAATTTCGTAATCGGGCTTTATGATGTTTCAGCGCTTGCACAGGAATATGCGACGCAGATGATCTGGATTACCGCTGCAATTCAGCCTTTTAGTGCATTCCAAATTACCAATATGATGGGAATTCTGCGCGGAGGCGGCGATGTACGCTTTGCCATGTTTAACGATCTGATTTTTTTATGGTGCGTAACCATACCGCTGGGCTTTCTGGGCGGTGTTGTGTGGAAGCTTCCGGTATGGCTGGTCTTCTGTCTGATGCGCTTTGAAAAAATCGGAAAATCCATTACCAGTGAAATCCGGCTTCACTCTAAAAAATGGATCCACTATGTCAATGTCAACAAAAAGCAAAAGGAGGGGACGATATGAATACTTATCTCGCTCTGGATCTGGGCGGAACGAAATTGATGATCGCCGAAGTTACGGCAGACGGTGAGATTCTCTGCAGCAAACAGTATAAAAGCGCTTATCCCAATCAGCAGGAAGGCGTCGCAGGTATTCTGGAAAGCCTTGATGACTATTGCCAATCTGTCGGCTTCAAGGAGACGCCTGTAATGATTGGAATGGGCCTTACCGGCAAGGTAGACCATAAAAAAGGAATTTGGCGGTCATTGGGACATATCGATCAGGATCTAATCCCGCTTGCAGATATCCTGACCAAAAAAATGGGGCTGCCAGCTGTGTTGGATAATGATATGCATTCTGCCGCCATGGCTGAGCTGCTTTTGGGCTGCGGCAAATATTGTGATGATTTCATCTATTTAAACATCGGCACGGGACTCGCCGCAGGGCTTGTTTCAGACCGTCATGTAATACATGGCGTAAACAATATGTCCGGCGAAATCGGTCATACCTCTATCGGTATCAATCAAGACGTATCCTGCGGATGCGGGAAAAGCGGATGCTGTGAACGTACTGTTTCCGGTATTGGTTTCGACGCACAGGCAAGGCGGCTTTCCCCCTCATATCCAAACAGCCCGCTTTGTATCCCCGAAGATCCCGGCATTCGGGTCTCAGGATATGAAGTATTTGAATTGGCCTCAAAAGGCGACCCGCTCTGCACCCGTATTGTGGAGGAAGGAATTGAAGCGCTTGTTATTTTGATAACCAATATGATACGGTATACGGATCCGGCTGTCGTTGTAATGGGCGGGGGAATGGCGATGAACGATATGCTTTTTCAGCGTGTGAAGGATGGGCTTACACATTATTCTGTTATGCGAAATGTACCATACGGTATTATCCGCAGTGCATTTTCCCCGGACAAAGTCGGAATTATCGGCGCTGCTTCACTTGCTATCGCAAAACACCGCGGGCTTCTTTCGTATTAAACCGGCGGTTGAGACGTAAAATTATATTTAAGGAAAAACGGGACGGCTAATTCGTCCCGTTTTTCCTATTCCGGCCGTTCCTCGGCATGTACCTCGTCCAATACGCGGATCAAATCCATTATTTTCTGTGTATCTATATCGAGATAGTCACAGATCCGAAAGAAAACGACATATGAAGTCTCTGCCTCTCCTTTTTCAATATTAGATATTGTTTGTTTCGATACTTTGCCATGCTCTGCAAGCCTCTCTTGTGAAATTCCTTGCAGCTGCCTCGCTTTCCGAATAACCATTCCGATATCGCGGATATCCATGATGAGCACCTCCCTCAATTCATCATAAGCTGAAGAAGATTCCCAATCTATATAGAATGTTGGATTTTATGTCGAATATAATCGAAACAATATAGAATATTTATTTTTTATATGGCAAAATCGGCATCTGGTATCTGTTAATTAAAGCAAAAGGGTTCCTCCGCCATCTGATATTGATCAGATGGCGGAGGAACCCTTTTCATTCTGCGACTATGAAACGGCATTCTGCAAGAGGGCTTTAAAAAGAACCCAGTCGTATATATAATTAATAGCCAAAATAATTTTTAATCGCGTTAATTTCCTGTGTCTCTCCAAAACGGGAAACCATAAACTGATAGTATGCCGCATCATACGGATCCGTCCGGATGATATCCAAAAGGGCATCCAGAATTTTGTCCTGCGGGAAATTTGGATGCGACAGATTTTGAAAGATATTGTTTGACTGGTGATAGGCTTCGTCTGTGGGATACCAGATATCCCATCCATTTTCAACCAGCGTCCATACAAGCGACAGCGAAACATTCCAATAGTCTAAAAACACATGATCCAACAATATTTCCGGATTAATTCTCCAGTAGAGTTCAGCCCTCTGCGCTGGTTTGACATTAGCATTCCGCAGTACATTTGCCTCTATCCCGTCTCTTACCAAATTAAACGCCGTTGCAGCGGCAATCCCCTTTACTGCTCCTGTAATGCCAAAGCCTCCACCGACTAAATTCGGCACGTACCCCATAATATTGGAGCGCATTCTCTGGTTCTCCTCCAGTACTGCATTAAACGCATCGACTTCTCCCTGGTAATCATCGACAGCACGATGAAAATCTGCGATATGCTGTTCCCAAAAAGCTTCATAGTTGATATTCCAAGCACCATTTGAGATCAGTATATCAAACGCCTCTTTAACGGCTGGCTCTAACATACAGCGATATATCCCTATAAAATGTTCGATAAAGGAATCAAAATCATGAATATACGTATGATACGCCGACTCAGCCGCATCCGTAAGCCTCAAGGCTGTCTCTCTAAATCTCAGCCTGTAAGAATTAAATAAGTCCAACCTTTCAGGAACCACTAATGTTCGGCCGAAAATCGGAAACGTCCGTAAAACGCCTTTTTCCTGCTCCATCACTGTCTCCCCCTTGCCCGATTTTCTCACCAGAAAATTATAACGCACCATATGGCATTTGTCTAATATAATTTATTAAAACACACTGTCCCTCAAGCATTGATAATCAGAATAAGAGGCTTTGGAGAAAACACCATGCACAATCCTTTTATGGAAAAAATGTATTCTGAAAAGACGATCCCTTGTTTGAAATCTATATGGACAATAAATAAAAAAGCGGAATCCGAACCTCTCGCCAACTGACGCAAGTGTTCGGATTCCACACTTTTTGGTGATCCACCGGAGATTCGAACTCCGGACCCTTTGATTAAAAGTCAAATGCTCTGCCAGCTGAGCTAGTGGATCACACACATATCGAAACTTGAAAGCAGACAATCTTTCCCGCTCTCAAGTGCCTATTTATTATATCAAAGAGCCAAAGGGTTGTCAACACTTTTTTTGAAAAACGTTTTGAACATTCATTGGATCGCCAACATTTGCGATATTCCGAAAGCTATGGTATAATAATTTTGTTTTTATCTTAAGAATCTCTACGCAAAGCAGTATCTGCTTTTTGTACAGGCAAACGATGTGTCATGATGCCTGAGGCCATGCATCCTTAAAGCAGGTATCCTGTGTTTGGAATATTGAATTGAAGAGGTGAGTTTCTTTGCCGGATAAACAGGAGCATATCCGCAATTTCAGTATTATTGCACATATTGATCACGGAAAAAGCACGCTTGCCGACCGCATGCTTGAATTAACGAGTGCAGTTGCAGATCGTGAAATGGAAGAACAGCTTCTTGACAATATGGATATTGAACGTGAACGCGGCATCACGATCAAGGCGCGCGCCGTAACGATTTGGTATCATGCTGATAATGGAGAAACCTATCAGCTGAATCTAATTGACACGCCTGGCCATGTCGATTTTAACTATGAGGTTTCCCGCTCTCTCGCCGCATGTGAAGGCGCTATTTTAGTTGTTGACGCCTCACAGGGGGTAGAAGCGCAAACGCTTGCAAATACCTATCTTGCTATTGATCATGACCTGGAAGTTGTCCCGGTTGTCAATAAGATTGATCTTCCCGCTGCCGATCCAGACGCTGTTTGCCGTGAAATTGAAGACGTAATCGGCATCCCTGCAATGGATGCTCCCCGAATCTCAGCAAAAACCGGGACAAATATCAAGGCCGTACTTGAAGCCGTGGTACACCAGATACCTGCTCCTTCCGGTGATGTGTCCGCCCCTTTAAAGGCATTGATTTTTGACTCCTACTATGACAGCTACAAGGGCGTTATTGTATATATCCGTGTAATGGATGGAACTGTAAAAGCTGGAGATACCATTCGTATGATGGCAGCCGGTTCGGAATACACTGTAACGGAACTCGGCTATATGGGAGCTAAAACCGCTCAGCCGCGTGAATCTCTTTCCGCAGGTGAGGTCGGCTATCTTGCCGCAAGCATCAAAGACATCGGCGAAACGCGTGTCGGCGACACGGTTACCTGTGCCGAGCATCCGGCAGATAAGCCTCTTCCGGGATATAAAAAGGTAAACCCTATGGTCTTTTCCGGCATCTATCCGGCTGACGGAGCAAAATATCCCGATCTGCGCGACGCTTTAATCAAGCTACAGCTCAACGACGCCTCTCTTACCTTTGAACCGGAGACTTCTGTTGCTTTAGGATTTGGTTTTCGGTGCGGATTTTTGGGTCTTTTGCATATGGAAATTATCCAAGAGCGTTTGGAACGTGAATTCAACTTGGATCTGATCACAACAGCTCCATCCGTCATTTACCGTCTGACGCTGACAAACGGCGAAACCATTACAATTGATAATCCTACGAATTATCCGGACGCTGTCTTGATCCAACAGGCCGAAGAACCATTTGTAAAAGCCAACATTTTAACGCCGAATGAATTTGTCGGCAATATTATGGAGCTGTGCCAAGACCGCCGCGGTATCTTTAAAGACATGACATACCTTGATACAACGCGTGTGGAAATGCACTATGAGCTTCCCCTGAATGAAATTGTTTATGACTTCTTTGACGCCTTAAAATCGCGTACAAGGGGTTATGCTTCTTTCGACTACGAATTGACGGGTTTTGTCCCCTCCAAGCTTGTAAAACTGGATATCCTTTTAAACGGAGAAGTTGTTGACGCCCTCTCTTTTATTGTCCATGCAGACAAAGCGTATCCACGTGCACGGCGAATTGCTGAAAAACTGAAAGAAAACATTCCGCGTCAACTTTTCGAAATTCCGATTCAGGCGGCTGTCGGTGGCAAAATCATTGCGCGTGAAACGGTTAAAGCCTTACGGAAAGACGTTTTGGCCAAATGCTACGGTGGAGATATCACCCGAAAAAAGAAGCTTCTTGAAAAGCAAAAAGAAGGCAAGAAGCGCATGCGCTCTCTGGGAAGCGTTGAAGTTCCTCAGGAAGCATTTATGGCAGTCCTTAAACTTGATGAGTAGGGTTGGTGTCTGTCTTTTCTTGTTTTAAAAAGGCACGGTGCTCTTTTAAAAAGAGCACCGTGCTTTCTGCTTTTATTCTACATATTTCAAGATATTGCAAAGCCCCGTCCCGCTGAACCAGATACAAAGTTCCTTTTCCCCTGTATTTCTGCGTTCCGTATACACAATTTCTGCTGTCGACAGTGTCCACTGCGGAAAAGATTCAACCGGTGTCTCACTGGGATGCTGCTCATAAAATGTTTCCGTCCCTTCTTTCCATTTTTCTTGAATCTCTTGGGGCAGATCAACTGTTTGCTTTACACTGGTAAAACGATATGTTTTTTCAAATCCGATAACCTCATCATTCTGATATACCTCTGCATCCAGAGGTATTTCTTCCATTTTCTCCATTTCATTGCTGCTTTGAACAATCTGTTTCAAATGCTGTTCCTGCTCTGTTTGTGCCTCTTGTTTGGCGAATTCACTGATTAGCTCTTTGCATAAAGAAGTGTAATGTTCTTGGGAGGTGTCTTTCATTATAGCAGAAACCGTCCAAAGCGAAAGGCTCTCCCCATCCGCTGTCGGCAGGAAGGTCAAACGTATTTCGGCATCTTTTCCAAATAGCTTTCCGTCTGTTGTGTAATATACCTCATATTCCATGCTTTCAGCTGTTCCGCTTTCTGCTTTCTGAAAATCTGTCTCTGCTTTTCCCATTGCTTCAAAAGCTTCTTCAGGATTCATCATCCAACTTAATCCCGGATAGTTTAACTCCCCATATACTGAGACGGTTTGTTCTGGTGTACAGGAAGTGAGCAAAAGCAAACCGACCACAATGGAAAAAAGAACACAAGTTTGTTTTTTCATTCTGAACACCCCTTTTTAAAACAATTATTAATTAATCGCTCTCTTCTTTGGGCACCAAATTGATTGTGATAAACTTTCCATTTGATAAATTAATTGATGAATCTGCATAAACTCCTTTTATTGAAGCAGTAAGCGCATCAGGATAGCTTGGATAAAAATTATTATTGCCAATATACATTTCAAATGATTGTCCTCCCGCAGATATGGAGTTATTGAAATAGAAGTTTTCTCTTTTCCAAATTGTAGAGTTCAATCTATAAGCATGAGAACCAGCAGTTACCGTTACAGTTCCCGGATTTGCTTTTACAACAGTTGATACTATTTTACTTAATTTATATGTGTAATTTCGGTAAGTCCCTTTAACAGTATAATACATAGCCAATGTCAAAGAATGATTTCCGTTTGTACTTCCGAAGCTTGTAGATGTTTCTGTGTTTTTAGGCTCTGCAATTTTCGTAATCACATAATCTTTTTCAATGGAGCCATTACCATATTCTCTTACTTCTATTAGCTGAGATAATTCGTATTCAATAAAATTTGTACCTTCAAGAGAATAATGTGACACGCTGTTTCTTTGGATAGATAAATCTTTAATATAATCAAAATTCATAATGGGTGAAGCAGAATATGTAACAGAGTATTCTGCTTCTGATACAAGTGGTTTTGCAAACACAGCTTTTTCATTAGTAGCCAAAATCATCGTAAAAGCTAAAATCATCGTAGCAACTACTCTTTTTTTCATATTCAGCACCTCTTTTTTATAGATATATGAAACTACTTTTGGTTTCATATATATAATACTGTATTTAGATTATTTTGTAAACAATATTCTATAAATTTATATATAAAAATTTTGTTATTTAATTTATATAATATACACAATATTTTCTGTAAATACCGTCTTATATATTTTCCTTTCTTCTTCCATATCTTCTTAATGTCAATGGCCCCAGCAGCCCACTTGGTGGGATCTGCAAATATGTTGAAAAGCGATCCGGATTTTTGCGTACCAATGTGTTAGATACAATCAATTCGATCGTATTCCTTCCCTTTTGAAAATGGTCTACCCTAAATATATAGGGCCTGCATATCCGAATCCCCTGATCCTCGCCGTTCACAAAAAGCCGTACATTTTCTCCAACATCACCTAAATCCAATTCCGCTGCACCCGCATAATCCAATTCCATTTCAGCTGTATATCGGATTTTTCCTGCAAAATCAGGCAGGCAATCGTTTGCTGTTATATTAAACAGCTCGTCTGTTTCACCATAGCGACGCCACTCCGCAAGATTTTCGCTATCGGCAAGTTCTATTGTAAAATGCAAAGATAACGCCTGTTCTGTTCCGTACTTCAAAGGGAAAGGGAGTTCTTGAGGAATCTCTCCAAATACAACTATACAGGATTCATACGGTTTCAGCGAAAGGTCGATCCTGCCGTCCACCGAAAGCCCTCGAAACATCGTGTCTGTCTGCCCGCTGATATAGACGTATTCCCCGGATACAGGCAACAGCACCTGCGCCGTACAGACCTTTGTGATCGACTCATTAAAAAACATAAAACAGTATCCATCCGGCTGTTTAATCGCCAAATGGCGCAAAAGTGGTACACTTCCTTGTATCTGGACAACTGGGGTATGATACTTCGGCAGCAATTCCGGCATTTTTTTATACGGCACTGCCCATGCCTCTTCATATGCATTTTCAGGAAGCGCTTCCCCAAACATCACCGTAACGCCACCGCTTTGCAGTGTCTGGAGCGCGTTGAGGACAGAGAACGGCAGTCGCTTGGCATATGGCACCAGTATCACATCAAAACCATAGCCATTGACTGAGAACTTTCCGTCTATCAGCTTTCCTTCAAGGAGATGATCGGAAGAAAGGATCATATAATTCAGATGCTGATCCAAAAGCTGCTTGCATATCTCCTGTTCAAAGTCAAAATGCGGATCACTCATCCATTCGCCATCCGCATGGAATAATACTGCCACATCTACAAGCATTTTTCCGCCGGAGAGCAAATGGGCAGTTTTGTCTATATAACGCATCAAAAAGGAGAAGCCGTCAAACTGCGGATCATGCCCTTCCGCGCCAAAATGCGGAGGACTGTCTGGATCCGGATATGTTGGTGAAAAGGCATGCGGCACAAAATAGTTGATTCCCCGCACCAGCAAAAAATCAGCAAGCCACTTCATAATCCTTGTCCCTTCCGCCCATCCGTACGCTCCAAAAACTTCGCACATGGCGCGGCCTTCTTTCTTCGGATCCAGCTGTACATCAGAGACAGCAAGCTGTGCCAATACATAATGGAAAAATGCCGGATCCGCAATTTGGTCCGCAAGCATGGCACAGCTAACATGGTGGGCAAACCCAGGTAAGACTTGATGCAACACAATATCTATACCGCTCATTGTCTGTCCATCAAGCGCTCGAAAGAAGTGGCCCGCGCCGCCCCCCAAATGGGAGCAGGCGTTCATATCTTCAACGGTATGTCCAATATAACCGACGCCATGCGCCCTGCACCAATCTCCTATCTGTTTGGAAAAACAGTCACGATACCGTCTGGTTACTGCGTCCATATAGTAATAGCGCAGATCGCTGCTTCTTCCCTCCATATCGTACCAAAGGCCGCAAAGGTAGGGCAACGGATCTTCGTTCAGCCGTTCCGCCAGCATTTTACGGATTTCCCTGCTCCATGGCAGGCATACGCCCGGAACACCGACACGCGTATCGTAAAACCCAGTACGGATTGGGGAGGCCGAATAGCGCTCGTTTCGAAATTGCGGTTCATCGGAAAAAAAGCCCTGAAATGTATTTCCAAAATACGAATGATATCTCGCATAATGCGGTTCATATACTGCATCAATCAGGACGCGGACAGACTCTTCATTTAGCATATCGATATAATCCGGATTGGCGTATGCCTGTGTATCATATAGAAAAAAAGCACGCCAGAAACCGTCGGGGATGTCACAGTTAAGCCACCGTCCTCTTACGCAGTCTGTCACATCAATAACTTGGCTGAAAAGGGCTTCATCTTCCTTCCGCCTGACTATAAACGCCCCTATCAGGGTTTCTTCCGCTTTGCACTCGCGCAGCAGTACACTTGCTGACCGCATCGGCCCTGCTAAATCAACGTGTGTTTCCATCAGATGATGTGCGCGAAGCTCGGGATGTTCCGAAGCAATTTTCCCATTGGCATGGCCGCTTGGAAAATGATCGTCATCCAATAGCCAGACATGCATATCCCGTTTCTTCGCCTCTTGCAAAATGAGATCCAGATCCTCCCACCACCCGTCTTTTCCAAATGCAGGATGAGGTCTGGATTCAACACAGAATCCACGGCAGCCGCTTTGGGATATCCGCTCGATCTGCTTCGGTATCTTCTGACGATGATCGCCATGCTGCCAATAAAATGGGAAAAGATGATATCCCGTACTATTTTGCAGAATATCGTCAAGACGTTTTACATAAGACTCCCCCTTTTCAGACAGCTGCATTAAACTATCTTTTCTTATCCAAAACAACCCCAAAATCTGATTCCAAGAAATTCGGCATTTTGAAAAACGAAGATGTCCCCGCTGGAAAATGATAGATTTTTCAGCGGGGACATATAGGCAAAATGCTTTCCTTTTTTGCTGCAACGTTTGTTCATGAGACCATAAAATTTACAAATACTGTATATCTTTCTGCAACAAAAACAAAACCGATCGCAATCTAACCCTCAATATATGCTATTTTTTAAGAACGTATTAACTGTCTGCCTATTCTTCTAACTGCATAACGTTTTCAACAGCGCCAATCATCAATGGTATTTCATTCTGACTCACAATAATAAAGCAAAACGGACGGTTTAAATGCAGGCTATACATGGAACCGGAACTACTGCCATATGCCTTTTCTCCTATGGCCGTCTCTATATTTTCATTCAAGTCAAGGACAGCACTTTCCGCAATTTGCCCGGCAAAAACACCTGTATCAGAAGAAAGCGCTGAGAAATCTGCTTTTGTCTCATCAAATGCGCTGACGATGCCCATTTGCCCGAAAACACTGCTGATATCAATGGTTTCTTCAAATGAAACCTTTGGAATAGAAAATTCTACCGATGTTTTTTCTGCATGGAGTGTTCTTGAAACAATATCTTGCAGCAGTGCGCCGTCTGATAAAATATCGTCCAGTTCTTTTCCCTCCTGCGGTAAAATCAGGATCAACGAACTGCCGCCGGAAAGCCCGATCAAAGAAGCGGTTGCTTTTTCTGTTTGCAGATAGGGAACTGCTGCCGCAACTTTGTTCATATACTCACAGTTCCCGGTGATGCTCGTACCGGAAAAAACGCCTTCATACGTCTGCTCTTTTATAAATATTTCCTCCCATTCGGAACGGAAAGCAAAGCCACTTGCAAACATAAGCTTATTTCCCGGAATAAACGGAACCGAAATATTACGACTATTTTTCATGTTTTCAGAAAACCAATCCGATACCGCTGAAGCCGCACGGCCGTCTTCAAACGGCATGCGGTAAGAGTAGGCATATTCGTCTTCCGCAAGGCTCTGCAGTACATCTTGATTGTATGAAAGGGACGAATCAAGCCAGACTGACTGAACAGAACGGCAAAGATATTCCTCCGTATCCCGGTACAATAAACGATAAAGTCCAGCTGTCCCTTCTGAAAGCTGTGCAAGTGTATCCAATCCAAATGCATGCAAGATTTCCTCTCGTGTTTCGCCGTCTGTGCATTGTGCCAACATAGAAAGTACTACCGACATGCTATACGGCGAATAAACGGTATTGCCATCGGCTCCCCGTTCCACCTTTCCAGCAGTTTGATAAGAAAATCGGCGAAGCGCATCAAGATATCCGTCATCCGCCATAGCGTAAGCTGTTTCTTCTTCCGACGGATAGGATGGCGTGGCAATGGCAGCAGCCACCGGAATGCTGTTGATTGTAATAGCCGCAACCAATACGAGCGACAATGCCGCAGCAGCCATCCACACAAGTTTCCTTTTTCCCCATCTCATCCTGCCTTTTGCGTCAGGATTTTTATGAGGGGTCGCTGTAAGCCTTATCTGATGATATAGCGCTGCTTTTTTGCCATCCGTCAATGCAATACGATCGACCGCATTGCGATAGTCTTCTCTCATCACGAATCCGCTCCTTCCAACATTTTTTTGAGCCGCCTGCGCGCGCGGCACAGCCCGCTTCGCACGGTAGATTCCGTTATCCCCATAATCTCTGCTATTTCGGCTGTTTTAAAACCTTCATAATAGTACAGGTGGATCATTGTGCGGTCTGTTTTGGAGAGGCGCATGACGGCGCTGTACACCTCGCTCTCTCTGCGCGGCGCAGCCCTGAGTGTTTCAGGTAAGGGGACGGTACGCTTAAACCAGGAAGAGGACAAAAGTGAACTCGTACAGTTGAGCGTAACACGAATAAGCCAGGCACGGCAGTGTTCTTCTGACAGGAGTGATTCCGCATGCTGGAACCATCGCAGGAACACCTCTTGACAAATGTCTTCCGCATCCGCTTCATTTCGTACACGGGTAAGGGCCAGCCGAAAAACCATATTCCCATACTGTTCAATTACCTGTGCAAGCTCCTGCTCTTTCGCCGTCATGTTGTCCACCCCCGTTTATAATACGGATGAGAGTAAAGGATTGCTGCATGCTAAATTGTTAATTTTTTGTGAATAGAAAAAGCAGCGTTCCTATAGGAACGCTGCTTTTTCT
>CAJFJV010000031.1 GCA_904384225.1 uncultured Oscillospiraceae bacterium | reverse complement strand
TACAACAATTTCCCCATGCGTCCTCTCTCTTGGCGCTCTCCTAAGCAGGTCTTATTCGCTTCCCTTAATCTGTAACACATCATTGACAAACCTACATATTCATAATTTCATCGAATAAAAAAGGACACAGGAAACCTCCTGTGTCCTTTTTATTCGGTTTTGCTGCTTAATACAGAAAATTAATCTTCCGCTTTGGCACGCTCAACCAGTCTTGCATATTTCTCTTTCGCATTCTCTTCCGCTTTCTCAAAAAGCTCAGCCGCTCTTTCCGGATTGGAGCGCGCGAGAGAATTATAACGAACTTCGCCCATAATGAAGTCTTTATAACTTGCAGTCGGAGCTTTGGAATCCAAAATAAACGGATGCTTGCCCTCTTTTGCAAGGCGCGGATCATAACGGAAGCAGTGCCAGTAACCAGCTTCAACAGCTTTCTTCTCTTCTGTCTGAGCGGTAGCCATGCCTGTCTTAATGCCGTGATTGATACATGGTGCATAGCAGATGACCAAAGACGGGCCATGATAACTCTCTGCCTCTACAAAGGCTTTGATCGTCTGATTGTAATCTGCACCCATTGCACACTGTGCAACATAGATATAGCCATAGCTCATTGCAATCGCAGCAAGGTCTTTTTTCTTGACCTCTTTACCAGCAGCGGCAAACTGCGCAATTGCACCGGTTGGCGTTGCCTTTGAAGCCTGTCCGCCCGTATTGGAGTAAACCTCCGTATCAAATACAAGGACATTGACATCCTCACCAGAAGCGAGAACGTGATCCAAACCGCCAAAGCCGATGTCATAAGCCCAACCGTCGCCGCCGAAAATCCAGACAGATTTTTTGGACAAATAATCCTTGCTCTTTAAAATCTCTTTGGACTCTTCGCAGCCGCAGGCTTCCAACATTGCAACCAGCTTATCTGTAGCCGTACGGTTTGCAGTACCGCAGTTCAATGTGCTCAGATATTCATCAATAACCGCTTTTTTCTCGCCGTCAACCTTCTCGCCAAGTGCTTCGATTTTCTTGACAAGTTTTGCACGGATGGTGTTCTGTGCAAGGTACATGCCATATCCATACTCTGCGTTATCCTCGAACAGGGAATTCGCCCAAGCCGGGCCAAATCCGTTCTTGTTGACGGTATACGGTGTTGACGGTGCGGAACCACCCCAGATAGAAGAACAGCCTGTTGCATTGGCGATATACATTCTGTCGCCAAATAACTGTGTGACCAGTTTTGCATACGGTGTCTCTCCGCAGCCGGCACATGCACCCGAGAACTCAAGCAGCGGTTGTTTAAACTGGCTGCCCTTAACGGTTGTATCCTTAAATTTCGCCGCAACTTCCGGTTTATCGGCAAGCTTACGGCCGTAATTAAAGATTTCCTGCTTTTCAACCATCTGATCAAGCGGTGTCATGACAAGCGCCTTATTACCCTTCTTGCCTGGGCAAACATTAGCGCAGGAACCACAGCCGGTGCAGTCAAGGGCAGAAACCGTCATGACAAAATGCATGCCGGGCATTCCGGTCATCGGTGCTGAGACAGTGCCCTCCGGAGCATTTTTCAGTTCTTCGTCAGTCATAGCGACCGGACGGATAACAGCGTGCGGGCAGACATACGAACAGAAGTTGCACTGGATGCAGTTGTCCGGATTCCAGTTTGGTACATCGATCGCAATCCCGCGTTTTTCATAAGCAGAAGAACCCAACGGCAGCACGCCATTTACATAATCTGTAAAAGCAGACACCGGTAGTTTACTGCCCTCAAAAGCATTGATCTTATTCTGGATTGTATTGACGTATTTCAGAAGTTCCTCACGGCCCTCCGTCGCAGTAACAGAGAGATCCACGTCCTCCGCATTCGCCCAATCGGCCGGATATTTTACTTCTACAACATCTTGTGCGCCGCGATCAATCGCATCATGGTTCATCTTGACGATATGCTCGCCCTTTTTGCCATAGGAAGCGGTAGCCGCATCCTTCATAAATTTAATTGCATCGTCAGCCGGAATGATATTTGCCAGCTTAAAGAAAGCAGACTGTAAAATCGTATTGATCCTGCCGCCCAGTCCAATTTCCTTCGCAATCTTTACACCATCAATAGTATAGAATTTAATCTTTTTCTCAGCAATGGCGCGTTTCATCTGACCCGGAAGCCTCTCGTTGAGCTCGTCCAGATCCCAGCCGCAGTTCAATAGGAAAGTGCCGCCCTCATTCAAGTCAGAAATCATATCATATTTGTGGACATAGGACGGATTGTGACATGCGACAAAGTCCGCCTTATTGATGAGGTAGGTGGACTTGATCTGCGGCTTGCCGAAACGCAGGTGGGACACCGTCAGGCCACCGGACTTTTTCGAGTCATAGTCGAAGTAAGCCTGAACATTCATATCGGTATGGTCGCCGATAATCTTAATCGAGTTCTTGTTCGCACCAACCGTGCCGTCTGCACCCAAGCCCCAGAATTTGCAGCTTGTGATACCGGCCGGCGTGGTGTTCGGATTCTCTTTTACTTCAAGAGAAAGATGCGTAACATCGTCGGTAATGCCGATGGTGAAGTGCTTCTTCTCAGTATTTTTATAAACTGCAATAATGTCCGCCGGAGTCGTATCCTTGGAGCCCAAGCCATAACGTCCGCCGTATACCGGAACGCGGTCAAATTTCGTGTCTTTCAGTGCTGCAACAACATCAAGGAACAACGGCTCGCCCTGCGCACCCGGCTCCTTTGTGCGGTCAAGAACCGTAATTTGTTTTACTGTCTCCGGAATTGCCGCAACCAATTTGTCGCCGCAGAACGGACGGTACAAACGTACTTTTACAAGGCCATATTTGCCGCCGTTTGCGTTCAGATAGTCTATTGTCTCTTCAATGGTGTCAAGGACAGAGCCCATCGCAACAATGACATGCTCCGCATCCGGTGCGCCGTAATAATTGAAGAGCTGATAATTCGTTCCGATCTTCTCGTTGACTTTCGCCATGTATTTCTCAACAACAGCCGGAACGTTGGCATAATAGGTATTGGAAGCTTCACGCGCTTGGAAAAAGATATCCGGATTCTGTGCGGTACCGCGCAGTGTCGGATGTTCCGGATTCATCGCATTCTTTCTGAATGCGTCAATTGCTTCCCAATTGACCATATCGGCCAAATCCTCATTATCCCAGCAAGCAACCTTCTGCAGCTCGTGAGAAGTACGGAAGCCATCGAAGAAATGCAGAAATGGAACGCGGCCCTCGATTGCGGACATATGTGCAACAGCACCCAGATCCATAGCCTCTTGCGGAGACGTAGAAGCCAGCATCGCAAAACCTGTCTGACGGCATGCATATACGTCGGAATGGTCGCCAAAAATAGACAGCGCATGGGAAGCCAGCGCACGGGCGGACACGTTGATGACACACGGCAGAAGTTCGCCTGCGATTTTGTACATATTCGGGATCATGAGCAGAAGGCCCTGAGAAGCCGTATATGTGGTAGTCAGAGCACCTGCGGACAGAGAACCGTGAACAGCGCCGGCAGCACCAGCCTCGGACTGCATTTCCACAACGCGGACTTTTTCGCCGAAAATATTCAGCTTTCCTTCAGTAGCCCATTTGTCGGTGACTTCCGCCATTGTAGAAGAAGGGGTAATCGGATAGATTGCCGCAACATCGGTAAAGGCATACGAAGCATAAGCGGCAGCGTTGTTGCCGTCCATGGTTTTCATTTTTCTTGCCATTTGGTTTTCCTCCTTAAAGTTTGTGCAACGGCCGCTTTTTGGCGGCCAAGCAGGCCTGTTCCCTAAAAAAGGACAGTCCCGCACACTTACCATTATCATAGCACGTTTTATTTTCGATGTAAAGCGTTTTTGACACAGGACAGAGCGTTTTCATTACATGATTTCGCCGGTTTTTCTTCATTCCCTCCGCCGAAGCCGCCGTATCGCTAAAAGCCAAGCAAGGCGGCAAGATATTTTTTCCTATCTATAAATTATTTCGCTAATTTTAATTTATTTGTATGTCCGATAGATAGATACAGCAATAAACTTAAACTGTAGCATCTATGGGCTCGCTGCCTCCTTTTGCCGATAAGACGCGACGGTGATAACCAAAATATTCAAGTATGCAAAAAAGGCCTGAATGAAAACATTCAGACCTTTTTGTCAAGCGACTACGAAAAAGATACATTCTCATTTTTTGCAGAAGGTTTCGAACTCTTATATCAGACAAGATTTTAAAGAAGCAGATGCTGGTCAAATCAGTAATCATGCAAACTCCTTGGTGTTTTCAAATCAGATAAAGGGGTTCGAATAGCATTGCTTTTATTTTTCGTTCTCCGTTTTGAACCTTTTCAGTTGGGGATCAGATATCCATGGGTATCCAATTATTCATTCCACGTTAATGTTATTTCATCCACTTTACCCTTCTCAATAAAGCCAACATTTTTATAAGCCTTATTTGACGAAGGATTTGATAAATCAGTATATAACGCAGGGATTTTCCCTTTTTGAATGATAATTTTGCTAATATGTGCAACCAACGCAGCAGCAAATCCTTGTCCCCTGTATTCCGGTTTTGTATACACCTGATTAATGGAAATATGAGTATCTGTTTCCCGTGAACTTTGTGCGGTAGCAACCACTGTATTATTTTGCTTTATCACAAAGAAATTAGGATCGTTTAATTTGTTTTTTGCTTTTTCTAATAATGAACTTGGATCCACTATCTGATCAAAACAGTCCTTTTCAAAGTTCGCCATACACACCGCAATATCTTGAACATCAGCTATCGTTGGTTTTTCAATGATCACCTCTTTATTTTTGGCAGGGATTATTTTTGGGTTTTCAAAACTTTCCATCTCTACACGGTGTTCTTGGGCTCTCTTTTTTTCTTTAAAGGGGTTGGACAATATCGCTGCGATATCTGGCTTTGCAACATAACATACAGTCTGGTTATCACGAAACCTGCTATAAAAATATTCGCATAACTCGTTTATTGTTTCTTGTTGGATACCGTCTGACGTCCATACCCATATCGGCATCTGCGGCGAGGCCATACCGATAATGAAATCCTTTTCATCGCTCTCAAGAAGCATCGGGCATTGTTTGATTAACTCCATTAAGCTAAAAGGCACAATATCTCTTATATACGCAGCGCTGTTAAAAATTGCATGCGTTTTATTTATAGCAGTAATCACTTTCTATCACCCCTTTGTAATATCAATTTATTTCACGGATTATTATACTATATACAAAAAAGAAGTCGATACCTTTACGTAATCGACTTCTTTTGGTAAATGGTACGCCGGAAGGGATTCGAACCCCCGACCTTTTGATTCGTAGTCAAACACTCTATCCAGCTGAGCTACCGGCGCATATTCTTTTAAGATGCTCAATTATAATATCACATCCCGCTTTTGTTGTCAAGCTTTTTTATAATATTATCTGATATCATCGAACAACACAATAAAAGTAACATGCTCTTTGATACGGAACAGCCTTCCTATTCCTATCAAAGAGCATGTCACTTTATTTTTATCACGTTTATATCACACTATAATCCACCAGATATTTATGCTTTCCCCTCTGATTGAGCCGTGTTTTTCTGACGCGGGCAAATCTTTCCGATTCTCCAATAATAGGCGGCTATCAAAAGAATCGCAGCGCCGATCCACGCAGCAACCTCCGCAAAATAGACACCGAATTTTCCTACAACAGAAGTGAGCAGCAGGACCATTCCAATACGCATGCCGAGTTCGACCAAGCCTGAAACCATTGGTATGAGCGTATCGCCCATACCTTGCAAGGTCGTCCGATATACAAACAATATGTATAGGACAAACAAGCAGGAGCACATGATGATAAGGAACGGATACGCCGCATCCACTACTTGCGCTACAATTTCAGGCTCGTCAGATACAAAAAATCGGATAATATAGCGGCCAAATGCGATAACCACTGCCGCAATTAAGAATGCGATCGTCACTGTGATTTTCAACGCCTTGCGCACACCCATACGGATACGGTCATACTTTTCCGCACCGAGATTTTGTCCCGCAAATGTCCCCATAGCCGATGCAAAAGAGGAACCAGCCTGTTCCATCAGCGAACAGACCTTATGCGCCGCCGTCACACCCGCCACAAAAATATACCCAAAACCATTGACAATATATTGTACTACCAGGCCGCCGGACGAGATAACGCCGTTTTGAAGCGCAACAGGCAGCCCAAGCCTTAAAAGCTGTTTACAAATAGCCCCATCTATCCTCCAATCCGATCTTTTCATCCGCAAAACCGGAAGACGGCGGATCGTTAAAAAGCAGAATATACAAGAAAAAACCTGTGCCATTACTGTCGCAACCGCCGCACCGGCTACACCCCATGAGAATCCCATAACAAACAATATATCCAACCCGATATTCATAACCGAAGCAATCACCATTGCAATCAGCGGCGTACGGCTGTCGCCAAGTGCACGTAAAATAGCCGCCAAAAGATTATACGTCACAATGACTGGTATGCCGCAATAAATAATACTGATATAGAGATGTGCATCGTTAATGGTCTCCTGCGGCGTATTTAAAAATGTAAGGAGAGGCCGCGCCATGATTAAAGAAACCGTTGTAAACACGACAATTGTGATTCCTGCAAGAAATGCCGACATGGCTACCGATTTGCGAAGGCCGTTATAGTCTTCCGCCCCAAAGCGCTGCGACACTAAAATTGTAAAGCCTTGCATCAGCCCCATTACAATTCCCAACACCAGCCAATCCAGCCATCCAGCAGCTCCTACCGCAGCCAGCGCCTCTACGCCTACGCCGCGTCCGACCACAATTGTATCCACCATACTATACATTTGCTGGAATAAGTTTCCCAGCAACATCGGCATTGCAAACGAAACAAGCAGTTTCGTTGGGGTGCCAACCGTCATGTCTGTTACCTTTGCCATCAAAATATCCCCTTTTCCTTTAAATTTATCGCGTACACCTTATTGTCTCTTTTATGGCTGTACGCCTTTTCCTCATGAACCATGTGGATATGAGAATTATATCTGATGTTTCATAGTCCCGTACCGATACATACGTCCCACAAGAGGCCGCTTTTCGGGCGTCTATCGGGCAAGCACTGCCACCAGCTATTTTTCGTACCCTTCTAAATCCTGTCTCTCATACTTTAGAGGTCGAAAACAGAAATTTGTTGATTGCACGGGCGCCCCCTTTCTCCTTTTAAAGCATCATCAATGCGGATAAATTGAGTCTAACACTGCCGATTCCTGCTGTCAAGGCGAACTATCGTTGACGAAACGGCTTTTCCATGTTATAGTATGCCTGAAATATCGGCCTTTCCAGATACATTGTTTTCTGCATATTATGTACACCCAAACAGCTTTCGCTGCTTGGAAACACTCCTAAAGCTACACTACGATAGAGAGGAGTCTTATAATGACTTATTTCCCTGATTTACGGCGGCTTCCTGATTTTATTACGATCGAAACAGAGTCTGAATGTGCGTCTTTCAGCGGCGGATACGATATCCTTCTGCACGACGTCCTCGTCCATATGGAACAAACTACAGATTGTATGAAGGTTTATCTTTCTGCACAGTCTACACCGGTTCAACGAATACGCATGCGCTGGAATGCCGTTCTTCCCGCAGAAACACGGTTCTGTGCAGATGCATGGGAGCGTGGATATGGCGACTTTGAATGGAGAGGCTTTGTTCCCGAACGCGTTATGCCGTGGTATTTTTACGCATACACGCAAAATATATTTGCAGGATTCGGTGTGCGCGTAAGACCCGATGCGATGTGCTTTTTCTGCTGCGATCCCGCCGGTATTACATTGACACTCGATGTACGCTGCGGAGGGACAGGTGTCATCCTAAATGGCCGACAGCTTATTTGTGCAGAAATTGTTTGCGCAGAATATTGCGGCATTTCCCCATTCTATGCCGCTTGTTCCTTTACAGAGCTGCTGTGTTCCGACGGCGTTTTCCCCAAAGCGCCTGTTTATGGTGCAAACAACTGGTATTACGCCTACGGGAAAAGTTCACAAGAAGAAATCCTTTCGGACGCAGCCTATCTTGCCCGGCTTACCGACGGCCTAAAAAACAGGCCGTATCTGGTAATCGATGACGGATGGCAAAAACTTCGTTCTGAACATTCGGATCAATATATCGGCGGGCCGTGGCGGTCCGGCAACGAGCGGTTTCCCGATATGGCTGCTCTTGCTTCTAAAATTGCTGCCTTTGATATCCTTCCCGGTATCTGGTTCCGGCCCTTGCAAAACCGGGATACCGCTATACCGCCTAAATGCCGCCTTTCGTTCGATCCTGACTGCCTTGATCCATCCGTTCCGGAGACGCTGGCGTGGATTGCACAGGATGTCAAAACGCTGATTGGCTGGGGCTACCGCTTGATTAAGCACGACTTCTCCACCTTTGATTTGCTCCGTTTTTGGGGATCTGCCATGCAGTCAAGCATTACAAACCGGCCTGATTCCGCTTTTTTTGATCGCAGCAAAACAACTGCCATCATCATAAAGGATCTTTACCGTACCATCTACGAAAGTGCAGAAAACAAAGCTATCATCTTAGGCTGCAATTGCGTAGGGCATTTAGGCGCCGGCTATATGCAGATGAACCGTACAGGCGACGACGTAAGCGGCCTCAATTGGGAGCGCACCCGCCGAATGGGCGTAAATACGCTTGCTTTCCGTATGCCGCAGCACAACCGTTTTTATTTTGTCGATGCGGACTGCTGTGGTATTACGCACTCCGTAGATTGGGAAAAAAATCAGCAATGGCTCTCACTGCTGGCAAACAGCGGTACGCCTTTGTTCGTCTCAGTCAAACCCGGAACGCTGGTTCCACAACAGGAAGAACTGCTTAAATCGGCACTTGCACGCGCCTCCATTTTACAGGACGCCGCCGTCCCTTTGGATTGGCTGGATACTACGTGCCCTGCAAATTGGCTGATCGGAGGGCAGCATGTTGCATACAATTGGTTTGATCAAACCGGTATCCAAAACCTGCTGATTTAAAAGGAGTCAAAGTGCAGTCAGGATACCGACGTCCGCTTACAACTGGATTTTGAAAAGGCAACGGGCCGCAGAGTTTTTCTGCGGCCCGTTTTCGACAGTTAACTACTTTCTCTCATCCAAATATTCCTGAACCTGCCGGTTTGCTTCCTCGATAATCGTATCATAACCTGACGCTTTTAATTCCGAAAGCATTTTTTCAATAACAGCGTCAACATCTTCATATGTCCCGCAAAGCAAACCGCTGGTATATTGCGCCAACACACCGGAACAAGCCGCTATTTGCGTTGACAGCTGGGATTCATCCAAAGTAAAAGAGATCAATTCCGTGGGCGTTGCACTTTCTGTCATTTCCTGTACATCCTGATACATAGACGCTGGAGACGGGGCCGCTGGGGTCAATATCCAGGTAGTGGCCTGTGCAAAGGCGGATGGTTGAAAATCACTATTTAAAATTTCAACGCGCGCGCCGTCGTCAATGTATTTAAAATTGACATCGGGCGCCCCATAGGCCAGCATATCCCGATACTCTTTATTCGTATTGATATAAGCAAGATATTTTACAGCGGCTTCCTTATGTTCAGAGTTTGCGAACACCGCGTTTGCTGAACCGAGTAAGGTCGAACGGGTTGCAACCGGGCCGTATTTTTTATTGATCACCACATCATAATCCTTGCCTTCACTGCGGATCGCCTCTGATCCCTCCCAACCAGGATAGGAAATAACGACAAAATCGTCCGGATCGTCGGCAAGCTGTGCGCAATCCTGATTGAGCAGACCTTCTTTATACCATGTCGCCAGTTCTTTATAAACGGCAACCTGATCCGGATCCTCATACACGGACACGATCTTGATCCCCTCTTCATCGATCTTATCGCCAATGTGGACAGCTTCTTGGATGATGTCCCAGCCAGTCTGATCGCCGTTAAAGCCTCCTTTACCAATATTATAAGGGGCGCTTAAGTCGGCTGGATACGGATGTCCGGCATCGGCATACGCTTTCAGTTTTCTCAGAAGCGGGGTGACAGATGAAACTTTATCATTGGTTTCAAAAAACTCCTTTTCCAATCCGGCTTCCTCAATTACGTAGTCTTTGTTTGCAATCCAAAGCTGCTCCGAAGCAGAATCCTTCATGTTTGGGACAGCATAGATTTTATCGTTGACTGTGACGGCATCCCAGCCCCAGTCTGGGACGAAATCCCACAGTTCTTTTTGTGCCTTCACCAGCTCCGTGATATCGGCAAATTGGTTGTTTTGTACTGCGGATAAATAGTTGGTAAACCACGCGCAGGTAAATGCAATATCATCCTTTGTTCCTGTAGAAAGCGCTGTCTTTAATCTGGAATCATCCGTAGACGCCCAGATAAACTCAATTGTGACGCCAATGTCTTTTTGTGATTTTTCATTCAGTGCCTTCAGGGCAGCATCAGCGTTAGACGGCGCGTTTCCCCAATGCCACCATGTCAGTTCAACCGTCCCCTCGCTTTCTGGACTGCCGGTATCTCCGCATGCAGAAAATAGCGAGGCAATCATGACAACTACGATAAAAAGGGACATTACGCGAATCTTTCTTTTCATCTCAAAATCCTCCTATAACTTGCATAACCCATACATCCGATATACGACACCCCGAAGGCCATGGTCTCATTCGGCGTGAACCTGTGCCGGCAAGTTCAGATCCCTGTATCTATATCGTTATACACATCATTATAAACAAATTTTTTAAAAAATCAAGTACATATTATAAAAAGATGCGTTTATTTTTATTTTCCAGCTTAAGTTTTCCTAAAAATACGCAGTTTCTCGCAGAAGGACACTTTCGATGTACTACCTCTGGTATGCACCCCAAAATAAGTTCCTTTCATAAAACCCATCCTCAAAGCAAAATAGCCCTGTAAGAAATCGTTTCGCACATATTTCTGATTTATGGCCGGCACTTACGGGCCGCACGGCGGTAAGAACTTTTAGGATAAATACCAGCTTGTGGAACGCCGGAGGCAAAACCAGCAGGAACTCCTATTTCTCTTGTGCCAAACACAACAGGGAAAGATACCGCAAAATACGCTTTTTCCACTATAATAAACATTTAAATTGATATATTGTTGACAATAATATGTATACAATTTATACTATAAATAGAAAACAAGAAAAAAGGGAGATGAATCCAATGAACTAAATAAAGCTGAAAATCTGCTATCATCCATTTACCTTAAATTAAAGGAGTGTGTTCTCATGACCAAAACAAAGCGCAGCACATATCTCCTCATCGGTGCGGCAGCGGTTCTTGTAGCGGCAGCAACCGTGCTCTGCGTGTTCCTGCTGCGTCCGAAAACGACAATTGCCAGCTTAATGGGGCTTGAATCGGCCGACCAAATTGAAAAAATGGAACTTGCAACTTTCCAATACCGTCTCTTTGACAGCGACCCCTTTATTCCCACCGTTACGCGGAAAGATATTACCGGATCCGAACTTGGGGAACAGTATGCGGCCGCTTTTTTCTCGCTGCCGGTTACAGAGTACCCCCAAGAGGACTGTGTCGGAACGAGCGCGCTCCTTGGCGGCACGCCCGACTTTTCAGCAATTATTGTTACGGTAAAAGACGGCAGCAGGACACGTTTCGGATATACGCAGTATATTATGCCTGTCGAAAAAATGAGAGGAATTGTCGAGGAGTCTAAGATCAGTTCATACATGTCATTCGGCGGACCGCTTGATCAAAGGGACGCGGACGTTGAAGACTGCTATTTTTCTGTACCCGACAGCCAATTGTTTACCAAAGATTTCATTCAGTATAAGGTCTCTGAAACGCCATGATACAGCTTACGGGATGTATTCGCATGACCTCCCCTTTTTCAACACAGACCGGTACAGCAGGGGGCTCTTCCGTTAAAAAAGAAGAGCCCCCTGCTGCTATTTTTGATTATCAAGAAAATCCCGAATCTGTTCATTCACCTGCTCAATATCCCACTTTAACTCATTGGCTGAAAGCCGGACCGCACCGTGCCCTAAGATAATCATCTGTTCCAGCGCATCGGAAGTAGCCACTTTTACACGATGCTTTTTTCCAACTTCATACGTAACTTTTTCAATGTACATATCGGCGGTTTCCGCCTCTTTCGTATAAACAACGGAAATATTATGAACCCGTTCGATAGAACGGACGCCGCCTTTCACTTTATACGCATCAAATACAAGGATCAGTTCACATTTCTTAACGCCTTGATAATTGCTTAGAATGTGGATAAGCGCTTCACGCGCAGCATGCAGGTCGCGCACGGCAAGTTCCTTCAGCTCATCCCATGCAAAAATGATATTGTAGCCGTCTACGAGTAGGTAGTCCTTCTTATCTTCCTCCAAAGCCGGAGAATGGAAGGAAGAGGATTCTATCGGACGCACGGATGGCTTTTTCTGCTGCGGATAAAAGTGAGCGGGATCGACCTCACCATATGTCCGGGCAAATATTGCAGCAAGCTCTTTCTCCTCTTCTGAAAAGGCCGAAAAATAGGAAGCCTTCCGCCGCACAGTGGTTTCCTGCGCCTCCTTTTCTTCCTGCTTTTGCGATATGTCCAAGTGCATATATGCATCCGCCTCGTCCCACTTTACAATAAAGCCGGATCCGTGCGAACAAAACACAGAATCTGCCGTATTTTCTGTATCCCGCTGGCTGTCATACCCAACTGTTCGAATGACTTCTTCGGTATTGTGGCAAATATCATATCCCCCGAAAGTACAAGCAAGGCTTCCCTGTCCCTTGGTATAAAGCGTTACTTCTGCGGCATAGCCGCGCATGGTAGAAACCGGCGCCTTTCCTGTTAAAATCGCAGTGCCGTCGGCTATCTGCGGGTTGGATACCGTACCGAAGCGAGCCGTCAAATCCGATATGGCACGCCCGGTATTTTCCTGCGGGATTTCGAGCCGAAAACGATAAAATGGCTCCAAAAGAAGGGATTGCCCTTTCATCAGCCCCTGCCTTACCGCGCGGTATGTAGCCTGACGGAAATCCCCGCCTTCGGTGTGCTTTAAGTGCGCCCTTCCGGCCGTCAGGGTAATTTTCATATCGGTTATTGGTGCGCCTATTAGGACGCCTTTATGTTCTTTTTCCTCTAAATGGGTCAGAATCAGTCTTTGCCAATTCTTGTCAAGCACGTCCAAGCTGCACCGGCTTGCAAACGAAAGCCCGCTGCCGCGTTCTGCCGGTTCCAACAGCACATGAACTTCAGCATAATGCCGCAGGGGTTCAAAATGTCCGGCGCCTTCTACCGGCGCTGCTATCGTTTCTTTATATACGATATTCCCTTCATCAAAAGTAATGGTCATACCAAAGCGCTCTTTTACAAGCTGTGTCAAAACCTCCAGCTGTACTTCCCCCATAAGCTGGATCGTTATTTCCTGCAGTGCATCGTTCCAGACGATATGCAGCTGTGGATCCTCCTCTTCCATCTCACAAAGTTTTCGAAAGGCGGTGTGAACATCCCATTCAGGCGGAAGGATCACCCGATAGGACAAAACGGGCTCCAGTACAGGCGGAAGGGATTGTTTCTCAAAACCAAGCCCCTCCCCCGGCACGGTTTTGGTAAGCCCTGTTACAGCACATACCGTACCAGCCAAAGCCTCATCCAGCATCTGATATTTTGTTCCGGAATAAAAGCGGATCTGTGTAACCTTTTCTTCCCACGCGTCCGGGCTGTCTGCCTCTTGCGGGCCGTTTGAGAGCATCGACCGCACCTTCAGGCTGCCGCCGGTAATTTTCATACAGGTCAGCCTGTTTCCCTGCTCATCACGCATGACCTTATACACCCGCGCGCCAAACTGAGACGGATATTCCGGTGTACGCACATAGGCAGAAAGGCCGTCTAAAAAAGTTTCTACCCCCTCCAGCTTCAGTGCGGAACCAAAAAAGCACGGAAAAAGGCGGCGCTGCACAATCAGATCTGCAATATCGCTTTCTTTCGGCAAAGCGCCTTCTATCCATCGTTCAAACAGTGATTCATCACAAAGGGCGATTTGTTCAGCCCTTTCTTCCTCTTGATCCGAAAACGACACACAGGCGTCGTCCAGCTCTTTTTTCAGCGACATCATCAGACTATTTTGGTCTGTTCCCGCCAGATCCATTTTATTGATAAATAAAAAAGTTGGTATGCCGTGTCGTTCCAGCAGTTTCCACAGCGTTCTTGTATGCCCTTGCACGCCATCCGAACCGCTGATGACTAAAACCGCATAATCCAAAACCTGCAAGGTACGCTCTGTTTCAGCGGAAAAATCAACATGTCCCGGCGTATCAAGCAGGGTAAACCTTGTGTCTCGATGGGTAAAAACTGCCTGTTTTGAGAAAATGGTTATCCCGCGTTTCCGCTCCAACTCATATGTATCTAAAAAAGCATCCTTATGGTCAACACGCCCCAGCCTGCGGACAGCGCCTGATAAATACAACAACCCTTCGGAAAGCGTTGTTTTTCCCGAATCTACATGTGCCAAAATCCCGATTACCGCTTGCTTCATTCCTTTTCCCCGTTTCCTTTTTCAACCGTCCCTCAGACGATTCCCTTTTATTTTAACACAGGGAAGCCAAACCGCCAAGCCTCTGTTTCGACTCCGTCTCTATATAAAACGTAGCACTACAATACATGCTGGACAGCAGAGCAAGAAAAAGCGAATAAAAAGTAGAAGGACAGAGCCTTCATAGGTATAGTTAAGTTACCACACCAAATTGAACGGCCATCCCGTTTTCAAAATACTGCCTACCCATGGATCATCCTAAATCTACACAAAATGGAATCCTCGGATTCTGCAAGAATTGCATTTGGGTACCCATTTTGTATAATGGAAATATGCAAAAGGAATGCATACCTGAAACGCGGACAGGAACAAACCCCGCCACCCTAATTGACCGCGATGACGCCACACAGATTAAACAGCTCACCTCGATGGATGAGGAAGCCACCGGTCTGTTCAGCGATTGAGAAAAGAACGATAAAGAACGAAGTTGTCTGTGTTTTAGAGAGACATAGAAAACCACCCGCTTAGAGGAGGAAGAGAAGATGAAGATGGGATTTGCCGAAACAGATATTACACCCCAAACGCCTGTTACGATGGTTGGATTTAACCGTACAGACAACATGTCCAGAGGTATATTGGACGGTTTGACGGCGCAGGTTTCCGTTTGGGAAAGCAACAGAATCTGTTGCTTGGTGACGATAGATAATATTGGCTTTAATAAACGAGAGGCAAACCTGCTTCGGGATATGATTGGCACAATGATAGGCACATCCAGAGAAAGGGTCATGCTATCTTTTTCCCACACCCATGCAGCTGTCAATGTTACTGTTGAAAAAGAGTATTATGATAAGCTTTGCCAACAGATTTGCAGAGCTGCTGAAAAAGCAAAAGCATCGATGCGCGAAGTTTCAGTTGGATGGGATAATGCCCAAGCCGATATTGGAAACAACAGGCGCAAATCCTCTGACAAGGTTGACCGCAGAGTTGGGATACTGAAAGTTTGTTCCAGCAATCAGAATGATCTAAAGTTGATTATATTGCGCCTTACAGCACATTGTAATGTCTTGAAAAGGGATAATTACCTGATCTCCGCAGATTATTTCGGCGCTGTGCGAAAAGTTTTGGCAGAAAAATATCATTGCCCGATTATGATCGTACAAGGGTCAGCGGGAAACATCTCCCCTAAATATTATAAAGCTTCTTTCACCCCCATTGACGGACAAGGTGAGGAGTACGTAAACTGTAAGCACGCGCTCGAAAACATGGCGCAGGAAGTGAGCGAAAAGGTCGAATCAATATTTGATACAATATACACAAAGCGCGGTATGCGCGTTGATGCTTATTCAAAATACATACCACTTCAGTCAAAAATTCCAAATATGATTAAAGCTCATAAAATAGCGGATGAAGCGATGAAGCATTGCGGTATAAACGGGCAGAAATGGATTGAGAAGATTGAGAGTTTTCATAAAAAAGGGATTTCCTTTCAAGAAGAACATTTGGAAATGCAATATTTTTATATTGGAAATTGGTGCTTATGTGGTATACCAAATGAAACAATGACAGAGTTTGCATTAGAAACAGCGCAACTTCTGAAGGATCCTTTTTTCTATTTCAATGGGTATACAAATGGATGCAGTTCCTATTTCCCGACAAAGGAGGAATACGATTTGGGAGGGTACGAGGTCTATTGGGCGATGTTGATATATTTTGCCGATTATGAGCGGGTATATCCATACAATCGCGAGGCAATAGATACCGTGATATCATATGCTGTTGAAAACGCAAGAATAAGTCTATAATGTATTATTAAGAAAAATAAGCCAAAATCAACAGAAGAGCGGCCAACCCGTTGTGGATTGACTGTCTATCCAGCCAGTGAGACGATAGACGGCGGTCAAGAGTGGCCGATCCTGTTCCTTTCTGCATTGGCAGTTGTTCCTGTCTTCTCCGGCGGGAAAGCTATTTAAGGCGGTACCATCAACAGAACGTATCATACAATACGTTTTGCAAAGCTGTGTGTCACAAGAAAAGGCGGTATGCGTCCCTCACGGGCGCATACCGCCTTTTCTTGTGATCCTTTTATCCAGATGTTTCAGTTGAGCAGAAGCCAGTACAGGAACAATACGATATCTTTATCAAAATAAACCTTTAAACCTGTTTTAAAACAATTTTCTATATAGCCTGCGGCTGTCCCGCTAAGTCTTCCTGCGCTATCTGCCATAACCGCCTAAGAAAGCAGATTATCCTTAAAATACATTGGACACATCCTCTTTTCAACTGCTTTATCCATTATAGCAAAAAAGGGATACACATAACGCCTTTTCTCTAAGGCTGCTCGCTTGAAGCTCATACCTGCGCCGATCCACTATTCTTCCCTTTTATCCGCTTCCATAAAACCAGTTCTGCATCAGAGCCGCCGTTTCCATATTCATATACAACGAGCTGTTTACCGTCCGTTGCCAAACCATAACAGCGTTCACTGCCTTTTTTACAAAGTTCCGCTCCATAATAAATTTGTGCATCATTTAAAATTTGTGCCATTTCTCCATTGGGCAGGCGGCAGTTCAAATTGATATACGCTCCTTCCAACCGGTACAATTCCTTGACTTCTTCCATATCTGGAATATACAGCTCATCAAACAATTTTATTAACTCATCCTTTTTTGTTTTTTCCATATAAATCCTCCTTCTTTGCAGTTATACCCTTTTATTATCTTTGTGGAGTAAACCTTTGTCAAGTTCGCTAAAAAGCAACGCCCCATATGGATATCCGATCCCTGCATTGCCACATGGAAATATGAGGCGCATTGCGGGCAATACGGATGTGTCACGCCCTGTGTTTTGGAATCGGGAACTTATTTCCGTATAATGTCAGGATTTTTAGCATCTTTTTGTTCTTTGTTTTTCCATCTTTATCATATATATTAAACAATATCTGAATTGTACATTATTTGAATTGACAAAAAGCGATCAGATCAGTATAATAAACAAGCGTGATCACAATAAATCGATTAACAAGGAGAAAATCACAGAAAACAAATATTAAAAACAGATTTACCCCAATAAATCGGCAAATAGCGAAAAATATCGGAAACCATTTCCCAAAATGTGTAACACACATGTCTATAGGAATGAACGAAGGCAGTCATTGTATTTTATGTTAGACATGCAAAGAACATAAAAAACAGGAAGCCCCCTGCAAAGTGTGACACCTCGCAGGGAGCTTCTTTACTGAATCCTTTCGTCAGATCAATTATGATGGATCCTCTTTTTGTTATATAGTGCAACTGCACCCAAGCAGACCGCACTTGTTGCAAACAGAATGGCCATCCATCCGACACCATTACTGTCGCCAGTATCTGGAGCTTCCGGAATAACCGGTGTCTGCGTCTTGTTATAGGTATTGGTGAACGTCAAAGCGGAGGATGCTGATGCAGCATTATCCCAAGGTTTTTCACCTGCCGTCAGATTTGCGGTATGGATGCTGATACTTCCATCCTCATTCATTGTCATCCAAACAAACCATTCGGTCGTATCATAGGACCAGTTTTCTTCCCCACTGTTTTTCTCGGTTACGGTAAAACCTTCACTCAATTTCGCAAAAGCTTCCGCATCCGGGACTGTTATCGTAAGGGTTCCGGTATACGTTCCTGCGCCGTCCGTCTCAATGGATGCGTTTTCAATGGTGTATTCAGCATCGGAATTGAGTTCCGAGATAATAAACTCAAAGATTTCTTTTGCAGGAGCCTCTGAGCCTTTCTGTTCAACCGTCTTGGTGATTGGAATGCTGATGGTTGGAATATGTGTATTGGTTACGATATAATCTGCATTGCCAGATTCCGCTGGTGCATAGCTTACTTCGTATCCTTCTGGAACATTCAATTCCTTAACCGTATACTCTATTTTCTGGCCGGCCGCATTGACATCCAGATCTGTCCACGTGTAGGTCCAATCCATCTCTGCGGTAATCTCTACAGGACTTCCAACCGCTTTTTCTCCGGCATATAACTGTACCGTCACATGATCCGGACGGCTTCCATCCTGATCGTTACCATCAACCCATTCCTTCGTCACAGTAAATTCTGTTGTTCCCGGTGTATGGGTGTTGGTGATGGTAAGACCGTCTACTTGAGCCTCATAGCCTTCTGGGACATTGATCTCCGCTACCGTATAGACGATAGCCTCGCCATTTGCATTCTCAGGCAGATTCGTCCATGTGTACTGCCAGCCATTATCCGCTGTAACCTCAACCGGGTCACCATACGCTTCACCGTTTGCATACAGCTGTACCTCTACGCTCTCCGGGCGGAGGCCGTCCTGATTGTCGCCGTCCTCCCATACCTTGGTTACCGTGACGGACGTTGTCTCCGGAACGTGCGTATTGGTAATGGTAAAGCCATCTACATTGGACGTATAGCCGTTAATCTCGGTAGTTTCCTTTACCGTATAGACAACAGCTTTCCCATCTTTGTATTCCGGAAGATCCTCCCATGTGTACTGCCAGTTATTAGCCTCTGTAACAGTAACCGGATCTCCATATGCTTCGCCGTCTGCATACAGCTGTACCTCTACGCTCTCCGGACGGATGCCATCCTGATCGCCGCCGTCCTCCCAAGCTTTGGTTACGGTAATATCAACGGTCTTCGTTTCATGGGTATTTGTGATGGTCGTACCATCTACGCTCGATTGATATCCATCGGGGACATTGACTTCGTTTATCGTATACTGGATCTCTACCCCATCCTTATACTTCGGAAGGTTTTGGACTGTATACCTCCAGCCGTCTGCCGCTGTAACAGTAATCGGGTCGCCGTACGCTGTGCCGTCTGCATACAGCTGTACCTGTACACTCTCCGGACGGATGCCGTCTTGATCGTTGCCGTCAACCCACTCTTTGGTTATAGTAAGCTCTGTTGTTGCCGGTGTATGGCTGTTGGTAATGGTAAAGCCGTCTTTGTCAGACGTGTAACCCGTTGGCACATTGACTTCCTCTACCGTATAGACGATAGCTTCGCCTTTTTCGTTCTTCGGCAGGTTTGTCCATGTATACGTCCAGCCGTCTGCCGCTTTCACTTCAACCGGGTCACCGTGCGCTGTACCATCTGCATACAGCTGTACTGTCACATAATCCGGACGGAGACCGTCCTGATCGTCGCCGTCATCCCATGCCTTGGTTACCGTGACGGACGTTGTTTCCGGAACGTGCGTATTGGTAATGGTAAAGCCATTTACCTGAGAGGTATAACCTGTCGGTACACTGACTTCCTTTACTGTATAGACAATAGGTTTTCCTGCTTTGTATTCCGGCAGGTTCGTCCATGTGTATTGCCAGTTATCAGACGCTGTAACAGTAACCGGGTCACCGCACGCTGTGCCGTCTGCATACAGCTGTACCTCTACGCTCCCCGGACGGATGCCATCCTGATCGTCGCCGTCATCCCATGCCTTGGTTACCGTGATGGACGTTGTCTTAGACTGGTTTACTATTGTATTGTTGCTGACGCCCGAAACAGCGGTTTTTCCCCATGCCACTGTTACCGTAATCGGATCAGCGGCTTCATAGCCGTTTGGTACTGTTTCAGTTAAGGTATAGGTATGCCCGGACGGAATGCCACTCAGTTTTAGTGCACCGTTTGCATCGGTTGTAAAGGTTTTGCTGAAACTGGGATCGTCCGCTGTTGTCAGCGTAAAGGTAACGCCGCTCATCGCTTCGCCGAAGGATCCCACTTTATTAAGCGTTATTTCTTCGCCTTCGAATCCCTTTACAGAGGGGATATTAAAGTAAGCCGTTCCGTCTTTATAGCTTTCTTCACCATCTCTTATTGTGGTAATCAGGTAGGTCAGCGATGTAACGCCGTTGGTTGGATAATACTGCTCCGCCTGAACGCCGTCCGCTAAATTATCTAATCTAATCCGATAAGAAAGCGTATATGTATACGTCGTTGTATTCCCATCCACTGTTTTAACGGGCTCTGCTTTTCTTAAATACCAGCTGACAACACCGTTTTCTTCAAGGAATTCGTCTTCCATATTCGTCGCTCTGTTAAATTGGATAAAATCAATATTATCCCCCATTGGATCTGTGAGGATCCATGCACGCGCCTGAATCTGGATCAAATGTGATATGTTTTCAAATATCTCCTCCAGATCACCGCTTTCCTTTGCGGAAAAAGTGGTAAAGCCGATATCCGCCAGCCATTTGGAGCAGCTTGTTCCCCACTGAGTATTCAAAGAGCAATCCCGTTCACGACAGTTGATCGTGTCGCTGCCTACGAACACGGCATACGGTGTAATGCCGTTATGGATGATGCGATTGACCTGTTCCTCTACCTGCGTGTGGATCGTATGGGTTGTGCTTGATCCGTCGCCAATTGTGTTGTTATCCGTACTGTTGCCACAGATAACCGTCTTGCTTGTCGAATTCCGCTCGTTCCCAGAAACGCCGTAGGTGGGTTTGCCGTCAGACAATAAAATGATATTCTTATTGGCAATATCTTTTACCGCATCGTCTGTGGCAGGTTCTGCGCAAGGATCAATCCGGCCTCTATATTGGTGCCGCCGTTTGCCCTTAAACTTCTTATTTCGTCAATTTGCCACCAGCTCGACTGCGTTGTGTTATCACTTGCATCTTCCCAGTTTAAAACGGTTGTAGCGCCGTCTACATTAAAGCCTTTGTAACCGCTGAACCGTACGATGGCAATTTTGCGATTGACGTTTGCATCTGAGCTTGCGAAGCTGTTAATAAAAGCCTGTGCCGCACGTTTGGCAGAACCTATTCTGTCACCGTTGTCCATACTGCTTGAAGTATCTATGACCAGAACAACAGCGGCGTCTTCTGTAAGCTCAATTTGGTCAAATTCTTCGGTCGTAACAACCTCTAAATTGACATCAAATACGTTTTCTTCCTCTGTTCCGCTAATTGTCTTATTTACCTTTACTTCCCGTCTTCGTAGCTCTGCTGCGTTTGGCCGGAAGAAAGCGTGGGGTTGGAAGGAAGCGTACCGTTTGTATCGTTTACTTGATAATAGTTCCCAATTTGACTGCTGCTGCTATTAGCCGACTGCGCCAAAGCGGAAACCGGCAGTATTCCCACAATGAGGCACACCGCCATCAGGATGCTGAGAATTTTCCTTTTTGTTCCCATTGAAATGTTCCTCCTTGTACTGTTCCGAGATATTAAATCTCCAGCTGAATACTTTTATCCGGAGGATCCCGTTTTCGGCAAAAAACCCATGTGTGTGTCAAAACGATTTCGGAAACTACTAAAAAATGTTGTCTCATGCGTAAACAGGATCCTCTTCCATATACTTTTTGCATTGCAGCATCTACGTGTAAATTTATCCTATTTATATATTTATAATATAACTATTGGGCTATATGTTATTTTTGTGTCTATCAAAATGAGACAGAACGAACCTTCAAAGTGAATAATATAGTTATAATATATCACATAAATATAGTTAGAATATATCACATATATCACGGAAAAGCAAGTGTTAAGTGTCTGTTTTTTTTGACCTATCGGGATATTTCTGAGATAAAATTGTTTTGTCGTGATGCTGATAGCATTGCCCCTTTTTTCTTCGCACCCTCTCTTCCCCGCCACCTCTTAGGGACAGCTTGAAGGGCGCAGGAAACAGCTGTCGTCCTATATGGGATATGAATTTACTGGAATATCGATCAATGTATAAAGATACAATTTTCGTGTATGAAGATACCCAAAGATAAACAAGGTTTTTCCCAGAATTTTTTAATCGGTCATTTTGTTTTACCGCAGGGCTGTCGATCTTAAAAAGCTGGTTTAGGAAGGAAAAGGAATTTTATTGCATCATTTCTTAGCAAAATGGCATGGAAGAAGATAAGAAGTGCATAACGCGCCAAAAACGCAGGATATCAAGTCGATATCCTGCGTTTTTTATTGGGCAGACCTATATTTATTTTGATTACCTTGTTAAGGATGAAAACCTCCTCTCCTTTTGGCTCCATCTTCTTAAGAAATCTTTTTTATTTTTATAAATGCTTTTTGCTTCCAAACTCTCTTACTATCACCCATCAATAAGCAAGGATTCGGTTAACGGCCTGAATTTTTAACAGAAAATTTTAGTCCTTTGTATGACTGTATTCCGGCGAAGATAAGCGCCGTACTGTTATATATTCATCTTTTCACAGAAAAAATGTCTCGGTGCTTACAAAACCGCCGTTTGAAAAGCCGATCTATTTTATCAAGCTGTTTGATGAAAAACCGAATCCATCGCCACTCGGCAACAGATTCGGTTTATTTGCTTTGTGAGAGCAGCATGAAAAGAATTTTTAACTTTATCAGCAGATGGATCCGCGCCCTCATATTCGGAAAAAGGTTGATAAGCCGAAGCGATGCGAGTGCGTTTACAAGCGAGCAGCGAAAGTACAGCTTGCGCTTTTGAAAAAAGCGCAGCACCGCGGTATATTGTAATGAAATGAAAAGAAACAACAGCATCGATTGAGAAAACGATATAGCATATATAACATATTTGCCGCACCCAAATATCATTCAACTGTATTGACTAAAATAAAAAATTTTCCTGTACGTGACTCATCTAATTCGCTATAAGTATTCCATTGAATGTTATATGTCCCTTTTAGATGGATTGGCTCTTCATAACCTTTCTTTGTTCCCGAACTTGCGGTTTCACTCCATTTCATCATTCCAGATTTAACAGCGCCGTCCGCAAGAGAAAACTCTTTGTATACACAACTCGGCTTAATAGGCTCTTTCAAATAAGAGCATTCATTTGTTAAGAAAATGGCATATCCCTTTTCAAAGGAAGACGTATTTTCTTTTATGTATTCAATGCATTGCAAATCTTTTAAATATAAATAACAGTTTTTATCTTTTGCGCTATGTTCCTTTAAAACAAATATTTCATCGTCAATGGTTTTACAGTATTTTTTTGTTTTATATTTCACTTCAATAGGTATCCATCTGCTATCAATAATTACTAAAATATCAATATGCATGGATGGTGCAAACTCAGGACAATATTCAAGTCTGACTTTTGCTTCCGGATATAGCTCTTTTATAACCCATTATCTGTGAGCAAGCAGAATGTACGATAGAACCGCTGAATCCTTCAGGAAGTCAGACCGCTGTGGTATGGAAAAAGGCTTCAAGCAATGCCCTTGTCAATAGCTTTTCTGATTTGCT
>CAJFJV010000030.1 GCA_904384225.1 uncultured Oscillospiraceae bacterium | reverse complement strand
GCACCTGACTGTTAATCAGGGTGTCACTGGTTCGAGTCCAGTTGGAGGAGCCAAAAAAGGAAGACTGTAAAAACAGTCTTCCTTTTCTTTATGCCTAGCGGAACCGCCCGGAAGGAAAATCCAAAGGCGCCGCGAAGAACGCGGACGCGCCCGGCGGCCTTTGGTATTTAGTTTGTGCGGGAACGGTTTTTTATGAGGTACACGGTAAGGGCAAACGGAAAAGGGCAGATGCTTTTAAAAGCATCTGCCCTTTTCATCGCATTTGTCGGGATGGCTGCCGTGCGGTACAGCCTGTAGTGTGAATTTCCATTTGCAGCAGCAAGCGGAATCTGTTATATCCGGATAGCAGCTTATGCACTCGCAGGCAAAGCGACTGTCGATTACTTTTGCAAATGCACCGTATTCAATGAGACCCACCGATTTACAGGGATGCAGGGGCATTCCCTTCCGCTTCCGCGCTGTCTGGACGCGGCAGTCAAGGGAAGTATAGAGAAGCGTATTCCCTGCTACCTCGATTTTATCTTTGTTGAGGTTTGCATAAAAGCGGAGGCGCAGCGCCTTTGCAAGGCCGTCCGTACCTGCATTTTCCTCAAGCTTTAAGAAAGCTTTGATGCGTCTGGCTTCAATCACGGTGAACCTGCGCCACGCCTCTTTGTCGTGGTACATCGCTTCATCCATGCCGTATTTCTGCTCAATCGACTGGAACCACACCCCGTCCATTGCAAGCCAGTTTTTAGAATATATCTCGATCAGCTGGATCAGTTCGTCTTTTGTATAGGAATCAAGATGCGCATGATTTGCCATTGTATTGCTCTTTCTCCTGCCGCGCTTTTATTTTGCAATGGGATCCGGATGGAGGCTGTCTAAGCGGTGTTTTTCTCCCCAGATACACAGCTGATCCAAAATGGGAATTAAGGATTCCCCCCGCTTGGTTAAGCTGTATTCCACTTTCGGCGGGATCTGCGGATATTCTTCCCGATGGATCAGCCCGTCCGATTCCAGATCCTTTAACGTTTTGCTGAGCGTTTTGAACGAAATTTCTCCTATGAATTTTTTCAAGGCGTTAAAACGGACGACGCCGAATTCTGCCAGTGCGTATAGGATAAACATTTTATATTTTCCCTGTATCAGCGTCATGGTATAGTGAAACCCGGCGTCTTCCAATTTGCAGTCTGCAATGCAGCCCTTTATCATGATGATTTCCTCCAGGATAGTATATAACCCTAATGTGCGTACTTGTATAGTGGAAAATGATGCGTATAATTATAGTATAGGCGCTTAAAAAAGTCAACTTTGGGCGCAGACCAAAGGGAAAAGGAGCTTTTATATGAAGAAAAACTTAGGTGTTGTGCAGGCGGTCTATCCCATGCCGGTCTTAATGGTGGCGGCCTATGACGAGAAAGAAAAGGTCAACGTGATGAACGCCGCGTGGGGCATGATCTGCAATACGGACAGGATCGCGCTGTTTATCGACGAGGAGCACAAAACGACGCAAAACCTGCTCAAAACAAAGGCGTTTACGGTCAGCATAGCGGACAGGGCGCACATGGATGCGGCGGATTTCTTCGGCATTGCAACCGGAAATAAAATGAGCGATAAATTTGAGCGCACGGGCTATACTGCGGTTAAAAGCACTTTTGTGAATGCGCCGGTTATTGCGGAATTTCCGGTTGTGATGGAATGCGAGCTGGCGGAAGTAGTAGAGACAGAGAGCTTTTACTGCATTGTCGGCAAAATTGTCAATACGGCCGCAGAGGAAAGCGTCCTCTCTGAAAATGGGAAAGTGGACCCGGAAAAGCTTCAGGCTTTGCAGTTCGACCAGTTCCAGCACGGATATTATGTTTCCGGCGAGAAAGTCGGGAAAGCGTGGAATGCCGGCAAGGCTTTGATGGAAAAATAACGGCTTAAGGCCGCTTGACAGAAGGCTTGACGGCAGCCGGTACAAAAAGGGATGGGTTTCCGCTTTTTTTGGCAAACGTCTTTTTATCAAAGGTGAATAGCCGCATTCCTGATGGGAGGGATGGCCGGATCTGTATCCGGCCATCCCTTTTTTAAATAAAAACAAGTGTGGGAAAGCACGGGACTGGCATGAGGGATAGACGCCGCGCATTGCCTGTGTTTTGAGATAGGATATATGAAAACTGAAAAAACAGCCTGAAAAAATAAAATTTTTTTCTGAAAAAGTATCCTTTTTATACTATGATGTATCCTTTTTAGTCTTGTGCGGAATCAAGATCAACTCTATAATAAAGCCATAGAACCTGTGTGCCGGGCAGAAAAACAGAGGCGGTATGCCTTAGATGTGCACGTACACAGGTTCGAATGAAAGGAGAGTTGAGAAATGAAGAAACGTACAGGCGCAGGGAAACGGATTGGCTCCGGCGTCCTTGCGTTGGCACTGACGGCGACGATGTAAGCGTTGCAAGCGTTTCGGGCGAAACAACAATACAGGCTGGAATGCAGATGCAGTTCTCAGCAACGGTTAAAAACTACACAGAGACGGATGCTGTCACATGGAGCGTTTCAAACAATACTTCTGCGGATACAGAAATTGACGAAAACGGCCTGTTGACGATCGCGGAAGATGAAAGCGGGACAGGATATTACAGGCAGATTCTGATTACGGCAACTTCTGTTGAGGAACCGAGCGCTTCCGGCAGTATCTATGTGTCGGTTGATCCGGCATATGTATTAAGGATAGTTGACGGCGAATATGCTTATATTGGGACAACGACCGAATTTGCGGTATATTATAAGGGAACCGCACTCCCAGCGGAAGATTTCGAATGGAAGGTTGAGTCGGTCGGAAGCTGGTATCCGGATATTTCATCACCGGATACGAAAATCGAAAACGGCGTGTTGACAATCGGTGCGGATGAAACAGCGCCGTATGTCAAAGTGACAGCTACGGCAGAGGACGGTACAGTGTATGAGCTAAATCCGTCAGTGGTGCAGCTTTACAGCCTATCGCCGTCAAATGCAAGTACGGCACCGGGGGCATCCCAGCAGTATGCCGTGACAAACCAGAAAACTGGAGAGAGCCTGCCGGCGTCGAGCTTTACTTGGAGCATTGAGGGGCTGTATGGGGCCGTTATTGTTTCTGAAGACACAGCTATTGATGAAAACGGCCTGTTTACCAAAGGTGCGGATGAGACAGCGATGTATATCCGCATTACAGCGACGGATAAAGAAACAGGGACGACATATTCGACAAACAATTTTTACTATGGCGGTTATTCCCTCACTGCGGCCTCCGTTCAAGCGGATACGGCAGAAGCCCCGGTTCCCGCACCGGCGCCGACAAACGACGATCCGGCTGTTTCCCAAGAGGTTGTTTGGACGGTAGAGGGTGCGAACAGCGCGGACACGAAAGTGGACGAGAACGGCACGCTTACCATCGGCATCGACGAGACGGCAGAACAGCTTTACGTTACGGCAACCTCTGTGGCGGATGAAACCAAATCCGATACGGCGGTGGTAAACGTCACGCCGAAAGAAAAATACTATGTCGAAGTTATTGCGGGCGAGCACGGCACGGTTACGCCGGGCAGCGGCGAGTACTACGAGGGAACAGACGTGACGTTCACCTTCACGCCGGATGAGGGGTATATGGTGGATAAGGTCACGGTAGACGGCAAAGAGGTATCGCTCACGGATGGGAAATACACGCTGACCGTTACGGGGACGACCCAGATCGAGGCAAGCTTTAAGGTAAATCCGGACGCGCCGGACACAGGCGATTATACCACGGCTGCCGCCGCCGTATTGCTCGCGGCGATTGCAGCGGCAGGCACGGCCCTTTATATCATCCGGAGACGGCGTGCATAAAACAAGTTTTGCTTGACTGATCCTTTATGTTTTCTCCTTACGCAAAGAAAGGCCCTTTGGGGCCTTTTTTTGCGTAAAGCGGGCCTTTTTGCCCCGGTATTTTCTAAAGAGAAAGCGCGTTCTGGCGGCCTTTGAAAGCTGTAAAAGCGGGCGGCGGGGAGGAAAGCGGAATCCACGCGGGAGACTATACGGAATCATTGACTTCATACAGATATTTGGATATAATGGTTAAAGAATTGGGAAGAGAAGCGCCCCAGTGTGCAAAAAAGAGAGAAAACATGCGGGCGCTCTGAAAAGAGGGACTCGAAAAAGCGGGAAAAACAATGAAAAAACATAAAATTTGGCGTACAGGCGTATTGCTGCTGGTGCTTTGTGATATCATAGCAGTTGGATTTTCACTGATTGCCGGATTCAGTTTCCGGTTTGGCTTTTTCCAGACAATACCGTATTTTTATTCCACAAAAATGCTGCGCAACCTTTTGATGCTTTCTGTTGCCGTGGTCCTGTCGAATCTGGTGACGCGGCGCTATGGTACATATTGGCGCTATTTTGGCTTGCAGGATCTGATCCTGCAATTTGCATCTACGGTGATTACGGCGTGCCTGACAGTGGTAATGGCGCATTTTGATCTGGTCGAAATGCCGCCGGAGCTTCTTATCATCGTACCAATTTTGCTGTTTTTGTCTATGTCTTTTATCCGGATGGCGCCAAGGCTGTTCCGCATGGGCGTCTCACGCATCCAGCCGTCCGAAAGCAGCGACCCGCGCGTGCCGACGCTGGTATACGGCGCGGGCGAAGCGGGAAACTATCTTTTGGAGAACGTGCGGTTAAAGCATGCGCGGACCGTCAAGCTGATTGGCTATCTGGACGACAATGAAAAGCTTTGGGGCCAGCAGATCGGCGGCTTAAGCGTGTTCGGCGGCGGCGGGCGCTTAGAAGAGATCGTGCGCAAATACAGCGTACGGGAGGTCATCATCGCCATCCCTTCGGCGGAGCCCGACTTTATCCGCGGCGTATTCCGCCGGTGCAGTGCGATGGGCGTCGTCGTCAAGCGTTATGGAACGCTTGACGACGTGACAAGCGAGGATTTCATCCGCGCGCCGATCAAACCGCTGGATTTTGAAAAGCTGCTGCGCCGTGAAAGCGTAAAGCTGAATATGGAGCGGGTCCAGCAGTTTGTAAGCGGGAAAACCGTTCTGGTTACGGGCGGGGTCGGTTCCATCGGCAGTGAAATCTGCCGTCAGGCGCTCAAATGCGGCGCGGCGCGCGTGGTGATCGTGGACATCAATGAAAACGGCCTCTTTTTTATCAAAAACGAGTTTGACGAGGCCGGATACGGCGGGCGTTTTGAAGTGCTGCTGGGCTCCGTGCGCGACCGTTCCCGCATGCATGAGATCTTTGACGGGTACAGGCCGCAGATTGTGTTCCATGCCGCCGCGCACAAGCACGTGCCGATGATGGAGGGCAACCCGAAAGAGGCGATTAAAAACAACGTCCTCGGCACGATCAATGTGGCAAATGAATCCATTGTCAGCCGTGTAGAGAAGTTTATCCTGATTTCAACGGACAAGGCCGTCAATCCCGCCAATATCATGGGGGCATCCAAGCGGATCGCCGAAATGGTGATCCAGGTCATGAACAGCGGCGCCGCGACCGATTTTGCGGCTGTGCGCTTTGGAAATGTCTTAGGCTCAAACGGCAGTGTCGTCCCCTATTTTGAACAGCAGATCGCCCAGGGCGGGCCCGTTACGGTAACGCACCGGGAGATGAAGCGCTATTTTATGACGATACCGGAGGCTGTGCAGCTGGTCTTGGAGGCTGGGGCAATGGCAACCGGAGGGGAGATCTTTGTCTTAGACATGGGCGAGCCCGTTTATATATACGATCTGGCCTGCGACATGATCCGGCTGCACGGGATGGAGCCAAACCGCGATATTGAAATCAAGATTACCGGACTGCGGCCCGGGGAAAAGCTGTTTGAAGAGATTTCCCTTGCAGAAGAGAATACAACCAAAACGGCAAACGACAAGATTTACATCAATAAGCCGGTTGCATACGATACGGCGGCGTTTTCCTGCAAAATACAAAAATTGGAGTATGCGCTGGCAAACGAGGGGCTTGCACAGGTATATGCCTGCGTCAAAGCGCTTGTGCCGACTTTTTCGCATGATGCAGGCCGCGCCGTGCAGGAAGGCGCCGGTAAGGAAGGGGAAGGACAGGATGGTTGATCCTTCGGCAAGGCTTGCTGAGAATGTTGCGCTTGGCGAATCCTGTGTGATCGAAGCGGGCGTCACCATCGGCGCCGGCTCGGTAATCGGACATCACGCGGTGATTTGCAGGGATACGCAGATCGGGGAGAACGTGCGCGTCGATGCATTTGCCTGTGTGGGCAAGCTACCGATGCAGGCGAAAAACAGCGCAGTCACCGTACAAAAGCCGCTGCCGCCCGCACGGGTCGGGGACGGCTCCTTGATCGGCACGTTGGCAGTGGTGTACCGTGGCGCTGTGCTCGAAGAAGGCTGCCTTGCGGCGGATTTCGCCGTGATCCGCGAGGAATCGTCGGTCGGGGCGTTTACGATCGTGGGCAAGGGCGCGACGATAGAAAACCGGTGCCAAGTGGGCGCGCGGACGAAGATACAGACCAACGCCTATATTACGGCGTACTCGGTAATAGGCGACCACTGCTTTATCGGCCCGTGTGTTGTGACGTCAAACGACAATTATGCCGGACGGACCCAAGCGCGCTTTGCGGCCTTCTGCGGCGTTACGGTGCGCCGCGGCGGTAGGATCGGCGCAGGGGCCGTTATCCTGCCCGGTGTTACGATAGGGGAGGACAGCCTGGTCGGCGCGGGCAGCGTGGTGACACACGATGTCGCGGCGCGCATGGTTGTGGTAGGAAATCCGGCGCGGGTGCTGAAACCGGTCCCGCCGGAGCAGCTGCTTGAAAACCAGGGCTGAGCAGGCCCTTTGCGTCCGCCTTTTCACAAAAGAAAGGCGGCTTCCCCGCCCGCGCCTGCGGGCGGGTGCAGGTTTGGCCCTAAATCAGGGCCAAAGAAAATCCACCGGCCGCTTGTAGGTGGAAGGAAAGAAGGATATCGACATGGAAAGGCTGAGATATGCGCTGATCGGCTGCGGGCGGATTTCGCCCAATCACGCGGCAGCGTGCCTTGCCAATGCGGACGAGTTGGAGCCGGTTGCAGTATGCGACCCGGTTGCACAGCGCCGCAGCATATTAAAAGAGCACTTTCAAGATCCGGCGCTCCGCGGTTATGCGGATTACCGTGAAATGCTTTTAAAGGAGCGTCCGCAGCTTGTGGCAATTGCCACAGAGAGCGGTAAGCATGCGCAGATTGCGCTTGACTGCCTTGAGGCGGGGTGCAACCTGATCGTGGAAAAGCCGATTGCGCTGTCTTTGGAGGATGCGGACCGGATCATCGCGCTGGCGGATCAAAAAGGGCTTAAGGTCTGCGCCTGCCACCAGAACCGGTTCAACAAATCGGTTCAGAAAATCAGGAAGGCAGTTGAGGACGGCCGTTTCGGCCGGATGCTGCACGGTACGGCGCATATCCGCTGGAACCGGAACAAGGCGTACTACGATCAGGCCAAATGGCGCGGTACGTGGGAACAGGACGGCGGCGCGCTGATGAACCAATGCATCCACAACATCGACTTGCTCCGCTGGATGATGGGCGACGGCGTTGCCGAAGTAATGGCGTACACCGACCGCCTCGCGCATGACTATATTGAGGCAGAGGATCTGGGGCTCGCGCTTGTCCGGTTCACAAATGGAAGCTACGGCGTGATTGAGGGTACGACGAATGTCTATCCGAAAAATTTGGAGGAGACGCTTTACCTTTTCGGCGAAAAGGGCACGGTAAAGGCAGGGGGCAAATCGGTCAACCGGATTGAAGAATGGCGGTTTGCGGATGAAACGGAAGACCCCGCCCAAATATGCCGGGCGTTTTCCGAAACGCCGCCGAATATCTACGGCTTTGGACATACGCCGCTTTACCGCGATGTAATCGCCGCCGTCAGGGAAAACCGTGCGCCGCTTTGCGATGCACGGGCGGGCCGGCGCGCTTTGGAGCTGGTGCTCGCCATCTACCTTTCCGCCGCGGAACACCGCCCGGTGGCGCTGCCGCTTTTTTCGTGCGCATCCACCGACTTTACGGGGCGTTTTGGATGAAAGGCCTTTTTTCCCGTCTGAAAACAAACGAGTACGCGCGCCATTCTACCATTTTGATGGTCGGCACGGTTATCTCCATGCTTTTGCAGACGGTGTCTTTTGCATGGCTGGGCAATTACTATAGCGATACGGCGATGGGGCTGTACCAGTATTTAAGCACAGCCTATTCCATTTTGCTGATTGCGGCTACCGGGCGGTACGAGCTGGCCGTCATGCTGCCGGAGGACGACAATGACGGCTATCTTTTGGCCCTGCTTTCGGCGGGGATGGCGGTTGCGTTTTCCTGCCTGCTGGAAGCGGGCGTCTTACTTGTGCAGTTTGGCTTCGGCGTAGACCCGGGATGGGTCGCTTTTTTGCCGGCGACGCTCGCCGTGCTTGGCATATACTATTCCTGCAATTATTGGCTGAACCGGAAAAAGCGTTATGTAAAGCTGGCGGTCAACCGGGTGTTGCAGGGAGCCTTGTTCGTCTTTTTCAATCTTGCCTATGCCTTTATCCTGCCGGATTGCCGGTACGGCTTGATTTTAGGCTATCTTTCCGCACAGGTTGCCGTCATGGCAATACTTGTCGTCTATATGGCGGTGGATTTCCGCAAATGCGGGATCCGCTTTTCGGCTGTGCGGCTGCGGGAACTTGCCGCGGAATATCATAAATTTCCAAAGTATTCCGTCCCGGCGGGGATTGTCAATAATGTGGCCATCCACTTGCCGGTTTTCCTTCTGGGCGCCTTTTCGGGGAGCGGTGTTGTCGGGCAGTACACCATGATGAACAAGGTGCTCGGCGCGCCGATTACTGTCATTTCCGAAGCAATCCGCGATGTATTCCGCCAGCGTGCCTCCCGTGACTATGCCCAAAACGGGGAATGCCGCGCGGTATACCGCACCACGGGCAAGACGCTTGCCGTTGCGGCAGCCGTCCCGTTTTTACTGCTGATGATCGGCGCCGTCCCGGCATTTGACGCGCTCTTTGGCGAAAAGTGGCGCATGGCGGCAAAATTCATCGTAATGATGTCGCCGTTTTATTATGTGAAATTTGTGGTCAGCCCGCTTACCTTTATGGCGTACATCGCCGGGCGCCAGAACTTTGATATGAAATGGCAGATTGCGTTCTGCCTCTCCTCCGCCGCGGCGTTTTTTATCGGGTATTTTGTATGGCACAGCCCCTATATGATGATGCTTTGCTTCGGCTTGGCGCAGACGGCGCTGTATCTGTACAGCTTTTTTTATACGCGCAGGCTGTCATGGGGAGAAGCAGGAAAGGGGAGAGACGCCGGATGAACGGACACGTCTGTATCATGACAAGCGTACATCGGCACGACGATGTACGGATTTATCATAAAGAGGCAAAAGCGCTGCGGGAGAAGGGCTTCGACGTGACGATACTGTGCCCCGATTACGAGGGGACGGATGAAAACGGGATCCGCTTTGTCAGGGTCTTGCTGCCCAAGCAGCGGATGCGACGCATCCTGACGGCCTCCGGCCGTTTCTATCGGGCTGCGAAGCGCACCGGCGCGCAGTGGTTCCACTTCCACGACCCGGAGCTTTTGGGCGCAGGGAAGCGCCTTTCGCGTTTTGGCAGGGCAATTTACGACGTGCATGAGGACGTCCCGCGCCAGATCCTCAACAAACCGTATTTAAAGCCGTGGTTCGCAAGGATTGCCGCCCGTGTTTTTGAGCGGCGGGAGATGCGGATCGCAAAAAAACTGTACGGCGTGGCCGCCGCCGCCCCGGTCATTTACGACCGGCTGCGCACGGTATGCCGGAACACGGTGCTCATATGCAATTACCCAAAGCTTTCGGAATTTGAAGAAACCGGCCCGCAGCAGCCAAAACAGCGCGAAAACAGCGTCTGTTACGTCGGGGGCATTACAAAGATCCGGGGGATTTTTGAAATGCTGGAGGCAGTGGCCGGAACCGACGTCAAGCTGATCCTTGCGGGGGAATTTGAGTCGCAGGAGCTGTACGAGCAGGCAAAGCGCCGCGCCGGATGGGAAAATGTTGAATACTTAGGCTTCTTGGGAAGAGAGGGCGTGCGCCGCGTATTGCAGCGCGCAAAAGCCGGACTGGTAACGCTGCATCCTGTCCCGCAGTATCTGACCGCGCTGCCGGTTAAAATGTTTGAATATATGACGGCGCAGCTCCCCGTCATCGCTTCCGACTTCCCCTATTGGAACGGTATTGTCGACGAGGCGCGCTGCGGCGTCTGTGTCGATCCGATGCAGCCGGAAGAGATCAGGAAGGCGATTGCGTATATCATACGGCATCCGGATACAGCCAAAGAGATGGGGGCAGCCGGAAAAAAAGCGGTGCTTGCACAATATAATTGGGAGAAGGAAGCGCAGAAGCTGTTTTTGCTTTATCGCTGTGAACCGGAGGGATAGGCAAATGAATATTCTGATTATCAACCATTATGCTGGAAGCGACAAATACGGCATGGAGTTCAGGCCCTTCTATTTCGGGCGGGAGCTTGTAAAGCAGGGGCATGCGGTGACGGTCATTGCGGCCGGATATTCCCATCTTCGGCGGAAAAACCCCGATGTTTGCGCAGATTTTACGGAGGAGTGGATTGAGGGGATACGGTATGTCTGGATGAAGACGCCCGCCTATCGGAAAAATGACCTGCGCCGCCTGCTCAATATGGCGGCTTTCCTGCGCAAGCTGAAACAATACGCGCCGAGGATTGCCGCGGCGTACAGGCCGGATGCGGTGGTTGCGTCCTCCACCTATCCCTATGACGTGCGGGAGGCGCGCCGGATTGCAGACTGCTGCCAAAATCCCTGCCGCGTGCTGTACGAAATCCATGACCTTTGGCCGCTGTCTTTGATCGAGTTGTATCACCTAAGCGAGAAAAACCCGTATATCCGCAGTCTGCAAAAGGCGGAAAACAGCGCGTACCGGCTTTCGGATGGGGTGATTTCCATCCTTCCGCATGCAGACCGCCATATCCACGAGCTGGGTTTTACGGACGTCCCGTTTTATTATGTGCCCAACGGCGTGGCAACCGACGGGAAGGACGAAGAGGCGCCCGCAGAAACGGCCGCCGCCGTTGCGCGGGCACGCGCAATGGGGAAATGCATCCTGATGTATTTGGGCGGCTTTTCCAAAGCGAACGCGCTTGACGACCTGCTGGAGGCCGCGCCGCTTATGCCGTTCGGCATACAGCTTTTCCTGATTGGGAACGGGCCGCTCAAGGCGGAGATTGCCAAAAAGGTGGAGCGTGAGAACCTACAGAACGTCACGCTGCTGGACGCGGTGCCAAAGCCGCGGGTGCAGGGGGTGCTGCGTTTAGCGGATGCGCTGTATATCGGTGCGAAGCGCACCCCCCTTTACCGCTATGGCGTGGGGATGAATAAGATTTACGATTATATGCTGTCCGGGCGCCCGATTTTGTATGCGGTGGAATCCTCCAACAATCCGGTGGCGGAGGCCGGCTGCGGCATCCGCATCGCTGCGGAAGACCCGCAGGAAATCGCCTCTGCCGCGCGGATGCTGCTGCAAATGACTGAAGAGGAGCGCGCGCGGCTTGGGGAAAACGGGCGCCGTTATGTGCGCCAGTATCACGATTACCGCGTACTGGCCGGGCAGTTTGCCGCCGCATGTGCGGGAGAGGATACCGTATGAGCATACCGGATTGCCGGCAGGACCTGTCCCGCCGCATGCAGAATCCTGCGGTGCAGGCCTACGCGGATATTTTGCAGAAGCGGCAGCTTTCCCTGCTTTGGAAACGGGTTTTGGAATGGGCCGCGGCGCTTATCGTTTTTCTGATAACACTGCCGGTTTTTGCCCTGATCAGTCTTTTGGTGAAATGCACATCCCCCGGCCCGGTTTTTTTTAAGCAGGAACGGATTGGGAAAAACGGGCGCCCGTTTTTCATCCTGAAATTCCGCACCATGCAAGCGGGCGCGGACCGTGCGGGCGTTCAGCTTACGACCGGGGACGACCGGCGGATCACGCGCTTTGGCGCGCTGCTGCGGAAGACAAACTTGGATGAAATGCCACAGCTTTTGCATGTTTTGTCGGGGAAAATGTCGGTTGTCGGGACGCGGCCGGAGGTGCGCCGGTATGTGGAGCGGTATACCGATGAAATGATGGCGACGCTTTTGCTGCCGCCCGGCATGCTGAGCGATGCAAGCGTGAAATACAAGGAGGAAAGCGGCCTGCTCTCCTCTTCTGACAATCCGGAGCAGGTCTATTTAACGCAGATCCTGCCGGACAAGATGCGCTTTAACCTTGCCTATCTGCCGCGCGCCGGCGTGCTTGCGGATATCAAAATCATCGGCCGCTCAATCGCGTGCCTGTTTAAAAAGGGGAATTCAAATTGAAGTTCATTGATCTGGAGCTGCAATACCAGCGGATTAAGCCGCAGCTTGACAAGGCGCTCGCCAAGCTGTTTGTCCGCCAGGACTTTATCCTTGGGAAGGATGTGGATGTTTTGGAGCGCCGGCTTGCCGAATATGCGGGGGTCAAGCACTGCGTGACCTGCTCAAACGGCACGGACGCTTTGTCTATGGCGCTGATCTTAAACGGCTATGGGCCGGGCGATGCGGTCTTTGTACCGGATTTCACCTTTTTTTCGACAGCGGAGGTCGTCGCCCAGCGGGGCGCCGTCCCGGTTTTGGTGGACTGCCGTGCAGATACCTTTAATATCGACCCTGCCGCCTTGGAGCGTGCGGTCGAACGGGTCGAGCAGGAGGGAAAGCTGACCCCCCGCATGGTGATACCGGTGGATCTTTTCGGTTTGTGTGCAGATTACCGCGCCATCCGGGAAATTGCCGCGGCGCATAACATGGCCGTCTTGGAGGACGGCGCGCAGGGCTTTGGCGCAGAGTATGAAGGCAAACGTGCCTGTTCGCTGGGCGACATTGCGGCGACTTCCTTTTTTCCCGCAAAGCCGCTTGGCTGTTACGGCGACGGCGGCGCGGTGTTTACAGACGGGGACGATACGGCGGCTCGCCTGCGCTCCCTTCGGGTTCACGGCAAGGGCAAAACAAAATATGAAAACAATTCGCTTGGGCTGAACGCGCGCTTGGATACCATACAGGCCGCCGTGCTCAACTGCAAGCTTGATTTATTTGATGAAGAGATCGGACTGCGCGGCCGTGTGGCCGCCTGGTACGGCGAGCTTTTGTGCGACGAGGTCAAAAAACCGGAAATCCCGGCCGGAAGCCGGAGCGTCTGGGCGCAGTATACCGTTATCCTTCCCGACTACGTAAACCGTGCCGAGCTTCAGGAACTGCTGAAAGCTTCCGGCGTGCCGACGATGGTGTATTATGAGCGGCCGCTCCATCTTCAGAAGGCTTTGGCGTATTTAGGCCACCAAAAGGGCGATTTCCCGGTAGCGGAGTACTTGTCGGAGCATGTCCTCTCCCTTCCTATGCACCCGTATTTAAAGCGGGAAGAGGCGGAGACGGTCGCCCGCTTTTTAAACCGTTTCGTCCGTTCCTACAAGGCGTCGGAACTATAAAATCGCAGGTCAGGCGTTTCTTTGTAATGAATTTGTAACAACTGCTTTTATAAGATGTGTTATAATAAACAAAAGTTTGTGAGCAGATTTCAGCGCGCCCAGCGCCGCCCCTGCGCGGAAAAAGGCGGGCTTTTAATAGGAATGTACACATTGTGCGCACACTGTTATAATAAATAGAGGAATCTGTGCCCATATTATAGGTATGCAGAGGCGCCCGCGTCTTGCGTGCCTTCTGGAAATGCAAGACACGGCCTGTTTTGCTTAAAATGGAATGGAGGCAGATTATGGCACAGTTAAACCGCCGCGTAACGCGGCGCAAACGGACGGGGCGGACGCCTTTCGCCGTTTTGATTTCCGCAATCCTGGCGCTTTCGACTGCGCTTACGGCTGCATTTGTTTTCTTTATCATAGACGATCTTTCCCGTCCGCATGTAGATAAGCTCTCCTTTATGGCGGATAAGCTGTTCGGTGAAGCGTTAGAGGTCACGCCCGTCCAGGAGACGGCGGAGACGATGCAGGCATTTCAAAAGGGCGAGAGCAGCCAGACGGAAAACGTGCAGACTGAGCACGTCAAGGCGGAGACGCTGGTGGCAAAAACAAAACCGGCGGATGATTCCTATTTTGACGACGCGGTCTTTATCGGCGATTCCATCTCGGTTGGGCTTAGGGTATACGGCGTGCTCCCAACACAGAACGTCATTGCGGAGCAAAACGTCAACATTATGAATTTGGTGAATGACACGCCGGTCTACCGGACCAGCGGAGCGGAGAAAAAAACGGTGTTCCAGGCGATTGATGAAAAAATGCCGAATCCGGGGAAAATCTATATCCTAATCGGCGCCAACGGCGTGCCGGGGCTTTCCAACGAAGCGCACATCGGATATTACGGGCAGTTCCTCGACCGTCTGAAAAAGACGTATCCCAACGCCATGATCTATGTGGAATCCCTTACGCCGATTTCACAAGATTCCGAGTATATCAGAGATACGTTTAATACGGAAAAGCTCAACGATTTTAACGAGCGCTTGTACCAGCTTGCACAGGAGAAGGGCGTTTACTATCTGAACGTGCAGGAGGCGCTAAAGGATGACAGCGGCTATTTGATTTCAGACTATGACGCCGGTGATGGCATGCATTTGAAAAGCAATGGCCATAAGGCAATGTATCAATACTATTTGACGCATGCAGTCCAGCCTGACGGCTATATTGATAAAATTGTTTAAACAAAAGGAGACATTTGGGTATGAAGAATGTTAAAAAATGGATGAGTGTATTCCTGTGCGGGCTTATACTGCTGGTTTCCGCTGCGTGCTCACAGGAGGAGGCAAAAAACCCGAAGGCCGCCGATGTGGTGGACGACTTGCGGGAGGCCATTGAGTTTCCTGAAATGGCGGAGCAGAGCGTTGAAGACCTTACGGCATACGGCTATGATCTGACGGCGGACGATGTGGAGGATATGTGCTTCATTTTGGCCGGCAGCGGCATTACGGCGGATGAGGTTTTTGTCGTAAAGCTGACAGACGCATCCAAAGCGGATTCCGTGATGGACATGATGGCGGCCAGACGCGACATGATTAAAGAGACGGCGGCCGATTATACGCCGGAAGAGACGGAAAAACTGACCACGGCTGTTATTGGTTCAAAAGGTGCGTATGTGTACTACGCCGCGACCAATGACAACGCGAAGGCGAAAGAAATTTTAAGCAGCGCATTTTAAACGGGATGCGCCGAAAGGGAGCGACGGCACATGATGGTGGTAGAATCGCTTGCGGTTTTCTTGATACTGGCTGCAATGGAGTTTGTATTCCTCCGTGCGCACAGAAAGGGCAACGCTCTTCAAATCGCTCCGCTTCTGATATTGCCGGGCGGCCACTTTTTGGCGAACCTTTTGCCGGATCTGGTGCCCGCTTTGGAGATGTCGGTTCAGATAAAAAGCCTGATCGACATTTTGTGTATGATGATTGCCGTTGCTTTAATGGGGCTTTTGAGCGCGGGCCTGAAGTCCGCTAAAACGAAAGCGGCCTATCTTTTGATCTGCGGCGGGTTTACGCTGCTGCTTGGCGTTATCTTTTTGTATAATTATCACCAGTAAGCCGCAAGCTGCGGCAAAGAGTACGGCCAAAGCATGTGCTTTGGCCGTACTCTTTTGCTTTGCGTGACCAGCCGTGCAGAAAAGGGCGGCTGCGGAAAATCCGGCCTTGACAAAAAAATGCCGTTTGGCTATACTATAGCTTAAAGGCTGTGATAAGAACAAGTAGCGGTTCGTCTTATGCTTTCAGAGAGCGTCCGGGCGGTGGAAGGGCGTAAGCGGGCGGATCTGCGAATACCTCTTTGAGCTGCGGGGAGGAAACGGTGTTTTCCGGAGTAAGCCCCGACGGGCACGCCCGTTAAAGCGTTGGTCTCTCGCCCATGGGAAACGGCTGGGCGGCAGACAAAGAGGCCGCATCCGTGAGGCTGTGGTAAACTGAGGTGGTAACGCGAGTCAATTCGCCCTCTGTCCTGTACAGGCAGAGGGCTTTTTTATATCCCCTGTGGTCTGTACGAAACGCAATAAGAAAGGATGATAGCAATGACCGTTTTTGAAGAGCTTCGCCGGCGTGGGCTGATCGCACAGGCGACACACGAGGATCAGATTGAGGAGCTGATGAACAAGGAGCCGGTGACATTTTATATTGGATTTGACGCCACGGCCGACAGCCTGCATGTCGGGCACTTTTTGCAGCTTGTCGTCATGAAGCACATGCAAAACGCAGGCCATCGCCCGATCGCGCTGCTTGGCACAGGCACCACGCTGATCGGCGACCCAACCGGCAAGACGGATATGCGCAAAATGCTGACGGAAGAAGAAATCGACCATAATGCAGAGTGCTTCCGCCGACAAATGAGCCGCTTTATCGATTTTTCAGATGGGAAGGCCTTGATCGCGCGCAATGGCGATTGGCTCAAAAACATGAATTATATTGAATTCCTGCGCGACGTCGGCGTGCATTTTTCCGTCAATAAAATGCTGACAGCCGAGTGCGTCAAAAGCCGGCTGGAGCGCGGGCTTACTTTTTTGGAATTCAACTATATGCTGATGCAGTCATACGACTTTTTGCATTTAAACCGCGAGTACGGCTGTAAGCTGGAGCTTGGCGGGGACGACCAGTGGAGCAACATCATCGGGGGCGTCGAGCTGGTCCGCCGCGTCAGGGAAGAGCAGGTCTACGGCATGACGTTTACGCTTCTTACCACAAAGGAAGGCAAGAAGATGGGGAAAACGGAAAAAGGCGCTTTATGGCTGGATCCGGACAAGACGTCGCCATACGACTTCTATCAGTACTGGCGCAACGTTGCGGATGACGACGTAATCAACTGTATGAAGCTGATTACCTTTGTACCGGTTGAAGAGATTGAAGCGATGGAGCATTTAAAAGGGCACGAGCTAAACCCTGTCAAAGAACGGCTGGCTTACGAGGTAACCAGCATGGTGCACGGCGAGGAAGAGGCGAAAAAGGCGCAGACAGCGGCAAAATCGCTGTTTGTCAAGGGCGCAGACGACGTGAACATGCCGTCGACCGAACTTTGCAGCGATGATCTAGACCTTGGTGAGATCGGCGTTTTGACACTGCTTGTCAAAACCGGGCTTGCCCCCTCTAACGCAGAGGCAAGGCGGCTTGTGCAGGGCGGCGGCGTGTCTATCGACGACCAAAAGGTGTCCGATCCAAAGATGACGGTACCGGCCGACCGGCTGCGTGCCGGCGTTGTGATCAAAAAGGGCAAAAAAGTCTTTCACAAAGCGACGCTTGTATAAATCAAGCGGGGCGTGCGGGAAAAGGAGCGCCCTCTTTTAAACGGGGATCCTGCCGTTGTGCCACGGTACGCCTTTAGCCCCCTTAAACCTCTATTTTTTGTAAATTGGAACCGGCTTTCTTCGGGAAAGCCGGTTCCAATTTGCATATATGCCCGTTTGCCGTGAGTAAACGCCGGATACGGCGTGCCGCAGCAAAGGAAAGAGGAAGGGCGCTTATTTTTGTATTTTGATGGCAACGACACTTAGATCATCGCTCTTTTCATCCTGCGGGCGGATTGCGCTGCATACGGCAAAGGCGATTTCCCGGGCGCTCCGGTGGGCATGTGCAGAAAGCGCGCTGTGGATCGGTTCCATGCCGGCGGCACACGCCCCGTCGCTCATCATGAGGATGACGTCGCCGTCTGCCAGCTGAAGCGATTCCTTGGCGCGCTCGGTGTTTTGAAGGATGCCCAGCGGAAGCGAGGAGCCGCTCCCAATTTCACGGATGCGCCCGTTCCGGCAGAGCAGGGAGACTGCGGCTCCTGCTTTAAAAAAGCGGGCTTGGCCGTTGGACGGGTCGATTTGCAGAAGATCCACGGTGGAAAGGGATTCGTCGGCCGATTTGACGGAAAGCGCGCTGTTAATAAGTCGGAAAGCGGCGTTGGTGGAAAAGCCGGCGCATAAAAGGCGCTTTAGCATGGAACAGGTCATCAGGCTGTCAATAGCGGCGCGCCCGCCGCTGCCCATGCCGTCGCTTAAAAGAAAGCAGTGCCGCCCGAAAGCATCCGAAAAAACGGATACACTGTCCCCGCAGACATGATTGCCGGACCGGGCGACTTGCTGGACGCCGCTGTCCGTTTGATAGGCCGCATCCTGTGCGAACAGGATGCGGAAACAGCCGCCGGCAGAAAAAACGGAAGGCGTGGAAAAAACAATCCCGGTCTCCTCTGAAATCAAAACGCACAGCTCGCCGGACGTGTGGAGCGGCTCGGAGTCCATGCAGACCGTGAGCTGGACGCTGCCGTTTGGCACACGCCGCGCGTCAACGGAGGAAAACGTTTCGCCGACGGCGCGCAGCGCCTGTTCTGCGGCGCTGCAGATTGGCTCTTCTTCCTCATCCGGTTCGCGCAGGGAGTTCTCCAAAGCGGTCAGTATATCATCAATGGCATAAAGGTTGTCGAACATCAGCTGTTGGGATTCTTTTGTCTGGCGCTGGCTGTTTTCACGGGAAAGGAATGCGCGGTACCGCATATTGATGGCGTGGCAGAGGCTTTCCGGCTGGCGGCAGCTCTCTTTAAAATAGCGCGGGAGGGCTTCCGGCGTAACCATGCCGTTTTGACGCAGCGTCTTGTCAAGCGGGCCGAACGCATCCATGATTTCATTATAGCGCGTATCCCAGCAGGAGAGACAGTGGTCGCAGCTTTTGCAGACAGAGGAAGCGGCGCTGTCATAAACGGAAGCAATGTTGTTGTAGTCGATTTGATTGAATTTATCGGTGACCTGCGACAGCTCGCCCCGGATGGAGCGGATGGTTTCAGAAAGCAGATGGATCCGGTCGGCCAATGGATCATTCCCGTGCGGGAGATAGACGGCCTTAAACGGGGAGAGAAGCGCGCGTGCGGTGCGCTGCGGCAGCAGGAGATAGACGGCGCTGCCTAAAAACATGGCGATGACGTAATAGGAAAAACCGGCCGGCATGCCGAGCAGGAAAAGGGTGAAAACGCCGCAGCAGAGGAAGGCGATCATCTGTGCAAAGCGGCCGGCGCCGTGAAACGCGCCGGAGAAGAAGGCGGCCAGTACCAGCATTACAGCAAAAGTGAACAGGTCGGAAGAGGCGGTGCAGAGCGCGCTTGCACATAGGATGCCGCATACGCTCCCGCCCGGCGCGCCGAATGCGGAAACGCACAGCAGGATCAGGACGCAGGAGAGGATAACGCCTAAGTTGATCTGGAACAGGGTGACGGCGGAAGACGCCGCTACGGCCGCGGCGGCAAGCGCGCAGATGCCGATCCGTTCCGGATCCGTGCAGGAGACGGCGGCTGCGGGCGGCTGAAACACGCGCAGCCCGGCGGAAAACAGGGCACAGCAGCAGGCGGACAAAACAACGTCTAAGATCAGCAGGAACAAAGAGCCGTTTGAAAGGCGGTTTAACAGCGCGTAAAAAGTCAGGCAGATTCCTTCTGCCCCGAACACAATCAGGCTGTTAAACAGCGGACGGCTTTTTTTCTTTAGAAGCTTTTGCAGCAGGAAGCGCACCGCACAGATCAATAAAACGGATACAATGCGGAAAGGGGCGTGCTCGGAATGGAATACCAAAATACCGGCTACGGTCCCGATCGCCGCAGGGGCGAGCATTGCGGCATCCGTAGCGCCGGCAAAAGCGGCGGAAAAAGGGGAAAGCGCGCCCAGCATGCGGGATGCTGCCAGCAAAAACGGCAGGGCGCCGGAAACCAGCGCGCGCAGCAGGAGCAGTGAGATGCGTTCCCTTTCAAGGTGGATGGCTTTTGTTTTCATGTTGTTTCCTCCCATCAGGCCTGTCCGGACTGTAAAGTTAAATGAAAGTTGAGGACCCGTCAGGCCTTCTGGTACAATGGTTTTACCACAAACACAAAGTACTCCCAGAAAGGAGACGAGTCCTCATGGCAAAATTGTATCAAATCTGCTGCCCGAAATGCAATAACAAAACGGATTTTTACCGCTATGGAAAAGATGCCCATGGACGACAGAAGTATCAGTGCGAAAAATGTTGGCATCAATGGGCTGAAAACCATCCCTGCGAATCGCCCGGGCGTCCTCGGAAAAAAGAATATCCAAGCTGCCCTGTTTGTGGGAAAGCGATGTATGTGCACCATGATCGTGAACACTACATCCACTATTCCTGCACGGACAGGAAATGCAGGCACTCCGTTTTTGTACCAAAGCCTACAGCTATTTCAGCTCCGTCCATGTCCAAACTTTTTGGAAAGACAGATTTTAAGCGGATGCGCTATCCGGTCCATGTGATCCTCATGGCCTTGACCATGTTCTACCTGGGCAAGAACTCGTTTCGCAATATCGCTCTGATTTTGCGTACCGTAATGAATATCCAGGTATCTCACACGACCATTAGCAACTGGTGTACCCGCTTTGCCCCAATGTTTCAAAATATGGCCATACAGCTTATTCCAGCGCTAAATTTCAACTCTGATGAGTGGCACGCCGATGAAACTGTTGTGAAGATACAGGGCGAGAAATACTACCTCTGGCTCATTCTGGACAGCGAAACACGCTTTGTCCTCGGCTTCCATCTGGATCGCCACAGGGACAGCCCACAGGCTTTTACCATACTGGAAGCCGTGAAGCCTATGGGGACTCCGCAGGCCATTGTGAGCGACCGCTATTTTGCCTACCAGATGCCTGTCAAAACGCTGCATGGAGTCCAGCATATCCGTGTGGAGAGTTTCCACGACGACATTACCAACAACCTCATTGAGTGTTTTAACAAGCAGTTCAAGGCATGGTACAAAACCAAGCAGGGATTTTCCTCTTTTGCTTCCGCCAACAACCTCATTTCCATGTTCATCTTTTTCTACAACTTCGTTCGCCCTCACTCCGCCTTGAACAACCTTACCCCGGCACAGTGCGCCGGACTCAGGCTATCCAAAAAACGCAAACGGGAGTTTCTGCTCATTGCGTAGCGATATTGGCTGATTTCGGATCCTATTTTTTCATCTTTACTTTACAGTGCCGGCCTGTCCAAAAGACGATGTATACTGTCAGTATAACAGAGGGATAGGAAGAAAGTGGAAGAATGCTGTCCAGAAAACAGCACGAACAGCCGCTTCTTTTGGCGGGAAAAGAAAAGGGAACGGGGAAAACCGTACGGCCGCGCGTTTTGGTTGCGGCTCAAAATACTTTGTGCTACAATCAAAACAGGATTTAAAAAGGATGGAGGTTTTTTTTATGGGACGTTTTCTTCAGGCATTTTCGTCTGTTGTGGAAGAAAAGCAATATGGCGTCCATGCGGCGGCCGTCATGCAGCATGGTACGCTTCTTGATGAATACCGGACGGTACCGGATACGCCGCATATTCTGCATTCGCTGACCAAAAGCTTTACCTCTTTAGCGGTGGGAATGCTGGCGGACGACGGGAAGCTTTCGCTTGACGACAAAATTGTATCTTTCTTTCCAAAGCAGATGCCAAGCGAACCGTGCGCAGCTCTGCTTGCGCTTTCCGTGCGGGATCTTTTACGTATGGCGCCGGGACGGGATCAGCCGCTTATGATGTCGAACCAGCGCGGGCAGATCAAAGACCGCGACTGGGTGCGCTATTATTTGTCGATGCCGTTTGACCGGATGCCGGGGGAGCGGTTTTCCTACGATACCGGGTGCACGTATCTTTTGTCCGCAGCCGTGCAGGAGATAAGCGGGGAAACGACGCTTGACTTTCTGACGCCGCGTCTGTTTGAACCGCTTGGAATACCGAAGCCTTACTGGGAGACGTGCCCAATGGGGCGCTCTTTGGGCGGCGCCGGCCTGTTCCTGCGGACGAAGGAGCTCCTTCCATTCGGGCAGCTTTGCCTACAGCACGGCGTGTATCAAGGGAAAAGGCTTGTGAGCGAAGCATATCTTCGGCAGGCGACGTCGAAACAGATCGACACGCTTCCGGACGCGCCGAAGGACAGCCGATGCGGCTATGGCTATCAGTTTTGGATGTGCCACAACGGCACATACCGTGCCGACGGCGCTTATGCGCAGTTTTTGATTGTGGATGAGGAAAACGATGCCGTTGTAGCCATCCAGTCGAAAAGCGACAACGGACAAGGGATCTTAGATGCTGTGTGGGAGACGGTCAGGCCGCTTCTCGCAAAACAAAGATAAGGGCGGCCTGTTCTATGAAACGGCAAACCAAAGGAAAAAGGCGCTTCCCGGCGGAGGCACTGTGCTTTCGCGCATTCCTGCGCGCCTGCTTGGATTTGCCGCATTTTGCCATAATGGAACTTCGGACCCTTCGATACTTTCTGGCTGTAGCGCAGGAAGAGAATATTACAAAAGCCGCAGAGCTTCTGCATGTGACGCAGCCGACCTCAAGCCGCCAGATAATGGAGCTGGAAAAAGAGCTGGGCGTCACGTTGCTGTTCCGCGGGAAAAACGGGCTGACACTTTCCGATGACGGAGCCCTTTTCCGCCAGCGTGCGGAGGAAATTGTAGAGCTTGCAGACCGCCTGAGGCAAACCTTTGTACAACGGAATACGGAAGTGAGCGGCGTGATTGCGATTGGTGCAACCGAAGCGGTCGGCAGCCGGGTGTTTGCCAAACTCATTCAGGAATTCTCCGCTCAATACCCGCTTGTCCGGTTCCATCTGTACAACGAAATGGCCGATTATATCAAAGACCGTATGGACAAAGGGCTTTTAGACGTAGGGCTGCTTCTGGAACCGGTGGATACCATAAAATACGATTTTATCCGTCTTCCGCAAAAAGAGACTTGGGGCGTGCTGATGCGGGACGATCATCCGCTTGCCGGACGGAAAACCATTACGGCGGATGAGGCCGCCCAGTATCCGCTGATCCTCCCGCTCCGCGAGCAGGTCCGCGCGGAAATTTTAAATTGGATCAACAAAGATGAGAAGGATTTATCTGTCCCGCTGAGCTATACGCTGCTGTCAAACGCTGTGCTTTTGGTCGAGGAAGGACTTGGCTGCGCCTTCTGTTTAGACGGCGCTTTGGCCATACACAGCAGCCCCCGTCTGCGTTTTATCCCAATTGAACCGGAACATACGACCCACAGTGTGCTGATATGGAAGAAGAACCGCCTGTTTTCTCCAACGGTTTCCCTTTTTATTCAAAAGCTCAATATGCTTCGCGCCAAAACGGAATAGGGGACATATCGTTTTGGCTGTACGGGTTAGCGTTACTGGAACTTGGCGTGCAGGCGCCGCTTTGTCATTTTCATTTAGCTATACAAAAAATGCATAGAAGTTGATAAAACATAGGCATTAGACATTGAAAAGGATCCGCATTATAATAAAAAGCAGGGAGACTCCTATAACAAAAGGTATATATCATTATATTTATACTTTAAGTTTACAAAAGGAGGCAAAACGAATGAAAAAATGGCTCTCTCTTTTTTTGGCGCTTGCGGTTCTCTTTTCTGTTTCCGGATGCGGGAATACCGGCGCACCGGAACCATCCGGCTCTTTATCCGGTGCGGTATCTGAGCTGGACGGGCAGGATGGTGAAGAGCCTGCAAGCTCCGCCCCTGCTGCGGATGACCAGGAGGATCCGGCAAGCCGCGTTTTAGTCGCCTATTTTTCATGGGCGGATAACGCCGATTTGGAAAGCGGGATGGACGCCGTCGCTTCCCCCAGCGTTGTTTCCCCGGGAAACGTACAGCAGCTGGCAGGCTGGGTTCAAGAGGAGACCGGCGGGGATCTGTTTGCCATCCGGGTTGTCCAGCCGTATCCGGCAAGCTGGGACGCCTGTTTGGCACGCGCCAATCAGGAGCGCGGGGAACAAGCGCGCCCGGCACTTTTAGAGGCTGTGGAAAATTTGGACGAGTATGACACGGTTTTCCTCGGCTATCCAAACTGGCTTGCGTACCATAAATTGATACAATGCACCCAAATTGCGTGAATGGGTGCATTTCAAATTTACATATAAAGTTTTTGTTTTCGCTCCTGCGGT
>CAJFJV010000029.1 GCA_904384225.1 uncultured Oscillospiraceae bacterium | reverse complement strand
GAACTTGACCCTGCTGTCCTACAGCTATTGTATCACGGGCATCCCAAAGCCTGCTGATACCTAATTTATTAACTTTGAAACTTATTATACGAGGAGGAATATAGGATGCGAAATGGAAGAAAAGAAATTATAATGCTGCGTTCTGTTACCCATGCCTATCGCGCCCGTGATATTTTATCGAAATATGGGATCCGTGCGTACGTAGAGCGTGTACCTGAAAATTTAAGACAGGATGGGTGCGGGTACGGTATAGCGGTTTATACAGGATCACAAAGGGCATCAACAATTCTGCGTGATGAAGGCCTGCAAATCAACCGGATCATTTCGATATAAGGAGAGTATTTATGATATATTTGGACAACGCGGCAACTACTTTTCCAAAACCGCTTAGTGTTCTTCGTGCACAAAGTATAGGCATGACACAATACGGCGGTAACCCAGGGCGCGGTGGACATCGCTTTTCTTTACGTGCTGGTGAACAGATTTATCATGTCCGGAAAAAAGCTGCTGCTCTTTTTAAAACCACTCCAGAGCAAGTAGTTTTTACTAACAATTGTACAACAGCTTTGAACATGGCTATTAAAGGGTTACTCAAACCGGAGAGCCATGTTGTATGCTCCTGCCTTGACCACAATGCGGTATATCGTCCGCTTTATCGTTTAAAAGAGGCCGGTTTGATCGATTTTGATATTGCTCCAGTTTTTGAGGACGATCCCGAAAAAACTTTTCGTGCATTTGTCCGTTTGGTTCGGCCGAATACGAGAATGGTGGTTTGCACACACGCATCTAATGTCAGCGGTCATATTCTTCCTGTAGAGCAAATAGGATCCTTTTGCAAAGACAACGATGTCGTATTTATTCTTGATGCGGCACAGACAGCCGGTATTATTCCTGTAGATTTTCAACATATTCAAGCAGACGCTATTTGCGTCCCCGGCCATAAAGGACTTTATGGACCAACTGGGACTGGTATGCTTCTACTATCTGTCGAAGCACCTCTGCCGCAGACTATTATAGAAGGGGGGACTGGCAGCGCTTCCGCACAAGCATCACAGCCAGATTTTCTTCCCGACCGGCTGGAATCCGGTACACTGAATACAAGCGGAATTTTGGCTCTTGGTGCAGGAATTGATTTTATTCAAAAAAACGCAGAAACCATCTTAAGGCAGGAAGAAACACTTTGCAGAATTACTGAACAAGAATTAAGCCGGATACCTAAGGTGTCCATTTGCCCACATGGGAAATCGCGTGTTCCCATATTTTCTTTTTCTATAGCGGGAATACATTCTGAAGAAGTAGCGGCGTATTTAAATCAACATGGGTTTGCACTGCGCGGTGGATTGCATTGTGCACCGCTTGCGCATGAGCACTATCAAACGGCAGAACAAGGACTGGTCCGTTTTTCACCATCTTGTTTTACAACACAGCAAGAGTGCAGGCAGTTTATATCCTGTGTACGAAATCTTGTTAAAAATATGAATAGAAAGCTTGAATTACACGCTTGAAATTGTTAAACTATAAATAAGACAAAATAAAATGAAGGATGACGTGCGTGGAGATTTTCGAGCTCTTTTTTGATCAGATATATGGCGTAATCAAGACGTTCAGTATTATTGATTTGCTGGATATCGCCGTGATTGCGTATGTTACCTATGTCCTAATTAAATTGGTTCGAGAGACAAGGGCAGGCCAATTGGTAAAGGGGATTCTTCTTTTAACCGTATTCTATTTTTTTGCAGTTCAATTTAATCTGAAAACCACAGGCTTTTTGCTGCGAAATATTTTCCAAATAGGTATTTTGGCGTTAATCGTTCTTTTTCAACCAGAAATTCGGCGCGCATTGGAAAAGGCAGGCCGTGCTAAGATGGCTGATTTAAATATTTTTAATACCGATAATGATCCCGCTATGCAAAAGGCCACATGGGAACAATGTATTGAAGAACTATGTAAGGCCACCCGCACTTTATCCAAAGATAAAACCGGTACTTTGATTGTTATTGAACGAAAAACACGGCTTGGCGAACAAATAGACACAGGTATTATACTGAATGCGACTGTCAGTGCAGAATTATTGCTTAATATCTTTTTTAAAAATACCCCTTTGCATGACGGTGCAGTTATCATTCGCAATGGACAGCTTTTAGCGGCGGCATGCTTCCTTCCAAAGCCGCAGCGAGAGGAACTCATTGCGACAAATTTCGGTTCCCGTCATCGTGCAGCAATCGGTATTAGCGAGGTTTCAGATGCTATCACAGTTGTAGTTTCAGAAGAAACGGGAACCATTTCTGTTACGGAAAGCGGGCAAATCATCCGCAATTTTACACCGGAGACACTACAAAGCTTTTTACAGGCAAAACTGATCCCCGAACCGGATGAAAAAAAGAAGGCAACAAAAGTCGCCCGAAAATTTGCGTTTTGGAGGGCGAAAAAGAAATGAAACGTACTTTTAACCTTTCTAAACTGATGGATAATAATAAGTTTTTAAAAGTATTATCCTGTATTATCGCGGTTCTCGCATGGTTTGTAGTCACAACTACTGTGGATCCAAATCAGACGGCAGTTATTCGTGATGTTCCGTTGACAATCGACCTTACAGGAACCCCTGCGGCAGCACAGCAGTTGAGCGTCATTGAAGGCGGTGATCAGACGATCAGTATTCGTGTAGAGGGAAAACGATATCGTATCGCAACCTTAACTGCGGATGATTTTGTCGTCACACCTGTTCTTACTGATATTGCGGTAGCCGGAGATTATACGGTACAGTTAAGTGTCCAAAAAAAAGATGTAAATGATGCAGATTTCACTATTGTTTCTTATCCAGAAACCGTCGAACTTAGTTTTGATCGCGTAAACAGCAAAGAATTTGATGTAGAAGCTGTTGCGGACGGTATAACAGCAGCAGACGGCTATTTGAAAGAAACCCCCACTGCTACCCCTAACAAAATTACAATTACAGGTGCACAGGCAGAAATTGATCAAATTGCACGATGTGTTGTAGTTTATGACGGTAGTGCGGTATTGGATGATACGTTGACTGCAAGAGGACGGTTGGTGCTTTATGATGAAAATGGGAATGAATTGACGCTGGAACATGTTTCATACAGTGATACCGAATTTGGAATAACAGTTCCGATTTATTTACAAAAGGATTTTCCTGTTGAAGTCAGCTTTATTAATACAAACGGTTTGGATACATCACGGTTCAATTTAACGCTTTCTCAGAATACTGTTACAATTGCGGGACCAAAAGATGTAATTAACAGACGTGAAAACATCACAGTTGGGCCGATTGATTTAAGCAAACTTGACATTGGATCGGTATTCCATTTTGATTTGGATTTAAGTGCTGGAGAACTTGATATTGATAATATTGGGGAAATTGTTGTATCGGTTAATACAGATGGTTTCTCTTCTCGTACAATGTCCTTACAGGCAGACAATATTCTTCTGCGAAACACACCTGCAGATTATGATGTCACGTTGCGGAGTACTTCAATCAATAATATTAAAATGGTTGGTAATGCTGATGATATTGAGAAGCTTTCTTCAAGCGAACTGGTTGCAGCAGTCGACCTTAAAAATATTGAAGAGGGAACCTCCCGGGTGCGGGTTACGATATATGCAACGGGAGAAAAGTTTGTATGGGCTGTTGGCGACTATTATGTAACAGTTCAAGCTGTAAAAAAATAGTAGGTGATTTATGTCTGTTATCATATCAAACATCCGGATTGGAATTGATGACCCTGATGAACTTGCAATTGAAAAAGCGAAAAAGAAGTTGTCTGTAAAGGATAGTCGTATTTCAAGTATCCATGTGTACAAGCGTTCTCTTGATGCTCGCCGGCGAAAGCATACTGGATTTGTCCTTTCTGTTCTGGCTCAGCTGGATGGAGACGAAGAAAGGCTTGTACAGCGGATTGATGATCCTTCTGTTGTATATAAACCCAATCAAACGCTTCAGGTAACAATCGGATGCACTCCGCTGGTGCATCCGATTGTTGTGGTAGGGACGGGGCCCGCTGGGCTGTTTGCCGCATACATTCTGGCACACAATGGATATTGCCCTTTGGTGATAGAGCGTGGCGAACCAATTGAAATACGTACCTTAACTGTTCAACAATTCTGGCATGATGGGATTTTTTCTGCAAAATCCAATGTACAATTTGGCGAAGGCGGTGCTGGTACTTTTTCTGATGGAAAGCTTACCACACGCATATCTGATAGCCGCTGTTCGTATGTCCTTCAAGAATTGGTTCGACATGGTGCGCCTGCCGATATCTTGACATCAGCAAAACCGCATATCGGTACAGACAAGCTTCGTGATGTTCTGGTTTCGATGCGAAAAGAAATCCTTCGTTTGGGCGGAAAAATATGTTTTAATACAAAGCTTGAAGATATTTTGCTTTCTTCCAATAATAAGGTTATCGGCATTATTGCAAATGGCGAGCGGATAGAAACAGAACATGTTATATTAGCCCTCGGGCACAGTGCTCGTGATACATTCCGTATGTTGGCTGAACGAGATATTCCAATTGAAAATAAAGATTTTTCTATTGGTGTTCGGATTGAACAGCTCCAAAGTGTGATTGATTATGGACTATATGGAGAACTTGCTGGACATCCACGTTTACCAAAAGGGGAGTATCAGCTTTCGTATCGTGAGAATGGTAAGTGTGTTTATACATTTTGTATGTGCCCGGGAGGCTTTGTCGTACCGTCAGCTTCTGAAAAGGAAACCGTTGTTACCAACGGGATGAGTGAGCACGCGCGAGATGGAAAAAATGCTAATGCAGCTTTGGTTGTCTCTGTAGGAAAACGGGATTTTGGACATGCTCCTTTTGCCGGAATGCATTTACAAGAACAAATAGAGAAAGAAGCTTTTCGGTTAGGGGGAGGAAATTATCATGCACCCGCTGTTAGTGTGGATTCTTTTTGTAATGCGCAAAACACACTTTCTATTCGTTCGGTAGAACCAACCTATGCCTGTGGTGTATCTGCAGCTTCTTTTGAAAAACTTTTTTCCAACGAGACGATTAACATGCTGCAAACAGGTTTACTTTATTTTGAAAAAAAACTTCCTGGTTTTTCTGCTCCAGAAGGAATTTTGACCGGGCCAGAAACTCGGACATCTTCTCCTATCCGTATTCTGCGGGATCCGAACTCTTACATGTCAATTGGTGTGCATGGGATCTATCCATGCGGTGAAGGCGCAGGATATGCAGGTGGTATTATGAGTGCTGCTTGCGATGGGATCCGCATAGCTCAATCGATTATGTCGATCTATTCGCCGACTGAAAAAAGCACATTATAAAAAGTAAGGAGAAAACACATGAATGATTCAGATGCGTTGCGAAAGATAAAGGAACTGACAAATCGTTTAAATCAATATAGTTACGAGTATTACGTATTGGATGCTCCTACAATTGACGACTATGATTTTGATATGCAAATGCGTGAACTTCAAGTATTGGAGCAGCAGCATCCGGACTTAATCCAACCGGATTCACCCACACAACGAGTAGGAGGGGAACGAGACAACACATTTGAAAAAGTAACGCATCTTGTTCAAATGGGAAGCCTTCAAGATGTTTTTAGTGAGGAAGAGCTTTATGAATTCGATGAACGAATTCAAGAAATATGCCCTCCGGTTTATGTCGTTGAACCTAAAATTGACGGCCTTTCTGTTTCTCTCGAATACCGTGATGGTATCTTAGTCAGGGGATCTACACGCGGAGATGGATTTGTTGGAGAAGATGTGACACAGAATTTAAAAACAATTGGTTCCATCCCTTTAAAATTACGTGATCCGGTTTCTTATCTTGAGGTGCGCGGGGAAGTATACATGCCAAGAGACAGTTTCGCTGTATTGGTTAGGCGTCAAGTTGAAAAAGAGGAAACGCCATTTAAAAACCCACGTAATGCTGCCGCAGGGTCACTGCGACAAAAAAACTCTCGGATTACTGCACAAAGAAAATTAGATATATTTATTTTTAATTTGCAGCAAGTGGAGGGAGTTTCCTTTACAACACACAGCGAAACGCTGGACTATTTGAGAGAGCAAGGATTTAAAGTATCGCCTTCTTATCCGGTATGCAATTCAATTAAAGAAGCAATCTCTGAGATTCATAAAATTGAAAAGCGGCGATATGAGTATCCCTTTGACATCGACGGTGCCGTTATCAAAGTAGATAATCTATCCGACCGGGAAATTTTAGGTGCAACTTCTAAATATCCTAAATGGGCCGTTGCTTTTAAGTACCCACCTGAAGAGAAAGAAACCACTTTACATTCTATTGAGATCAATGTAGGCCGCACTGGGGTTCTTACGCCGACCGCTGTTTTTGAACCCATTGTACTTGCCGGTACGACGGTAAGCCGTGCAGTTTTGCATAATCAAGATTATATTAAAGAGAAAGATATCAGAATCGGCGATCGCATTTTGGTGCGCAAAGCAGGAGAGATTATTCCTGAAGTGATATGTTCCAAATCACACGCAGACGATAGCATTCCTTATCATATGCCGGAGTACTGTCCTTCTTGCGGAGAACCAGTGGTTCGTGAAGAAGAGCAAGCAGCGTTACGCTGTATAAACCCATTGTGTCCTTCTGCTGTATTTCGTCAGATTGTGCACTTTGCTTCTCGGGATGCAATGAATATTGATGGTCTCGGACCCGCAATGGTTCAAGCGTTGATAGACCATGAGCATATTCAAACACCAGCGGACTTATATACATTAGATCGAGAAGATGTACAGCAATTAGAAAGAGTGGGGGAAAAATCTGCCGATAATCTTTTTGCTGCTTTAGATCGTTCTAAAAAAAATCCGCTTTCTCGATTGGTTTTTGGTCTTGGTATCCGCAATATTGGACAAAAAGCATCTGAATTGCTGTGTGAAAAATATGATACCATAGACAAGCTCATTCATGCAGAGTATAATGATATTATTGCGATTGAAGGATTTGGAGCAACTATGGCAGAAAGTGTCGTAGATTATTTTCAAAAGCCGGAGGCAAGAAAGCTTCTTGAAAAACTGATCCGTTGCGGAGTAAATCCATCACAACCGCATTTGTTAAGATCGGATAACTTATCCGGAAAAACGTTTGTGCTAACCGGCACATTGCCGACTCTTTCGAGAAAAGAAGCTTCTGCCCTAATTGAACAGAATGGCGGGAAAGTAAGCAGTTCTGTCTCAAAAAAAACAAGTTATGTTCTTGCCGGTGAAGATGCCGGAAGCAAACTTGTAAAGGCCAATACTTTGGGAATCCGTGTTTTAAGTGAAGCGGAATTTCTTAAGATGATAGAAAACAATGAATAGGAGGTTTCCAATGAAAATTGATGTAAAACGTCTTGCTAAACTTGCTCATTTGCAAATTTCAGCTGAACAGGAAAAAGTATATGCTGCACAGATGCAAGATATTTTAGAGATGGTAGAAAAGCTGCCGCAACTTGAAAGTAAGGAAAGCTTGGTGGATCCCAATAATCCAATGACATTGAGGAAAGATATTCCGGAAAATTCGTACAAACGCGATGTTATTCTGCAAAATGCCCCACAAACTCAAGCTGGATGTATCGTTGTACCAAAAGTAATGGATTAAAAGGAGACACTGTCATGGAATTGTTTGAACACACCGCCGCCCAACTCTCCGATATGCTTGCAAAAAAAGAATGCAGTAGTGAGGAATTGACTGCCTCTGTATTTGACCGCATTCACAGTATAGAGCCAGAGATTGGAGCATATATTACGCTTTGTGAGGATTTAGCACTCAAGCAAGCTAAAGATGTTGACGCACGTCGTATTTCTGGAGAAGAGCTTGCGCCATTAGCGGGAATTCCTATCGGCGTTAAAGATAATATTTGTACAAAAGATATTTTGACAACCTGTGCGTCTAAAATGCTTTATAACTTTGTACCACCTTACGATGCTACGGTTATACAAAAATTACGGGCACAAGGTGTTGTTATATCTGGAAAACTCAACATGGATGAATTTGCAATGGGTTCTTCATGTGAGACCTCTTATTTTAAAAAAACGCGGAATCCATATAATACCGCGTATGTTCCAGGCGGAAGTTCCGGCGGTAGTGCTGCAGCTGTGGCGGCAGGCGAAGCCGTCTTATCACTTGGTTCTGACACAGGCGGTTCCATCCGTCTTCCTTCTTCTTATTGCGGTGTTATTGGCTTAAAACCTACTTATGGAAGCGTTTCGCGTTTTGGTTTGGTTGCGTTTGCTTCCTCCCTTGATCAGATTGGGCCGATTGGTCGTAGTGTAAGTGACGTAGCTATGCTCTATCAAGCTATTTATGGCTATGATCCTCATGATGCAACTTCTGTTGCTGCAAAACATGAATCCACGACCTTTCATGCAGGAAACAATATAAAAGGGAAAATAATCGGGATTCCAAAAGAATATTTTATGTCTGGAATCAGTACAGAAGTACATGATCTTGTAATGAAGGCAGCCAAAGTGTTCGAAGAAAATGGCGCCATACTGAAAGAGGTATCGCTTCCCAGTACAGATTACGCTCTTTCCGCTTATTATATCATTTCTTCTGCTGAGGCTTCTTCAAATCTCGCTCGTTTTGACGGTGTAAAATATGGATATCGTGCAGAAAAATTTGATAATCTTATTGACATGTATGAGCGCACAAGAAGCCAAGGCTTTGGAGATGAAGTTAAACGTCGTATCCTGCTTGGGACTTTTGTATTAAGCAGCGGATATTATGATGCATACTATAAACGTGCGAAGTTACTACAAAAACAGATTCTTCAGGAATTCAACGATATATTTGCTTCCTGCGATCTTTTGCTTACTCCGACAGGAACTGATACAGCGTTCCGTATAGGAGAAAAGATGGGGGATCCGCTTAAAATGTATCAAAATGATATCTGTACTGTTACGGTTAATATCGCAGGCCTTCCTGCTATCAGTGTACCGTGTGGAATGGCCGCCTCCAATGGAATGCCGGTAGGAATGCAGTTAATTGCACCGAAATTTGAAGAGCAGCGCCTATTTGATGCAGCGGGATGCTATGAGGCAAATATCGGAAATTTATGCCAAATTCCAATGGATATAAAGAAGGAGGTAATATCGTGAGTTACGAGATGGTTATCGGCCTTGAAATTCATGCAGAGCTTTCCACTCAATCGAAAATATATTGCAGCTGTAAAAACGAGTTTGGCTTTGAAGTTAATACTCGTTGTTGTCCAATCTGCACCGGCATGCCAGGAACTCTGCCAACATTAAATGAAAAAGTTGTCGAATATGCAGTGAAAATGGGCTGTGCATTAGGATGTAAAATCAACCAGGTCAGCAAGCAAGATCGAAAAAATTATTTTTATCCGGATCTTCCAAAAGCATATCAGATCTCACAGTATGATATTCCATTGTGCGAAAATGGTCATGTTGATATTTTAGTTGATGGTAAAGAAAAACGCATTGGGGTTACACGTATCCATATAGAAGAAGATGCTGGAAAACTGTTACATGGTGAATCCTTTTCAGGTTCTTTAGTAGACTTTAATCGTTGCGGTGTACCATTAATAGAAATTGTTTCAGAACCGGATATGCGCAGCCCTCAGGAGGCAAAGGCATATCTTGAAACTATTCGTTCTATTTTACAATATCTTGATATTTCAGACTGTAAAATGCAGGAAGGATCCATTCGTTGTGATGTCAATGTCTCCGTAATGAAATCGGGCAGCAACGAATTCGGGACACGCTGCGAAATGAAGAATGTCAATTCTTTCAGCGGCGCAGTTCGCGCAATTGAATATGAAGCTAAACGGCAAATTGCCGTATTAGAAGCCGGTGGGACAATTGAACAGGAAACGCGAAAATGGGATGATACAAAAGGGGAAAGCATTTTACTTCGCAGCAAGGAAGATGCACAAGATTATCGCTATTTCCCAGAACCGGACTTATCGACAATTGTCTTAGATGATAGCTATATTGAAGAAATCCGTTCTTCTATTCCAGAATTGCCAAACAAAAAAATTTCACGTTATATCCGTGATTATGGATTATCTCAAATCGATGCAACGTTACTTGCAGATGATATGCAGAAAGCATTATTGTTTGAGCATACGATTAAGGAAAATAACTGTACTCCTAAATCGGTTTGCAATTGGATTTTAGGTGATATCTCCAAATATATGAACGAAAAGAACTGTACAATTTCTGAACTCGGTATTACGGCGAAAAATCTTTCAGACTTAATTGCTCTGATTGAAAATGGAACAATTTCAAATGCTGTAGGAAAAAAAGTATTTGATTTTATGCTTGAGACGAAAAAAACACCTAAATCAATTGTAGAAGAAAAAGGATTTGTACAGATTTCTGATGAAAATGCACTTGCTGAGATCGTAAAGGCGGTATTAGCGAACAATCAGAAATCAGTAGATGATTACCATAATGGTAAAACCAATGCATTGGGCTTTTTGGTCGGACAATGTATGAAGGCAACCAAAGGCCAAGGCAATCCGGCTAAAATGAAAGAACTTTTACTACAAGCATTAGCTTGAAGTTCGTTGCTATACTTATAAGCCGAACGGTCATTTGGCTGTTCGGCTTTCAGTTATTTGACAAAAGACAGATAAAAAATATTTAAGAGAGGGATGCGTTTTGCTAAAAATTGAAATTTGTTGCTGCAGCGTAGATGATGCAGTACAAGCTTATCATGGAGGAGCAGATAGAGTTGAATTGAATAGCTGTTTGGAAGCAGGGGGACTGACGCCAAGCATTGGCAGCCTTGAAGTGGCAAAACAAAAGATTGAAATACCTATCATTGCAATGGTTCGTCCTCGCACTGGTGGCTTTTGCTATACACATCTTGAGTTTGAAGCAATGAAGCGGGATACCTATGCACTACTGCAAGCCGGTGCAGATGGAATTGCAGTCGGCATTTTAAAAGAGAATGGTATGATCGATACTGCACGAATGAAAGAAATCCTTGAAATTTGTCATAGCTTCCATAAGGAAGCGGTATGCCATCGCGCCATCGATGTAACGCCGGATCCTATTGTAGCTGCCCAGACAGTAGCAGAGCTGGGATTTGACCGTATTTTATCTTCTGGTGGAAAGCAACGTTGTATAGAGGGCATTCAAACTTTAAATGAAATGTATAAATGTTTAGGAACAAAGATCGAAATTTTAGCATGCGGTAGTATTCGCCCCAATAATCTCGCACAGATTATATCTCAAACAGATATCCATCAGTTCCATATGTCACTGACATCGACAATACATGACACCAGTATGGAAAATAAAGATATTCAATTCAATGGAGTATCTTATGAATCAGATTATAAACAGATTGATTGTCATATTGTACGAGAAGCTGTAAAAATAGGGAGAGAGCAGTTCCATCAATTTTGCAAGAAATATTAATCCTATTTCACTAAATGAAAATTTAGCGAAATAGAGGGGATTGGAGATGATCAACAAATGTCTACTTCATCGTCATATAAAGATTGTCCGCAGGTTCTAAGGGATTATTTGTTTTATCTTTTGACTATCAAAGGACGTTCCTCTCGTACTGTAGATGCGTACTATACTGATCTTCGGACATTCTTTCGTTTCCTTATCATGCACAAAAATTTATGTGAAAATGAAATTTCCTTCGAAAAACTTCCTTTACAACTCGTGACACTCGATATACTAAAATCAGTGACTTTATCAGATGCTTATGAATATCTCCATTATATATCGTCTGACCGTTCGAATAGTCCCAAAACACGTTCACGAAAAGTCTCTTCTTTAAAATCTTTTTTCCATTATCTCTGTGATAAGACACATCTAATCCAGCATAATCCAATGGCTGAGCTGGAAGTACCTGCTGTGAAAAAATCTCTTCCCAAATATTTGTCATTAGAACAATGTTTGTCCTTATTACAGCATATTGATGGGGATTATAAAGAGCGGGATTATTGTATCATCACATTCTTTTTAAATTGTGGCATGCGTTTATCCGAACTCTGTGGCATTGACTTAACAGATATTAAAGAAGATACAATAAAAATTTTAGGGAAAGGCAATAAAGAAAGGATCATTTATTTAAATGATGCATGTGTGGATGCCTTGAAAAATTATTTGACATTTCGTAACACACATAAAATCGATCCTCAAGATCGAAACGCCTTATTCTTAAATCGAAATGGGCGCAGGCTTGGAGCGCGACGTGTAGAACAAATTGTTGACGAGCAATTAAAAAAAGCAGGTTTAGATCGGTATGGATTTTCTGTACATAAACTGCGCCATACAGCTGCCACTATGATGTATCAATATGGGAATGTAGATATTCGGGTTCTTCAAGAAATTCTCGGACATTCGAATTTAGGGACAACTCAGATTTATACCCATATTTCAAATGATCAAATGGAACACGCTGTGCAAAGCACTCCTCTTTCCCATATGAAAATCTCAAAACTCGATAAAAAAGAATAAGAAAAGGTCAGTACATTTTGCTGACCTTTTCTTATTCTTATAGATAAGGGAAGAATTTTATAACTAATTTTTAACTGATCTTATTTTGCAGAATTCTCGTAAGCCTCGATCATTTTTTTTACCATCTGGCCACCAACAGAACCAGCCTGTCTCGAGGTCAAGTCGCCATTATAGCCTTGCTTCAAATTGACACCGACTTCATTTGCAGCTTCCATCTTAAAACGTTCCATAGCTTCTTTCGCCTGAGGAACCATAATTTTATTGGATTTTGCCATTTTATTTCACTCCTCTTTTTTAATCTTTTGTGTGTTTGCAACAGTAGTATATGGTGAAATATCTTTCTTATGAAATGTAATTTTTCCCTAAAAAATCAGATAAGTTTTCTACAGAAAAATCATTGATTAGCATTGTCATAATAAAGGCAAGTAAAGAAAACGGATCTGCTATACAAGCCTTTTTATTTACTGCAAGTTCAAATGGTTCAATTTTGACACCTGAAAAAGAAGTGATGGTTCGATTTAATGAGATCATTTTTGTTTCTGAAAGAAAACTGGAATAGCTTAAACAGTCCTTTTCATGAAATCCACATGTAAATACTGGGGTTTTACATGATATAAGTTGATGTAACCCTGTCGTATTGTCAGAAGAAACAACAACAGGCACGTGAAGTGTTTGATTTAAAGGAAATGAAAAATTCTCACTTATAATCAATAATTCAGGTTTATCTGTTATTGCAGAATAAGAGGTAGAAACCGTGAAATCCTGTATCCAATTCTTAAACAGTTTTAAAAGTGCAGTACAGCTATCAGTTTCAGATTCTGTATACAAAAACACAGTTTTTTTCAAATTTACTTCCCCATCTCTGTAATTTATAGAATCAGTATATCCAAGATCATGAAAAATAATTTGATCGATTCTCCTATTTTATTTATAGTAAAACTTCTTGTCTACCAATATCGCTTTCACAAATAAACAAAAGGATGAGTTTAAAGAAAACTTCCTCAAACTCATCCTTTGATATTATAATGCTATATATTTATTTCACCATGCTTGCGACTTCTTCAGCAAAATTGTCTTCTCTTTTTTCGAGACCTTCGCCCTTTTCAAACCGCACAAATTTTGTAATTTCAATGGAGCCGCCCAAAGCTTTTGCAGTATCAGAAGTATATTGAGCAACAGATTTGTCATTATCTTTTACAAACTGCTGATCGACAAGGCAGACTTCTTTGAAGAATTTTTTAATTCTACCTGCAACCATTTTTTCTGCAATATTTGCAGGTTTTCCTTCATTCATGGCCTGTGCAGTAAGAATTTCTTTTTCTTTCGCAAGAACATCTTCCGGCACTTCAGATTCATTCAAATATTGCGGAGCTACCGCTGCAATCTGCATAGCAATGTCTTTAGCGTATGCATCGAATCCTTCTTTATCTGCAACATCTGTCGTAAACTGTACCATAACGCCGATTTTACCACCGCCATGTACATATGTTACCAAATCGCCTTCTAATCTAACGAAACGGCGAATTTTCATATTTTCACCAATCGTCAGAATTTTATCCCTAAGCTCTTCTTCAACAGTTAAATCGCTGTTTGCACATTTTTTGTTAAGCAGAGATTCAACGTTTTCGGGATTTTCACGAATAATGGTTTGAGCAACATCGTTGACAAAAGTCACAAATTTATCATTTTTCGCAACAAAATCAGTTTCAGCATTTACTTCAAGTACAACACCGACTTTTTGTGCCTCATCCTTTACGGCGACAACCAATCCCTCAGCGGCGATTCTGCCGGATTTTTTAGCAGCAGCAGCTAAGCCTTTTTCGCGAAGCAATTCTATCGCTTTTTCCATATCGCCATTTGCTTCAGTCAGCGCCTTCTTACAATCCATCATACCGCAACCGGTTCTTTCGCGCAGATTCTTAACATCAGCAGCAGTAAAAGCCATTGATAATTCCTCCTTAATTTTTATCATACTTTTTCTAAAGAATTGCCCGTGCAGCTGCCCGGGCAATTCTTTAGAAAATAAATTCTCTTATAAATCAAGTTTATTCAGCACTTGTCTCTTCTTCAGAAACAGTTTCATCTTCTGATACAGCTGTTTCTGAACCCTGTCTTGCTTCTAATACAGCATCTGCCATTGTTCCAGCAATCAATTTTACGGCACGAATTGCATCATCGTTACCCGGAATAACATAATCAATTTCGTCTGGGTCGCAGTTTGTGTCCACAATTGCAACAATCGGAATACCAAGATTTCTAGCTTCCGAAACAGCAATTCGTTCTTTCCGCGGGTCTACAATAAACAACGCAGCTGGGAGTTTGTTCATGTTTTTGATGCCGCCAAGGAATTTCTCCAATTTCTCAATCTCAAGCATCAATTTTGTAACTTCTTTTTTAGGAAGAAGATCAAATGTGCCATCTTCCTGCATTTTCTGAAGCTGTTCCAGCCGCGCAATTCTACGACGAATTGTTTTAAAGTTCGTCATCATACCGCCCAGCCAGCGAGCATTGACATAATGCATTCCACAACGCTCTGCTTCTTCTTTTACAGAATCACCGGCTTGTTTTTTTGTTCCAACAAACAAAATTTCGCCGCCCTCTGCGACCGTCTCTTTAACGAAGTTATAAGCCTCTTCGAGTTTTTTTACGGTTTTTTGCAGATCAATAATGTAAATTCCGTTACGCTCTGTAAAGATGTAACGTGCCATTTTGGGATTCCATCTTCTTGTCTGATGTCCGAAGTGAACACCTGCTTCAAGAAGTTGCTTCATTGATACTACGCTCATGTGTAGTAACCTCCTTTTGGTTAAATGCCTCCGTCTCGCTTGAATGCGGCGGCTATAACAGCACCGAGCCGCATATAACGCAGACGTGCGTAATTACTTAGATAGTATAACACAAGGCACTCAAAAAAGCAAGTCTTTTTTGAATGCCTTTATACCAGTTTTACATATTCTGGATTTTAGCTGCTGTAACAGTGTTCTGCATTAGTGTTGCAATAGTCATTGGTCCAACCCCGCCTGGAACAGGAGTAATATATCCTGCAACTTGACTTGCAGAGTCAAAATCTACATCACCGCAAAGCTTTCCATTTGGCAGACGGTTCATTCCAACATCAATTACAACCGCTCCTGGCTTAATCATATCGCCTGTGATCATTTTCGGACGACCTACAGCAGCAACCAGGATATCTGCTGTTCTACAGATTTCGCCAAGTTCTTTCGTCTTGGAATGGCAGATTGTTACAGTTCCGTTCTTATGAAGTAAAAGCATCGCCATCGGTTTTCCTACAATATTGCTACGGCCGACAACCACACACCTCTTCCCTTCAATCGAAACACCAGTAGATTGGATAAGTTCCATACATCCAGAAGGTGTACAAGGCAAAAAATCGAAATCGCCAATCATAATGTTACCGACATTTATTGCATGAAATGCATCTACATCTTTTTTAGGAGAAATTGCAGCTATAATTTTCTTTTCATCAATTTGTTTTGGAAGTGGAAGCTGAACGAGAATGCCGTTTATTTCCTTTTTGTTATTAAGAGAATGAACCAGTTCGAGCAGTTCATCTTCTGTTGTTTCTTCCGGAAGCGCATATTCCTCTGAGATTATGCCACATGTTTCACATGCTTTCTTTTTATTGTTTACATAAATACGGGAAGCTGGGTTATTCCCCACAATCACCACAGCAAGTCCGACCGAAATTCCCATTTCATTCAGTTTTTTGACCTCTTCAGCTGCACGCGCCTTTACCTCTGCTGAAATTCTCTTTCCATCAATGATTTTCGCTGTCATTGCACTCATCCTCCTGTGGTCCTTCTGTAATATTTTGCGTATCACTGCTTGTTGTTACTGTCTCTCCCGAAATATCTTTTTGTCCTTGTGAAAGCTTTGTAATAGAATTTTTCTTTTTCCCGCCGTTTGCAATTTTTTGTCCAGCCTCTGTAAGAACAAATAATTTCATATAATTCTCATCATGATTCCCTTTAATTTTGCAACGAATGATGATAATAATAGCTACAGAAGCGACAACCAAAACTACAGCAAGCATCTGGGATATCCGCAAAGAACCAATCATCAAACTGTCTGTGCGCAGTCCTTCTACTACTGCACGTTCTGCCCCATAGAAAGCTAAGTACATCAAGAAAACCTCTCCGTCAAATTTGCGTCGCTTCATATATAAGGCCAGAAGAATAAAACCAACCAAGCACCAAAGAGATTCATATAAAAAACAGGGATGTACCGGCATATTGGGATCTACATTTACTCCAATGGCGGCAAGATCGCTTTGCTTATAAGTTAGATAATTCACGATATCAGGGCTTGTCATTCCCCAAGGTAAAGTTGTATTGCTGCCAAAAGCTTCAACATTGAAGAAATTTCCCCAACGGCCAATTCCTTGTCCAAGTAGAAAACCAACACCCACCACATCGAGCAAAGCTGGAATACAGATTTTGCGGTGTTTCGCAATCAAAACGCCAACCAACAGTGCCCCAATTAGCCCGCCATAAATTGCAAGGCCGCCTTCCCATGTTTTAAAAATACGAAGAAAACTATTCCAAAAAGCTCCCCAGTTAGAAAAATCCAAGCCATAATTATCCCAACTGAAAATGACAAAATATAAACGAGCACCGACAATACCACCGACAATACCGCCTAAAATACAATCAATAGCTTTATCGGGATCTATCCCGACTTGACGGAATACACGGAAAGCATAAATCATTGCTAAAATTAGCCCTAAAGCTATAAGTAATCCATAATAAGTAATATGGAAAGGACCAATATCAATCGCATTATTGAAATGAAATTCCAACCCCAATTTGGGAAATTGAACAATTTTTTCCATAGTGTCCTCCTTAATTATGAGAAGATCCTGATGGCGATATTATAGAAATCGTCATATTCCCTTTTCGATACGAAGTATTCAAAAGGCGTTCCAAGTCTTCTTTTTTTACGTTTTTCAAAAGATGAAAAGTGTCAAAGAGTGTTTGCCCAGACAAGTGTGCTCCAAATAATGCATTGGCCGTCTGCTCGACATCGCCAAACATCATTACAGACTGTCCATACAGTGCTTTAACCACACGCAAAAAGTCGCTGTTTAATATTCCATTCTTTTGTAAGGAGTCCACTGCAGAAAGAATTTCTTGCGCAACATATTGCGGATTGCTGGCTTCTCCAGAAAAGATATTTACGGCGAACCCTCGCCCCACAAACACATCTGTTCCAAACGAGGTGTTAATTGCTTTCTCTTCATATAGCCGCTGATATAACGCACTGCTTTTCCCTGCAATTAATTCATTCAAAAGCATATAGTAAAGCTGCGTTTTAAACTCATCGCATTCAGCAACCGGCTTCTCTTTAAAACCAATATGAAAAAGAGTCGATGACACGGCAAGCTTTTCTTCACTCAATGCTCGCACAATCGTGTCCGGTTCATTGATATATATTCTACGGGGCATTTTGGGCTTTAGGTCACACCGTGCTGTCTGATCTATAATTTCAGACAGATAATTCGGATCCATTTTCCCGGCAACAGCTAACACCATGTTAGATGGGTTATAATATGTGTTATAACAGCGATACAATAAGTCCGGCGTAATTTTTGCAATTGAAGAAGATGTACCGGCGACATCTAAACGCACAGGATGGGAATGATAGAGATTATCGAGCATATGAAAAAACACACGCCAATTGGGATCATCTTCATACATTCGAATTTCCTGATCTATGATTCCCCTTTCTTTTTTAACCGTTTCTTCGGTAAAATATGGCGTTTGAACAAGATGTATTAAAAGCTTAAGAGCTTCATCAGCCTGTTCTGTCGTACTAAATAAATAACTTGTACATTCAAAAGAAGTATAAGCGTTGGAAACTGCCCCTATAGCAGAAAACTGTGCTGATATATCACCGTTTTCTTTTTCAAACATCTTATGCTCTAAATAATGCGCAATTCCTTCCGGTACTTCAACTTCGTTGTCATATTCATCTGTTATGATATTATCGATAGAACCGTAACGAGTACCAAATAGTGCGTAAACACTTGAAAATTGCGGCATTGGATACAATACTACACGAAGGCCCGAAATATGGCGATACTCGTAATATGATTCTCCTAAAAGTGAAGATGAAACAATATTCTTTTCTATCAATGCGTCTCTCCCCTTTTACCGTTAAGAAGATATACCAACTGTTGGGAAAGGTTCTGCGCTGCCTGAAGAATATCTTCTCTTGTTGTTGTAGAAAGTAGAGCCTTTTGCTCTTCCGGTCCAGAATCGTTACCAGAGAGGATCTGATTTAAAAAGAAACTTTCCACTGAAACATCAGATTCATAAATAGACTGATATGCATTCTTTAAACTTAAGACAGCATATTCTATTTCCTGATCTGTGAAAGCACCCTCTTGCAATAAAGAAACTTGATTGGAAATAGATTCTATTGCCTTTTCTATATTTTCTGGCTCAACACCACAGTCAATAAGCATTGTCCCTTTGTATATATCGTAACGTGCCGAACAATAATAACAAAGGCTTTCTTTTTCTCTCACATTCATAAACAGCTTAGACATTGGGGTACCGCCCAAAATAGAAACGGCTATGCGCATAGCAGGCAGGTGAGCGGACGAACCCGTAATATTACCTGTATATCCCAAAACTAATTTAGCCTGTAAAAGATCCATCTCCTCTTCTACGGTAGCTATCGTTTCTTTCCCTTTTAAGGGTTTGCTTTTTGTTTGGACTAAACTCCTTTTCTGAAAAGAAAATACTGTGTTAAAAAGTTTTAAGACAGGAAAATAATCACCGCATCCAGTAAACATAATATGAACATCTGCTATTCTTATTAATTCCAGATATTGCCTTACTAAATCTGATGCGCTGCATAATATAATTTCCTCTTTCTCTCCGAAAGCAGGGATTCCGGCAGGATCATCCTTACATAAAATTTGCAGAGCGCGCATAAGTGCGTAGCTTCGCTTATCGTTTAAAAGTGAATCGATAGCGTCACAAAGAGACTTTTTTTCTGCTTCAAGATAGCGGGGATTTAATTCATTTTTTTCAATAACCGGGTTAAAAATCAAATCGCATAGTAATTCCGCTGTTGGAAGACATACAGCTTCCCCAAAAGCAAATTTATCATCTATAGCAGTGATAGAGATGGTTATAATTTGATTATCGCCACGCTTTTGTGCACCAGCTTCGATGTAAGCACCATACGAATTATCAAGCTTTCTGGATAATAAAATATAATTTGGATATTTTTTACATCCTCGACGCAAAACCTTAGGCAGTAGTGCGTTTAAAGAGGCCGTTTCTTTCATAAGTGGTACAACTAAGTGCACAGACAGGCGATTGGTTTTAAAACGGTCGTCGCGAAACGCATGAAATTGTACGCCTTCAGCTATTGTTTCGCTGAAAAATGGGCTTTGTATTATTCTCATTCCTTTCGCAATAGGATATATTTATTATACCACGAAAAATAGAAGCCGTAAACAAAAGAGCAGGCGAAACATCGCCTGCTCTTAAACAATTTTATTGCAGTTTAGAAAGAAATTTCATTTGCAATATGATAAAGCTCCATATCAAATGATTTTTTCATCTGCAGCGCTTCCTGAATATCATAATCAACAATCTCAGCGCCCTTAATACCAATTACCCGATTTCCAATCCCCTGCTCTAAAAGCTCTACTGCACGATATCCCATGCGAGTTGCTTCTACACGATCCCGTACACTTGGGTTGCCACCGCGCTGCACATGTCCTAAAACGGTTCCGCGTGTCTCAATACCCGTTCTTGTTTCAATTTCTTTGGAAATCTCGTCTACCTTTCCAATCCCTTCAGCAACAACAATAATAAAATGATGTTTGCCGAGTTCGCGGGCAGCAGAAATTTTTGTGATAACATCTTCAATATGATAGCCTACCTCAGGCACAATAATAAAAGATGCACCACACGCAATACCTGTATTCAGCGCGATATGGCCAGCACGGCGTCCCATTACTTCAACTACGCTGCAACGGTCATGTGACTGGGCGGTATCACGAATCTTGTCAATCATTTCTACAGCAGTGTTCATTGCTGTATCATATCCAATTGTATAATCTGTGCAAGAAATATCATTATCAATTGTACCAGGGATTCCAACACAGGGAATGCCATGAGCAGATAGATCAGCAGCACCTCTAAAAGAACCATCGCCGCCAATTACAACAATACCGTCTATTCCCTGTTCCTTACAGACCTGAACAGCTTTTAAAACACCAGCCTCTTCTTTAAACTCCAAACATCTCGCTGTGTAAAGGATGGTTCCGCCGCGATGGATAATATCTGAAACGGAACGCATATTCATTTCCTGCATCTCGCCATGAATCAGGCCATTATACCCCCGTTGAATGCCTAAAACCCGGAACCCTTTTTTCAATGCGGCTCTGACTACAGAACGAACTGCCGCATTCATTCCCGGCGCGTCTCCGCCGCTTGTTAATACACCAATCGTCTTCTGAACCATGAAAATTTCCTCCCTACGCTCTATATACAAAAGTCTGTTACAATATAAACTCATCTGTTATTTTATCCGTCATACAAACAAATGTCAATCAAAAAAGCGCTCTTTCGTCATCTTTGCACAATATTGCGGCTTCCGATTCGGTTTTTTAGACATTTTAGTAAGGTTTCTGAACAATTCACACCTACATTTTTTAGAAGCAATGTTTTTTTTGTATCCGAGAAGTAAAAAAGGACAGAAGTCGATCCGGGATTTTTTCGAATCAACTCCATAATTTCGGGCAAATAAGGATCTTCTTTTGAGGAGAATTGCAGATACAGTTTCTCCTTTTTTGTATTGGTTTGAACATGATATGTTGTATAATCGATAATTTCATCGCAAATTAACTTCGCAGCCTCATCCTCGCGTATTGATAGTTTTCCGCGCAAAAGCAAAATAGAATCAATATTTAATAATCCGGCATATCTCCGATAGACATTGGGGAATACCATTGCTTCTATGCTCCCTGTCCGATCTTCAACTTGTAAAAAAGCCATCATATCTTTGTTTTTTGTGACCATGGTTTTCTTTTTTCGTAAAATACACAGAAGAGAAATGGTTTCACCATCATGAAATTCCGCTTTTTCATTCATTAACGAGAGAACTGTTGCTACATTATCCGGAGGAGGAAAGTCATCAAGTGGATGTCCCGACAGATAAAGTCCTGTTACTTCCTGTTCCATTGCCAGCTTTTCTCTAACGGAATAGTCTTGCATAGCTGGAATAATATATTCAAGCGGTGACTCCTGAGTTGTATCTGAGGAAAAAGCAAATAGATCCAATTGTCCCGCTACGTTACGGCGGGCAGAATCTGCGATGTTATCCATAATCCCTTCGTAAGAAGTCAGCATTTCTTTACGATTAGTAGGAAAACAGTCGAACGCACCACTTTTAATCAGGCTTTCCACTGCTCGCTTGTTCAAATCTTTCCCCTGCATACGTGAAAGAAAATCAGGCAAAGAGCGAAACTTCCCGCCGTTTTCTCTTTCGGAAATGATTTCTTGGATTACACCACGGCCAAGATTCTTGACGGCTAATAAGCCAAAGTTCAACACCGTTCCATTTACAGCAAACCCCAAAGAACTGACGTTAATATCAGGCGGCAAGACGCGGATCCCTTGTTCTGTGCACTCCGTAATATATTCTATGATTTTATCCGGATTGCCGAGCACACTTGTAAGAAGCGATGCCATATAATCAAGCTTGTAATGGCATTTTAAATAAGCTGTCTGATATGAAACGTATGCGTAAGCAGCAGCGTGAGATTTGTTGAATGCATAGGCGGCAAATGAAGACATTTCATCAAAAATTGCATTTGCCGTTTGCTCGTCCACACCATTTGCTACAGCGCCGGGAACCTCGACAGTCCCATCTTCTTTTTTCTTGCCATAAATAAAGTATTCCCGCTCCTGCGCCATGACATCCGCTTTCTTTTTTGCCATTGCACGGCGAACAAGATCGGCACGGCCATATGAATATCCAGCAAGTTTTCTACAAATTTCCATTACTTGTTCTTGATAGATAATACATCCATACGTCACTTGTAAAATAGGTTTAAGAAGTGGATGCCGGTACGTTATACGTTCCGGATGATGCCGATTTTCGATATAGCGCGGTATCGACTCCATCGGTCCTGGGCGATACAAAGAAATAACCGCGATAATATCCTCTATGGATTCTGGTTTGAGTTGAGTCAGCACGCGTTTCATGCCGGATGATTCAAATTGGAATATACCTTGTGTGTCTGCCTCTGAATACATCATATATACAGCCTTATCATCAATGGGAATATTAGAAATGCTGAAAGTGGGATCTGTTTGACGGATCATTTTCTCACAATGATCGATTACCGTTAGATTGCGCAGGCCAAGGAAATCCATTTTTAAAAGTCCCAGTTCTTCAAGCGTAGTCATGGTAAATTGTGTTACAATAGATTCGTCATTTTTTTGAAGTGGGACATATGAGCTCGTTTCCTCTCGTGTAATTACAACGCCAGCGGCATGTGTAGAGGCATGGCGGGGCATTCCCTCAAGTTTTTTGGCCATATCAATCAACTCATGTGCCTGTAAATCTGTATCGTAAATTCGTTTGAATGTGGGAGAATCACGCAGAGCACTTTCCAACGTGACATTTAATCCTCCGGGAATGGCCTTGGCTATGACATCGACAGCCTGATAAGACATCCCCAATGCTCGTCCGACATCGCGCACAACTCCTTTCGCAGCCATAGTACCAAATGTAATAATCTGAGCAACATGATCGCTGCCATATTTACGTACTACATAATCAATAACCAATTGACGTTTTTCCACACAAAAATCAATATCAAAGTCCGGCATGCTGATACGCTCCGGATTTAAAAAACGTTCAAACAATAAGTTATACCGCATAGGGTCAATATTTGTAATCCCGATACAATAAGCTGCTATACTTCCGGCGCCGGAACCACGTCCCGGGCCGACTGGAATATCGTGCTCTTTGGCATATCTGACAAAGTCCCATACAATTAAAAAATAATCAACATACCCCATTTTTTCAATGACAGAAAGCTCATAGCGCAAACGTTTTTCGTATTCTGACGGCGGATTCCGGCCATACCGCTTTTTTAATCCCCGCATGCAAAGGTTTTCAAAATACGAGGTGTTATCTGTTACCCCTTCAATAGTAAAACGCGGTAGCTTTGTCACGCCGAATTCAAAATCAAAATTGCATTGTTCCGCTATCTTGACAGTATTAGAAAGTGCATTTTCAAATCGGCCGAAAAGCATTTCCATTTCATCGCTCGATTTTATATAGAACTCTTCGGTTGGAAACTCCAGCGTATTTCCTTGTCCAAGGACTGTGTTTGTCTGAATGCACATCAGTACGGCTTGTGACTTGGCGTCTTCCTTATTGATATAATGGCAGTCATTTGTTGCAACCAAAGGAACAGAAAGCTCTTTTGATAGCCGTACTATATAAGGAAGGATTCTGCGTTGATCTTCTATTCCGTGGTCTTGCAGTTCAAGGTAATAATCACTTCCAAAGATTTCTCGATAAAAAGAAACGGTTTCCTTTGCCTTTTCATAATCAGAAGATGTCAGGGCGCGCGCTACTTCTCCCGCCAAACAAGCTGATAGGCAGATCAAACCTTCATGGTATTGCTTTAACAATGACCGATCGATACGTGGACGATTATAAAAGCCGTCGATATACCCAAGCGAAACAAGTTTAATTAGATTCTGATAACCTGTTTTATTTTTACAAAGCAAAATTAAATGGTAAGGGCTACTGTCGACTTTATGGACCTTATCAAAGCGCGTCCTCGGCGCAACATAAACCTCACAACCAATAATCGGTTTGATACCAGTTTTTTTGCACGCTTTATAAAAGGCGATTACGCCATACATGTTTCCATGATCCGTAATCGCGACAGCCTTTTGTCCAAGCGTTTTAACCCGCTCAACAAGGCGGTCGATTACACACGCACCGTCTAACAGACTATATTCGGTATGCAGATGTAAATGTACGAAATCTTGCATTATATCCCTCCTTTTATCGCATCAAATATCAGGCAGTTCATCTGCTATTTTTGAAAGGCGCGCAAGCCGGTGGTTCATACCGCTTTTACTAATAGTCCCATTTGATAAAATACATAGCTCGGACAGCGTCGCATCTGGATTAGCCAAACGAAGAAGCGCTGCTTCTTGTAAAGAAGTTGGCAATCCTTCAAGGCCGATCGTGTCTTTGATTTTTTTGATTTTTTGAATTTGTGATATCGACGCATTGACTGTCTTCTCTATATTGGCGGTCTCACAGTTTACAATGCGATTTGTATTATTGCGCAGCTCCTTCTCAATTTTTAAATTCATCATCTCCATAGCACTATGCACCGCACCCATACGCGTAAGCGTGTCCTCTATTACATTGCTTTCTTTGGCATAAACAATAAATTGCGCAGCCCGCTGTGTAATCCGGTAAGATAGCCCACATTCTAAAAGAATAGAAACAAAACCCTCGGCGAGCCATTTGTGTGGAACTCGGAATTCTAAATGATACTCCTTAAAAGGATTAGACATCGTGCCGCACGCCAAATAAGCACCACGTAAAAATACATTGACACAGCAAGAATTAGGAAAAAAACGCCGACGAACAACTTTATCAGGAAGGCGAAACTGCGAAAGGATTCTAAGAACGTCATCGGAATAGTCGACTGAAATGGTATAAACAGGCCTTTGCGATGCATCCCGCAAGTCCGGCTCCTTAATTGTCAGTATAGCACCTGACAACTCTATGAGGTCTAAAGCAAACAAATCCGCAGTCGCTTTGCTCTCTGTTGTAAATGTAATGGCATTTCCCTTTACAGCATCTCCAAACAAAAGCATGCTGTAAAGTCTTGAGCCTGTACAGAAACTGCATCCTTGTTTTACGGCACAAAGTTCTTTTTTTACATCTGACGAGAACGACATAAGGCGCCCCCTTTAATCAAAGTCAATTTTTTGTGATATCTCGATGATTGACAGAAACGCTTAGATCTTGTTCAACCAAATGGATATAAAGCCGTTCAGCAAACGTCACAGAACGGTGCTTTCCTCCTGTACATCCAAAAGCAACGGTCAACTGGCTTTTCCCTTCTTTTTGATATAATGGGATTAAAAAATCAACTAAATCAGTAATTTTTTTAAGTAACGCAATAGACTGCGGCCAAGCCATCACATATTCGCTGACATCTGGCATGAGGCCTGTTTTATGTTTTAAGGAATCAATGTAGAATGGATTAGGTAAACAGCGTACATCGAATACGAGGTCAGCTTCCACAGGAGAGCCATACTTGAATCCAAACGACATGGTATTAATTTGCATGGAGCGTTTAGGATCTTCTAAAAACATGGAATTCATTCGTTCTCTAAATTGTGCCAAAGACATAGTTGAAGTATTCACAATATAATCCGCACGTGCACGGAATGGAATCAGTAACTTCCGTTCCTGAATAATTGCTTTTTCGAGAGATCCATCGGCACTATCGATGAGTGGATGACGCCGCCGTGTTTCCTTAAAACGACGCAGTAAGACAAGATCACTGCAATCAAGAAACAGAAGCTTATATGGGATGCTCAATTCTTTCATTAAATCAAGCTCCGCTTGAAAGTCGTCAAACAAAATTCCACCCCGGACATCCGAAACGACAGCGACTTTCGGCATTTTTCCGCCTGATTGCAGTGCAATTTCCGCAAAACGGGAAATTAGTTTTGGCGGCATGTTATCTACACAAAAATAGCCTATATCCTCTAATGTATCTACAGCCCGTGACTTTCCTGCCCCTGACAGACCGGTTACAATCAAAAAGTCCATGCTTATGACCATTCCTTTCCGCTGCGCTCCAAGGCACCAAAGGAATATGAAACCCGGTACCTCTAACGCAGCCAGTCGTAATTTGTTAGAATGTAC
>CAJFJV010000028.1 GCA_904384225.1 uncultured Oscillospiraceae bacterium | reverse complement strand
TATCGAATACACCCCACAGAAGAAAAAGCGGTACAAGCACGGCGGACGTGTGTATGTCCTCTCTCCTTACGATATGGTCTGGAACAGCGATGCCTACTACGTGTGCGGCTACTCCAAGAGCCACGGCAAGGTGGTCACCTTCCGGGTAGACCGCATGTGCCGCCCGGAACTGTCAGAGAGCGTCTTCTGCCCAAGGCCGGAAGGCTATGACATATGCTTCGCCTTCTGCTGTCGATGAAGCTGATTACAGAAACGGAATACCGCAATATCGCACAACTGCAGGCGGAACATTATGATCCGCCAAAAAAGTTATGTCTTTTCCTTTAATTCTCGCCATTCTCGCTGGATGTATGCGAACTCATGTGGTATCCTTCGTGTTGCCGCAGAGAAAGCGGTAATATGAAAAGCGGAAAATCCGCAGAAAGGAGATCAACATGGGAAAAACAATTACCGAGCTGACAGCCGGAAAACAGGAACAGCGAATCCTGCGGTTAGCCCCCTACACACGGGTATCCAGCAATTCCGAAGATCAGCTTCACTCTTTCGCAGCGCAGGTCAAGCATTATACAGAATACGTTGCAGAACATCCCGAATACGAGCTGGTGGACATTTATGCCGATGAGGGCGTCACCGGCACGCGCATGGACAAGCGGGACGATTTCAACCGTCTGATTCGGGACTGTAAGAAAGGAAAGATCGACCGCATCATCACCAAGACCGTATCCCGCTTCGCCCGCAATACTGCCGAACTGTTAACGGTGACAAGAGCACTGAAAGAAATGGGCGTCAGCATCTACTTCGAGGAGCAGGGCATCGATACTGCCACCATTGACCTCGAACTGGTGATGACCTTTCCCGGCATCGCCGCACAGCGGGAATCGGAAACCATATCCGAGAATATGCGGTGGAGCTATCAAAAAAGAATGGAATCCGGCGATTTCAACTGCTGCCGAGCCGCCTATGGGTACGACCTCATAGACGGCGAGCTTCAAATTAATGAAGCGGAGGCGCAGGTTGTGCGCCGGATTTTTCATCTCTACCTGCAGGGCTGCGGCAAGCAAGCCATTGCCAATCAGCTCAACGCAGACGGAGTGCCGAAACGGTATGGTCAGAAAACATGGCATCTCTTCACCATTGACTATATCCTCAACAACGAGAGGTATATGATTTTCCTCCTGAATGTAGGATAGGAGTATTGTAGCATTTAAAAGATATTGTTAAAAGAATAGAGAATCAGTGATAAAATTACATAGGAAGTGATCAATATGCTAGAGGTTAACAATAATTTATCTGCACATCCATCTTATTCTAAATTAAAAAAATATTTATATAAATGGGAGAATGATGAGGAATTAAATAGGTCGGAAGAAGCATTAAAGAAATTATTTACATGTATTTATCCTGCGAATGAGTCAATAGAGGGTATTATCCTGAAAGTTGCCGCGTTGAATACAGTTTATAATACGTATATTCCTTCGATTTATCCGATGGCAAAACATATACATGATCTCCATATTGATGCGCGGCTTCAAAGCGGTGATGTAAACCTTATTGGGGATTTGATGGGTATTGATTATAAAAGAGAAGATAAAATAGTACATATTAATCATTATTCATTTGCAAGTAAATATTGCAGTTTTCACAACCCACTTGCATTCCCTATCTATGACCATTACGTGGATAAGATATTGTGGCATTTTCAATGCAGTGATCACTTTTATCCCTTTAAACGCAAGGAATTAAAAGATTATCCAAGTTTTAAACGCATAATCTTAGCCTTTCAAAAGCATTATGGGCTAAAGTGTAATTTTAAAGAGCTCGACCATTATTTATGGTTGTTGGGAAAAAATATTTTAACAAATGGGAAGTCGCAAAGAACAGTAAGCTTTAAAACATAGAAAAGGATAATTTTGCCTATTTTTAGGGTATATAAGGAGCTGCAAGCCTACAGAGATTACAGTTTTTTTGTTTACCCAATCATAGAAAATCTCGCATTAGAACAATAGAAAATAAAAAGGAGAAGATCAAAATCAATAACTTTGAAAAGAAAATTTAGGATGTGTCCTGTGCTTTTCGTAAGAATATGGATACTTCAGAAAAAATGAAGGCGTTGTTCTAAATCTGATTTTCCCTAAATATGTTCGCTCTCCTATTAGAAAAAATGTAAGTCCTGTGTTGCGAAGAGTGGCAGCTTCGAAGGGGATGAAGATGACTTTCTTATCCTCATCACTGATGTTACTTATGAACAAGTTGTTATTGGGCTATTCGAATACATGGGATATACTCATCTCTATGTGTTGAAATTAGAATGGAATTAGGAATTCCCCACCTTATGCTTCTCTTTTCCGCAGATGAAAATTTTGCATTTGTTTATCTTTTCTCCATGTTTGCGCGTTATAATAAAAATAAAGCAGAAGTGCCGCTTTATAAATATGCGCGACGTTTTGCGGCATATTTTATATGGCTTTTGCATATGCTTCAAATCGGGCAGACAAAAAGGGGATGTGTGCTATGCCAAGGCCGGGACCAAGACCGGGAGGGCCGTACGGGCGCCGTCCTATGGAACCGATAGGACCGCGTTTTCACAGACGGCCTCCGCCGCGCAGACCGATGGGATGCGGGTGCTTTCCTTTTGTTATCAGTATAATCGGCGTATTGGGCGCTATTGGTGCGCTGATTGCGGTGCTGTTGTAACGCGGAGCATATCCGTGTCTTTCAGACAGCCGCTTTTTATTGAGAAAAAGGAGAACGGCGATTTATCGGAAGGGCGCTTGCTGATTGATCCGGAGCCTGTGTGCTCCGGATTTTTATGTTTAAGAGAATGGTAAGGTATCCGCGCCTTGGTAAGGGGATTTTTTCCTTCACACAAAGAATACATTTTATTCATTTCTGATGCATAAACTTCCCTTACTATTACTAATAGTATTAGTAATTTAGGAGTGCTGTTTTCATGGACTATTGCCTGCTTGCTGAGAAGCTGGTCGATCTTCGAATGCTAATGCATCTGACACCGGCTGTCCGGAAATTATCTGTTTTGGAGCAGGGGACTTTTTTGGCCCTTCAATGCCTGTCCGACCATCAGGACGCGGTTCATCCGAAGGAGCTGAGCCGGGAAATGGCGATCAGCTCGGCGCGGGTAGCCGCTTTGCTCAACCATATGGAACGGGAAGAGATGATTGTCCGTACGGCGGATCCAAATGACAGCCGTCAGATTATGGTGTCCCTCACCCCTGAGGGAAAACGGCTGATCCAGACAAAAAGGAAAGAGGTGGTGGATCTTATGGCCAATGCGCTCAAAGGGCTTGAACCGGAGGAGGCGGAAACGTATTTTCGGATTCAAAGGAAGCTCTTGAGAAATTTTATGCATCAAACGTAGTATGGGACAAAAGGGTATGGTAAAGTATCCTTTTTGGCAAAGGGGGGCTTTTGACTGTTGTGAACGAGAAACTGAAAGAAAAAATCAAAGAATCTTTGGCAAGCGTCCTTCCGATCACGGTTATCGTATTGCTGATCAGCATCACGCTTGTGCCGATGGAAATCGGTACAATTGCCCTTTTTCTAACGGGCGCCCTTTTATTGATTTTGGGGATGGGTCTTTTCCAGTTGGGTGCGGAAATGGCTATGACACCTTTGGGGCAGGGCGTCGGGGGACGTTTAATCAAAAGCAACCGCATTATCGTCATTGTTTTGATTAGCTTCATTATGGGCGTGATTATCACGATTGCAGAACCCGATCTACAGGTTTTGGCCAACCAAGTGGCCTCTATTCCCAATCAGGTTTTGATTTGGACAGTCGCCGTTGGCGTTGGTATTTTCCTGATTATCGCTGTTTTGCGCATCTTATTTCATATCAGCCTTTCTAAAATGCTTTTTGTGTTTTATATCCTGCTGTTTGTTTTGTCCTTTTTTTCACCGGACTCTTTTACTGCGGTGGCATTTGATTCCGGCGGTGTGACGACAGGGCCTATGACGGTTCCGTTTATTATGGCGATGGGCGTCGGCCTTTCCGCCGCCAGAAGCGACCGGGATGGAGCAAGCGACAGCTTTGGTCTGGTCGCCTTGTGCAGCATCGGCCCGATCATGATGGTGCTGTTACTGGGGATTTTTTATAATCCGACTGATGCGGCCTATACCGCAACCGAAATCACGAATATATCTACTACCTACGACGTGCTGCATCAATTTGTTTCCGCACTGCCGCAATACGGCGAAGAAGTGCTGATCAGCATGCTGCCTGTCGCCGGTGTGTTTGTGATATTCCAGATCTTTACGCGGAATTATCATAAGCGTCAGGTTTTACGGATCATTGTAGGCTTTGTATATACGATATTGGGGCTGGTTTTATTCCTGACGGGCGTAAACGTCGGATTTGCCCCGGTAGGCAGCCTGCTTGGAAGCGGGCTGGCGGACAGCTCATTTAAATGGATTCTGATTCCCATTGGTGTGATCATCGGCTATTATATCGTAAAGGCGGAACCCGCTGTGCAGGTGTTAAACAATCAGGTGGAGGATCTCACAGGGGGTACGATTTCCCATAAAATGATGAATACGGCGCTTTCTATCGGCGTAGCCTGTGCGGTTGCCCTTGCTATGGTAAGGGTCTTGACGGGGATCAACATTTACTGGATCATCATTCCGGGGTATGCGCTGTCGCTTGTCCTCAGCCGTCTTGTGCCCCCGGTATTTGTGGGCATTGCGTTTGACTCCGGCGGGGTGGCCAGCGGCCCGATGACGTCGACTTTCCTGCTTCCCTTGGCGATGGGCGCCTGCCTTTCGGTGGGCGGCAACGTTGTGACGGATGCGTTCGGCATCGTTGCTCTGGTTGCGATGGCGCCGTTGATTGCAATTCAAATTATGGGGCTTATCTATGTGCACAAATCAAAGGCTGTCCCTCAGGCTGTGGAGGAACTGCCGGATGAGATTGTCGACATTGAGGAGGATTTTGAATGAGCATTGTAGAGGAAGGCAAACTTTCTGCTCCGCGTTTGGCGCTTTTTGTTACGCGTGTGGAGGATGGCAAACGATTAGAAGAGATCTTTGAAGCACTGCATATCCCGCTTTATTTCCAGTGCCGGGGCCAAGGGACCGCACCGTCCGAGCTTATGGATATCTTTGGGTTTGGCGGCACTACGCGGCTGTTGACTGTCGGGGTTTTGCCCAAATTTGCAACAAAGGAATTGTTCGAAAAAACCGGGCAGCATCTTTTTTTCCATAAAAAGGGCGGAGGAATTGTGATTACCATTCCGATAACAGGGCTGCAAAGCCCGCTGTTCCATATATTAAACGACGAGGCACGCGCCGCCCTGAAAAAACGGATCGAGGAAAGGACCGAAAGAGATATGTCTGAAATACACGAGAAATCTGGTTATAATGTGATATGGGTTTCTGTTGCAGCTGGCTACAGCGATCAGGTGATTGATACGGCAAGGGCTGCCGGTGCGAAAGGCGGGACCGTCCTTCGGGGCAGGCGCCGCAATTCCGAACAGGCCGTCCAGCATTTCGGCATTTCTATACAGGATGAGCAGGATTTTGTGATGATCGTAGTTCCCAGAAAAAATAAAAGTGAAATCATGGCAGCTATTTGCCGTTCGTGCGGCTTGCATACGCCTGCGCACGGAACCGTGCTGTCCCTGCCTGTTGATGATGCGATCGGTTTGGAGGAATGATCCTGTATTAGGCTTTGCCTTGGGGATTGGGGCAGATCGGCCGGGAACCTATTAAAAATAACCCAACTGTCGGGAGAGGCTTTATAAGGAAGGCCTCTCCCCTTGATTTTTGTAATCAGCTGCGATAATTGAAATGCTCAGAACCGTGCCATTGGAATCGTAAACGCCGCGAACATTTACAGCCATTCTCCGGCAAGACAAAGGCATAGCCGCACGAATTATTGTGCCCGGAAAGCAGCCTGCGCCGGTACAGTGTCCCTTTTCCATCCTCCGGCATACGATAAAAAAGAGGAACGCCTCTCTTTAAAAAATAAGGAGGAAAGAAAAAATGGGCATTACAAACTCAAACAAATCAACACCAATCAAATCGATTGCGACGGGACGCTGAAAGTTACGCTGGCTCTTTCGGCGGCGCCGGATATATCGTCAAACCCCACGGATATTGTTTTGGTACTGGACCGTTCCGGAAGCATGGCGGGAAGCCCGCTTGCGAATATGAAGATCGGCGCCAAGACTTTTATCGATATCATTGACGAGGCGACCGACAGTTCGCAGGATGGAAATATCGGTTCGGGCAGCCGCATTGGGATTGTCAGTTTTTCCGATACCGCTGTGGCGGATACGCAGCTGATCACCTCGGTAGCGACGCTGAAAAATGCGGTTGACGCACTGTCGGCAGGCGGCTCCACAAACCATGCAGACGCCTTTGCAAAGGCAACGCAGCTATTCGATCCGCTTTCAGCCAATGCAAAAGTAATTGTCATGTTCACAGACGGGAAAACGACGGCAGGGCCGCCTCCGGCTCCGGTGGCGGCGGCGGCAAGGGCTTCCGGTGCCATTATTTACTGCATAGGCCTGATAGGGGCGGATGGGATTGACGTAAACGTCCTCAACGACTGGGCAACGGATCCGGACGCCTCGCATGTAGCGGTAACGCCGGATGATGCGGATTTAGAAGAGCTGTTCAAAGATTTGGCAGCCAATATTTCAAAGCCGGGCGCTACCAATATCGTGATTGACGAAGTGGTGAATTCCGACTTTGTTATTACAGGTGTAACGCCGCCTACAAAGGGGACGGCGGCAGTTGTCGGGACAAATACACTGCAATGGAAAATACAGGAGCTTGGCGTCTCGGCAAATGAAGGGGCCTCTTTGGAGTTTTATATCCGGCATGTTTCCCAAAGCGCAGGGGAAAAGCTGGTCAATCAGTCCATCACGTATTCTGACAGCGAAGGCAACGCCGTTACGTTCCCCGCCCCGACTGTGACGGTAGACTGCGGCGTTGTAGTAAATCCGGAGCCATGTCCGATCCCAGTCAACCTGTCGGTGGAAGGCTGCCAGGATTCTGTCGTGATAGACGCAGGGAACACCTATCTGGAATCCTTGGGAAGAATCCTTCAGCTTGATGTAACAGTAAAAAATGTATGCCCGGGAAAGCGTGTGGCACTGGCTGTGATCCTCACGGAGGTCGATTCCAATGGGAATGAGTATCCACGCGGTATGAAGACGATCACCGTCCCTGCGCACAACTACTCCGGCTGCCGGGACGTTTTGGTAAAATGTATCAAATTCGTGCTTCCTGAGGATCTGGATGTATCGGGCGGCACACCGAATGCGATATGCAATACCAGGAATTTAAGGCGCGCTTTATCTCGCACAATATCGACACGGATTTCGAATGCTGCAATTCAGCCGTCACCTTTTGCGGCGGGGCGGAATAAACGGATTGTATCTGCTTTGTGATGTGAAAAAAAGGAAAACAACCCGTTAGCAGCAGCCTGTGAAAAAGAACATACTGCCTTTAAAAGGCATAAAAGCTGGCAGATAAAATCTGCCAGCTTTTATGCAATAGGAAAGGAACGCTTTATACAAGTTCTTGCCGGGATGCCTGCTGCTTTACCTTTTCAGCCAGCGCCTTTAAGTCGTCATAGGCGGAGAGGCTGCTGCATAAAAAGCGGAACTGCGCCGCGCCGCGTATCCCTTTTAGATACCAGCCTGCAACGCGCCTTGCTTCCATCATGGCGGTGTGCTCTCCTTTGTCGGCAACGGCAAGCGAGACGTGCTCTAACATGATGTCGAGTTTTTCGGGAAGCGTCGGCTCGGCGGGGATTGTGCCGTCTTTAAGATAGGAGCGGATCTCGGAGAAAATCCATGGACGGCCGTATGAGCCTTGCGCCACCATGACAAGATCGCATCCAGTTTCGTTGTACATTGTTTCCGCAGAGAAAGCATCCGTGATCCCGCCGTTGCCGATGACGGGCACCGATACGTTTTCTTTAACCAGCCGGATTATCTCCCGGTCAACCGGCGGGCGGTACATCTGCTGTCTGGTACGGCCGTGTACAGCGACAGCCGCCGCGCCGGACTGTTCCATCAGGCGGGCGAAGGCCGGGGCGTTGACGCTGTTTTCATCCCAGCCTTTCCGGATCTTGACCGTCACCGGAATGGGGACAGCTTCCGCGACGGCGGCGGTAATCGCCGATGCCCTGGATGGGTCTTTCATCAAAGCGCTGCCGCTGCCGTTCCCGGCCACCTTCGGGACGGGACATCCCATATTTAAATCGATCATTTGCGGGGCATACGGCAGGAGCAGTTTTGCCGCCTTTGCCATATGTGCGGGGTCGTCGCCGAACAGCTGGATGGAAAAAGGAATGTCCAATGTACAGCGGCGCAGCAATGCCAGCGATTTTTGGTCGCCATAGCAAAGCGCTTTGGCGCTCACCATTTCGCTTACGGTATAAGCCGCGCCATAGCGGGCGCACATCTCCCGATAGGCGAAATCTGCGACAGACGCCATAGGCGCCAATGCAGCCGACTGTTCGATTTCGACATTGCCGATACGTATCTGATTCAAAGGGACTCTCCTCTTTTTTTCATTGATATTATGGGGGGAACATGCTAAAATAAAAGCAAGATGCCTTTTGCCGCAGAACAGGCGGCAGGTATCTCTATTTTACAGAAAAAAAACGGCTTTGGCAACCGGCGGAGGATGGAATCTTGAAACTGATGGCAATTGACGGGAACAGTATTTTAAACCGTGCTTTTTACGGCGTGCGCCTGTTATCAAATAAGGACGGCGTGTTTACAAATGCGGTTTTCGGTTTTCTCAATATTTTCCTGAAACTTTTAAAAGAGCATAAGCCGGATGCGGTTGCGGTTGCATTCGACGTTTCGCGCACGACCTTCCGGCATGAGCAGTACAGCGAGTACAAGGCAAACCGGCACGGCATGCCGGAAGAACTGCGGATGCAGCTGCCGCTGATCAAGGAAATCCTGACGGCGCTCGGCTACGCAGTCGTAGGGTGCGAGGGCTTCGAGGGCGACGATATTCTCGGGACGCTTGCGGCCGCTTGTGAGAAAAACGGCGGGGAATGTGTGGTGGTCTCCGGCGACCGCGACTGTTTGCAGCTTGTGACGGACAGCGTTTCCGTAGAGCTTGTGCGAACCAAAGACAATACGCTGTATACACCGGAGGTGTTTTTGGAAGAGTACGGGTTCCCGCCTGAACGCATGGTTGATTTAAAAGGGCTGATGGGCGACAGCTCGGACAATATTCCGGGTGTAAAGGGGATCGGCGAAAAAACGGCTAAGTCGCTGCTGCAGCAGTATGGCAGTGTCGGTGCGCTGTACGCGCTGCCGCAGGAGGAGTGGAAGGTTACGCCGTCCGTACGCAAAAAGCTATCAGAAGGAAAAGAACAAGCGATGCTTTCCATGCGTTTGGCAACGATTGTAAAGGATGCGCCGGTCGAGACCTCGCTTACTGCCTATATCCCAAAGGAATGTGATCAGACGGAGGCGGCGAGGCTGTTTCAGGCTTTGGAGCTCAACAGCTTTTATTCGAAATTTGGGATTGACCCCGATAAAGGTACAGAGGCTTCAGAAGCAGAAACAGAGGCAGAGCACACTTCGCTTGAGGAAGGAACACTCCCAGCCGTTTTAAAGGCAGAGCGCCTTTATCTGCTGGCAGACAAGGCGGACGGCGTGTATTTTTCGGATGGTCGGCAATATGTCCATATAGGGAAAGAAGAGGCAGACACCGCGCTTTCGGACGTCTTCTCCTCCGGCGCTGCGCTTTTTACCTTCGGGGCAAAGCCCTTTTACAAGGCTGCAAGACGTCTTGGCTTTGCCAAGACACAGACCCTGTTTGATGCGGAACTTGCCGCTTACCTTTTAAAGCCGGATGCGAAAACGTACGATGTGGCGGCGCTTGCACGCTCCTATGTATCAGGCGCTACGATAGAAGGCCCGGAAGATTTGGCTGCCCTTGCTGTGCTTCCGCGGCTTTGCAGCGAGTTGTATGAACAGCTCTGCGCGCAGGAGATGGATACGCTGTTTAATGAGATTGAACTTCCTTTGTGCGAAGTGCTTGCCGATATGGAGTATGAGGGATTTGCCGTCGACCGCGCGGGAGTCGAGGAATTCGGCCGGATGCTTGACGAAGGGATTGCAGAAGTGACAGAGGAAATTTACCGTTTAGCCGGCCGGCATTTTAATATCAATTCTACACGGGAACTTGGAGAAGTATTGTTTGAGGAGCTAAAGCTTCCTGCTGGGAAAAAGACCAAAACCGGCTATTCGACCAGCGCAGAGGTGTTAGAAAGCATCGCCGCCCTTCATGAGATTGTGCCGGCGGTGCTGGAATACCGTAAGCTTTCAAAGCTTGCGTCCACTTATGTGACCGGGCTTTTAAAGGTGGTTGGGGAAGATGGGCGTGTGCACTCCACTTTTAACCAGACGGAGACACGTACCGGGCGGATCAGCTCCTCTGAGCCGAACGTCCAGAACATTCCCGTCAGGACGAAGCTTGGAAGCGAGATGCGGCGCTTTTTTGTCGCACGGGAGGGATATGTTTTGGTGGACGCCGACTATTCCCAGATTGAATTGCGCATCCTTGCGCACATTGCAGAGGATCAGAACATGCTCCGCGCCTTTAATGAGAAAGCGGATATCCATACTGAGACGGCGGCGCAGGTATTCGGCCTTTCCGCAGATATGGTCCCGCCGGAACTGCGCAGCCGCGCCAAAGCGATCAATTTCGGTATCGTATACGGTATCGGCGCCTTTTCGCTTTCAAAGCAGATCAACGTCCCGGTCTATGAGGCGAAAGAGTATATTCAGTCCTATTTGAAAACGTACAGCGGTGTTGCCGCTTATCAGCATGATATTGTGGAGGCGGCGCGGCGCGACGGCTATGTCAAAACCATGTTTGGACGCCGCCGCGAAGTGCTCGACATCTATTCCAAGAACAAAAACGTGCGGGCGTTTGCCGAACGTGTCGCGCTCAATACGCCGGTGCAGGGGACGGCGGCGGATATCATTAAGCTGGCCATGATTCGTGTGCACCGCCGGATTCGGGAGGAAGGCCTTCATGCAAAGCTTGTTTTGCAGGTGCACGACGAACTGATTGTAGAGGCGCGCGAGGATGAGGCAGAGCGCGCGGCAGCGATTGTTTCAGAGGAAATGGAGCATGCGGCACAGCTGCGTGTAAAACTGGTCGCCGACGTACACACCGGGAAGAACTGGTACGAAGCGAAACAGTAGACAGCGGGGGATAAAGGACAGAAGGGAGAATGGCGATGAACCGGATCTTAGTTGTTTGTTCACAAAATGTGTGCAGAAGCCCGATGGCGGAGGGGATTATCCGTAAAATTATTGCGGATTTTAAGATTCCGGATACACAGGTGCAAAGCGCGGGCCTTTCGTGCTATGACGGCGAGCCGCCCAGTGAGTATGCGGTAGAAGCGCTTGCAGAAATCGGGATCGATATCAGCGGACACCGTTCGCATCATGTGCTGCGCGAAGATATTGAAGCGGCGGACAGCATCTATGTGATGACGCAGCAGCACTGTGACGTCATTCTCGACGCCGTGCCGGAGGCTGCCGCCAAAATCCGCGTGATGGAGATCTCAGATCCTTTTGGGCAGCCTCTTGCACGCTATCGTCTGTGCTGTTCACAGCTGATCGACTATTTTAAACGGGAACTGGCGGTGGACGAGCTGTGACGATCTGCCCAATGGACCAAAGCCATGTGGCGGCGGTTGCAGAAATCGGCAGGCTGTGCTTTTCTGAGCCGTGGAGCGAAGCCGCCGTGCGCGGCGAGCTGCAAAACCCGCATGGGGAAATCTATGTCTGCTGTGAAGAAGGGGCTGTTTTAGGCTATGCCAGCATTGCTTTTGTCTTGGATGAAGGCAGCATCAACAATATTGCGGTTTTGCCGCAATTTAGGCGAAGGGGAATTGCGGATGCACTGCTGTACTTCCTGGACGGGCAGGCGGATAGGCGCAGCCTTTCCTTTTTTACGCTGGAAGTTCGGGCGTCGAACCAAGCGGCGCTTGCGCTGTATGAAAAACACGGCTACCGTCCGGTGGGGAGAAGGCGCGGTTTCTATACTAAGCCGGCAGAAGATGCTGTCCTTATGACAAAGTATTATCAGATGAGAAAGGAAACAGAGGAATGAAAATATTGGCGATAGAGTCCTCCTGCGACGAAACGGCAGCCGCAGTGGTGGAAGACGGCAGGCATGTGCTGTCCAATATCGTTGCGACGCAGATTGAGGAACATCGGCTTTACGGCGGCGTAGTGCCCGAAATTGCATCACGGCGGCATTGTGAGGCGATTGTCGGCGTAACGGAAGAGGCGCTTGCTCGAGCGGGGGTGTCTCTCTCCGAAATCGATGCCGTTGCGGTTACATACGCACCTGGGCTGATCGGTGCGCTTTTAGTAGGGGTCAACTTTGCCAAAGGGCTGGCGCTTTCCACAGGGAAACCGCTCATCCCGGTGCATCATCTGCGCGGTCATATCGCGGCGAACTATCTGGCATATCCGGATTTGGAGCCGCCCTTCCTCTGCCTTGTGATTTCCGGCGGGCACAGCCATATTGTAGAGGTCAGAAGCTATACGGATTTCCATGTTGTCGGACGCACCCGGGACGATGCGGCTGGCGAGGCCTACGACAAAGCGGCGCGTGCGATGGGATTCCCTTATCCAGGCGGAATTGAAATAGACCGGGCCGCGCAAAAGGGGCGTCCTTCTTATAAGCTGCCGCGCCCCTCTGTAGAGGACCATCCGTATGATATGAGCTTTTCCGGATTGAAGACGGCTGTACTCAACCTGCTCAATCAGACGAAACAAAAAGGTGAAACGCTGAACAGGGAGGATCTTTGCACAAGTTTCCAGCTTGCAGTATGCGATATTTTAAGCGACCGGCTGATGCTTGTGCAGGAGGCGGTGGGAAGCCGCTGCATTGTATTGGCGGGCGGTGTTTCTGCAAACAGCGGGATCCGCGCGCGGATACAGGCGGAGTGCGGCGAACGCGGCCTTCCCCTCTACATGCCGCCGCTGTGTTATTGCGGGGACAATGCCGCTATGATCGCAAGCCAGGCTTTTTATGAATATCAAGCCGGGAATATTGCGGGGCTGGATTTAAATGCGCATGCCTCCCGTGCGATTGATTTAGGATGACGTATAGACGGAAAGAAAGACGGTTTTGCAGAAAAGCAGCTGCGGATAAGCGGGACGATGGTTTTGGACAACGGAAAGGGACGCGGAGATGACGGAGAAAGTAGAGAGGACGAAGGCGTTTCTGCTGCAAAAGTTTGAAGAGAGCGGATATTATGCCGGTCGGGAGACAGAAAAAGCATATCGGCTGGAGCACACCATGCGGGTGGCGAACCTTGGAAAGCAGATTGCAGAAGCGGAAGGAATGGATGCCGAGGCGCTGACCATTGCCTGCCTGCTCCACGATGTGAGCTATTGCGAAGGGTTTGCGGACAGCGATGCGTGGCGCGGGCATGGCCGGCGTGCGGCGCAGATAGCCCGCCCTTTTTTGACGTCATTGGGGCTTGCGCCGCAGAAAACGGCGGAAATCTGCTATGGCATTGCGATCCATGTCGACGATCAGGCGGATTTCGAAGGGGAGAAAACGCCTTTTGCACGCTCTGTCGGGGATGCAGACAATCTGGACCGGTTTGACGCCTATCGTATTTATGAGACGTTGGAGAGTAAGGGCTACAGTACGATGCCGCTGTATGATAAAAGGAAGATGGTAAACAGTATGCTGGCCCGGCTTGACGCGCTTTCGGGGATGGAACTTGCAACCGGTTTTGCCGCTGTGCTGTGGAAGGAACGGATGGCATTTTACCGCGCATTTTATGAAAGGCTTGCAGGACAGCTTGCAGCAAGCGTATTCCCCGCATGTATGTAAATCTGCCGTCTGTTCCGGCAGTATCTGTCCTATCGGAAAGAAGGTTTTGCTGTTATGCTGTCTCTGATACCCGTGAAACTGGAGGACTGCCTCCCTGCATACTGCCGCTATGCCGCCTCACTGCGGCTGGTGGACACCTTTTGGGATGATATGATTTTACAGGCTGAACTTTTCCGCATTGCAGAGGACGGGAAAGAACTGGGGTTTGTATCACGCAAGCGTCCTGAAGACCTGCTAACTTCGTTTTTTCTGCATAATAATGCCGTTTTCCGTCTGGCGGAGGTGTTTTCCTATGTAAAAGGCATCCTCCATCCCACTGGTGCAAGGGTAGTCACCGGGGATGAGACGTTTTTGTCGGCTGCGCTTGACCACGCGCGGCATGTGGAGCCGCAGGCGTTCTTTTTTGATCTGACGGATCAAAAGGCGGCGCCCCCGGCATTCCCGCGTGCATGGTTTTATGAGGCGCAGGAAGCGGATCTTCCGGAGCTTCAGGAAACGGGGTTTTATCATCCGGCGGTGATCGGTAATCCGGAAAACCGGATTTTCGTCATGCGCCGTCCCGACGGGATGTTTATGGGAACCGGCCATATTGCGCGTTCCCCCTTTAACCGAAGCTGGGGCGCCGTGGGGATGTATACGGCGCCGGGCTTTAGGCGTACGGGCGTAGGACGCAGCATGATCCTGTTTTTGACGGAAATAACGAAGGAGATGGGGCTTACCCCGATCTGCGGCTGTTATTGCCAAAACCACGCAAGCCGCCGAACACTTGAAAGCTGCGGCTATGCCAGCCGTACGCGGTATTTAAACTTGTATTTTGAGGAAAAGCTATGAATCCAAATCTCAACCGGCTCAGCGAAAAGGCACGCAATCTGACACATGACCCCGGCGTCTATCTCATGAAGGATAAAAAAGGGGAAATCATATATATCGGCAAGGCCAAAAACCTCAAAAACCGTGTCAGCCAATATTTCCAGCCGAACAATCCGAGCCATACCGAAAAAGTGCGCCGCATGGTAGAAAATGTCGAGGATTTTGACTATATCGTGGTGGGAAGCGAGTTTGAGGCGCTTGTTCTGGAATGCAGCCTCATTAAGCAGAACGCCCCAAAATACAATATCCTGTTGAAAGACGATAAGGGCTATCACTATATCCGTGTGGAAAAAGGGCCGTATCCGCGCATTACGGCACAGAAGCAGCTGATAAAAGACGACGGCGCGGATTATCTCGGGCCGTATACCAGTTCCTATTCGGTGACGCAGACGGTGGACGAGGTGAACAAGATATTCGGCCTGCCGACCTGCGGCAAAAAATTCCCGCAGGAATTCCGTAAAACACGCCCCTGCTTAAATTATCATATCAAGCAATGTATGGGCGTGTGCCGCGGCCGTATCAGCGAAGAGGAGTACCGCGCCGTGTTTGACGAGGCTTTGGCCTATATCAAAAAGGGCGGCGGATCCCTGCTCGAACGCCTGCAAAAGCAGATGGAGGCGGCGGCGGAGTCTCTCGATTTTGAACGGGCCGCAAGACTTCGCGACCGGATCCGCGCAATCCGGCACATTGCCGATACGCAGAAGGTATTCCTGATTAACAGCAAGGAACAGGATGTTATCGCGTTTGCGCAGAATATGAACCATGCCGCAGTGGCGGTTTTGAAATTCCGCAATTACCGCCTTTCGGATAAGGACGATTATGTGTTCCCCGATGTATACGATCTGCCAACCGTACGGCAGGAGTTTTTAAATCAGTATTATCTGCAAAACAGCGATATCCCGCCGCGCATCCTGATTGACGAGCCGTTTGACGGGGATGCGCTGCTGGCTGAGTATTTAAGCGAAAAGCTCGGAAGAAAGGTGTCCATCCTGGTTCCACAGCGCGGGGATTCTAAAAAAATGGTGGAGATGGCTTTCCAGAATGCGACGGAGAAGCTATCGAAACAGGTGCTCCGCACCGGCCGGGAAGTTGCGGCGCTGGATGAACTCGGAAAACTGCTGGGCTTAAAAAAACCGCCTGTTTATATTGAGGCCTACGATATCTCGAACATAGGGGAATCGGCAAAGGTCGGCGGTATGGTGGTGTTCGAAAACGGCCGCCCGCTTAAAAAGGCATATAAAAAGTTTAAGATCCGTGAAGTAGAAGGACAGGATGACTATTCGAGCATGCGGGAGGTTCTCACCCGCCGCCTTTCGCATTATGTTGAGGAACAAGGCAGCGGGGAGGGCTTCGGGCGGCTGCCTGACCTGATCCTGCTTGACGGAGGAAAAGGGCACGTCTCGGCCATCCTGCCGGTCATTGCACAATTTGGCCTCGATATTCCGGTATTCGGCATGGTTAAGGACTCGCGCCACCGCACGCGTGCGATTGCCAAAGACGGCGGGGAGATTGCCATATCCGGGAACCGGGCGGCTTTCTCTTTTGTCACCACAGTGCAGGACGAGGTGCATCGCTATTCGATCAACTATCAGAAGACCGTGCACAAGCAGTCTGCGCTTGAAATCACGATAACGCGTGTGCCGGGCATCGGCAAGAAAAAAGCAGAAGCGCTTTTAAAAGCGTATAAAACGCGTGCCGATCTCCTTGCCGCTTCGCCGGAGGCGCTTCAGAAAACGGCAAAGGTGAAGATAGAAACGGCAAACGAACTGTATGATTTCCTGCACGCGCTGGAATAGTGCGAAAGCGCGGGCAGATACGCGCCGGATTCAAGAAAGATCGTATAAAAAGGGGAATATCCGAATGGTCGTTACCTTCGATGAGATCAAACACAACCAGACAATACGCTGTTATATCGACGAGGCGGACCGTGCGCTGAAGGCGCTTGGCTTTACCGAACATTCCTATGCGCATGTAACAAAGGCGGCCACAACCGCTGAAAAGATTTTGACGGAACTCGGTTATTCCGAGCGTGAAGCGGAGCTTGCCAAGATTGCAGGCTATATGCACGATATCGGAAATGTCGTAAACCGTATCGATCATGCGCAAAGCGGCGCGGTTATGGCATTTCGCCTTTTAGACAAGATTGGAATGGATCCCAATGAGATTGCGCTGGTCATCAGTGCAATCGGGAACCATGACGAAAGCACAGCCGCGCCGGTCAACGCGGTTGCGGCAGCTCTGATTTTGGCGGATAAGACCGACGTGCGACGTTCGCGTGTGCGGAACCGCAACCATACAGCGTTTGATATCCATGACCGCGTAAACTATGCAGTAGAGGAATCTAAAACGTATTTTAACAGCGATCGGACGGCTTTTGTATTAGAGCTGACCATTGATACCTCGATGTGCCCGGTTATGGATTACTTTGAAATCTTTTTGGGCCGCATGTCGCTTTGCCGCCGTGCCGCCGAATTTTTAAAGATCCGTTTTGAGCTGATTATCAACGGGCAGCGGATCTTATAAAGGGAGGAAAGACGATATGCGGATTGCAGCGATTGATATCGGCGGAACCGCAATCAAATTCGGCGCCGCAGATGGATGCGGAAACGTTGCGGAGCTTGGCGAGTGCCCTACAGAGGCAAAGCGGGATGGGGGCCAAGGCGTAGTGCGGAAAGTTTTGGATATCCTTTCTTCCCTTGCGCCGTTTGATCGGGTCGGCATTTCCACCGGCGGAGTGGTTAATGCAGCGGACGGTTCCATTTTTTATGCCAACGAAAATATCCCCGGCTATACCGGTACACAGCTGCGCACATTGGTGCAGGAGCAGTATCCTGTTCCGGTTGCAGTCTTAAATGATGTGCATGCCGCAGCATTGGGGGAAGCGCAGTTTGGCGCCGGGCGCGGCGTTTCCGATTTCCTGTGCCTGACCTATGGAACGGGTGTTGGCGGGGCGGTATTTGCCCATGGAGGCCTTGTAACCGGAAAGCACGGTGCTTCCGGACATCTTGGACATATCATCATCCACGACGGCGGAAAGCTGTGCGGCTGCGGCGGACACGGCTGCTATGAGGCGTATGCTTCAGTAACGGCGCTGTGTGCGCTGGTGCAGGAGCGGGTCGGGGAAACCCTTGACGGCCGGCAGATCTTTGCCCGTATGGACGGGGAGCCGGAGCTTGCCCATGCCGTTTCAGATTGGACAGATGAAGTGGTGACGGGCCTTGTGTCCCTGATACAGGCCTTTGATCCGGAGCGGGTAATTTTAGGCGGCGGCATTTTCAATGAAAGCCGCCTGATGGAGGATCTGCTTATCCGTCTCCGGGGGCGGGTGATGCCGTTGTTCCGGGACATACAGGTTGTGCGCGCCGCATTGGGAAACCGTGCAGGGCTTTTGGGCGCCGCTTACGCGGCATCCATTGTAAAGTGAAATCGTACCTGCGGACGTTGACTTTTTTTCTTCCATCTATTATAATAATGATAAAAAAGTGGGGAGGCCGAGAGGCTTCCCCGTCGTTTTGTACGGTGCAGATATAAAAGAGGGATCAAGCGGAATGGAAAATCATGCAATCTGTTATATTGCGGGCGCCGGTTCATGGTACGGCGGCCCCTTTATGCCGAAGGACGGCGACTGTGTCATTGCGGCGGACGGCGGATACCGGTATCTGCTGGAGCACAATATCCGTGTAGATCTGGTCATGGGGGACTTTGACTCCATAGAACGGCCGGATGCGGGAAACGTCCGCGCATATCAGAGGGAAAAGGACGATACCGACCTGCTGATTGCGGTAAAAGAGGGATATGCACGGGGGTATCGCCGTTTTGTCATTTACGGCGGAACAGGCGGAGATCGGTTTGATCATACAATCGGGAATCTTCAAGTTCTGGTTTGGCTTGCCAAACGCGGCGCGGAAGCCTGTATGATCGGGAAAAATACTTTGATTTTTGCTTTATATAACCGCAGCGTTACGCTCCCGCCGGAGCTTGGCGGTTATATCTCTGTCTTTTCCATGACGGAAAGGGCGGAAGGTGTTTCGATCCATGGGTTGAAATATACGATGGAAAACGGCGTTTTGACAAATGACTATCCAATCGGCGTCAGCAATGAATTTATCGGACATACCGCACGGATTTCCGTAGAAAACGGCACGCTTTTGATTGTGGCGGAACTTTCGGATGCACAGGGGATTTTTGCATGAGAGACACTCGATTGCCCGATTTCCGCGGCGCCGTTTTCGATCTGGATGGAACATTGCTGGACTCTATGCATGTTTGGTCGGATATCGACAGCGCCTTTCTCCGTGCCCGCGGCCTTCCGGAGGAACCGGCATATTTCGAGCGGATCAAGCAGATCAGCATCCGTGAGGCTGCGGATTATACCATTGCGCGCTACGGTCTTTCCGATACGCCGCAGGAGCTGATCGTATGGTGGATGGAAATGGCGCGCCGTGCTTATCACGATGCCGTGCCTTTAAAGACGGGGGCGCGGGAATATCTTGCCTGCTTAAAAAAACGCGGCGTGCGTCTCAGTGTGGCAACTGCCTGCGCGCCGGAGCTTTATATTCCTGCGCTCAAGCGTTTAGGCATTTATGGCTGGTTTGACGCGTATGCATCCCTGCACGAAGTGGCGCACGGCAAAAGTGAGCCGGACGTCTATCTTTTGGCGGCGTCCCGGATGGGAATTGCGCCCGGGGAGTGCGCTGTTTTTGACGATATTATAGATGGGATCCGCGGTGCAAAAAAAGGCGGCCTTTTAACAGTGGGCGTGTACGATGAATCCTCACGTGCCGAACGGCCGGAGATTGAAAAATGTGCAGATTATTATATTGAAAGTTTTACCGAACTTTTGGACAGGGAAAATGGATGAAATGAATGCAAAAGAAGCAAGACAACGGATGGAAGAAGGCCGCCTTTATCCGCCAGGTGATGAGGAAATTATGGAAAGGCAGTTTGCCTGTCTTGAAAAACTCTATGATTTTAACGACACAAGGCCCTCTGAGCTTGCAAAGCGGCAGGAGCTGCTGCGTGAAATGTTCGGTGCGATAGGGGAAGGTTGTTATATCGAACCGCCCCTTCACTCAAACTGGGGCGGGCGGCATGTACATTTTGGCAAGAACGTCTATGCCAATTTCAATCTTACCCTGGTGGATGACGGGCATATCTATGTTGGCGACGCCGTGATGTTCGGGCCGAATGTCACAGTAGCTACGGCGGGCCATCCGGTCGAGCCGCAGCTTAGGAGCCGCGGCGTGCAGTATAACCTTGACGTGCATATTGGAAACAATGTATGGATTGGTGCGGGTGCAGTAATCCTTCCGGGCGTCACCATTGGGGACAACACGGTTACCGGCGCCGGCAGTGTTGTGACAAAGGACATCCCATCAGATTCTGTAGCGGTGGGGAATCCATGCCGGGTTTTGCGGGCAATCGACGCCCGTGACCGTCAATTCTATTATAGGGATCGGCCGATAGATCTGACCCTTGCGGATTTAGACGGGGAGTAACGCTTTTACAGGCGCTGCTGTCCTTTGTGTGTCCGGCTTCCGTGAAACCGGGGATATACGGCTCCTTGCCGTCTGCATTTTGCAAAGGCCTTTCTTTGATAGGAAGGACTGCGCGGCAAGACGCTTGGATTAAGGCCCGATCCCCTTTCCAGTCCTGCGGCTGGAAAGGGGATCGGTTTTTTTGCCATCTGCTAAAGTAGAGATCGGACTTGCAGGAAGGCGGCCGCGCCCGTGTGGATCGGTCAAAAAAGCGGAAAAGAAAATCAAAAAAATTTCTTGTATATTTCCCGCCGTATGCTATAATAAACCTCTGTACGGCGGCTCCGGCTGTTTTGAACGTGCCGGGACTGCTTTTTTACAATCTGAAAGCGGGAGTGTTTTTCTTGTCTTCTTTTCTTCTTTTTTTCAAACGGCTGGGCCGTGCGATAGCCAACGCCTTTGGTGCCGACCGCATCAATCCGGAGTTTAAAAAATTCACTTTGATGCACGAAGTTTATATATTAGCTACGGTCGTAACGCCGACCTTTGTCAATACGCTTTTGATGCGCGTTTCCGGGACCGAGGATATTGCGCTGTATTATAATTTTGTCCATTACATTTTTATCGCCCTTTCCATGCTGATTGCTGCAAAGCTATTGCATCATGTTACGCGGAAAACGGTAATTTTGATCGGTGTAGCGCTTTCTATGGTGGTTTATGTGATCGTACTGACCTGCATGGATTTTGTCGATTCCGTTTACGCCGTCGTTGCGGCGGTCCATGGGATTGCAACCGGGCTTTACTGGATTACATACTCCGATGCGCTTTTGCAGTACAGTACAGACGATACCCGTGATATCTGCATCAATTTTGTCGGGATTTTTTCCGGTATGATTTCCTTGTTCCTCCCGCTTCTGTCCGGCTATCTGCTGGACCTTTTTACCGATTTGACTGGATATTATATCCTTTTTGGAGCCTGCGGAGCGATGGCGCTGCTTGCCGTATGGCTGGTAACCCGGCTTGAGTCGGAAGAAATCGATCATAAGAAAACACAGTTTATGCTGGTTATGAAAAAAGTCTATACGGAAAAAATGTGGTTTTTCGCCATCCATATGGACTTTTTCCGCGGGATCCGCGACGGCGCGTTCAGCTTCTTTTTAAATGTCCTGCTTTTTTCCATTGTAAGCAGCGAGGCGCTGGTCGGCGTCAATACCTTTTTAGCCGGAGCAGTTTCCATGATTGCCAGCGGGATTGCCGGGCGTATTGCGCGCCCGCATAACCGGATGCGGCTGATGACGGCGGCTGTTGCGCTTTTGCTTGGGGTCACTGCGCTTTTATTTTGGCAGCTCAATCCCTTTACGGTATTGCTGCTGTCTGCGGCCAGCTCATTTGTAGGCGTATTTATCAACAATCCGGTCACCACTACGCTGTATACGGTATTCGACCATTTTCCAGATTCTCTTGCATATAAGAGAGAGGTGCTTTCCGTCAGTGAATGCTATAAGGATCTGGGCCGTATTTCGGGCATTGCGCTTATCATGCTGATGCCTTCCGGCGTTATCTGGTCAATTGTAAGCTTGTGTATCTTAGTGTCCCTGCAATTTGTAACCGTCCTGTTTGCCCGGCTCACGCTGCGTACGGTGAGAAAGAACTGTCCGGGTCAGTAATGTCCCGCTTTTTTTAAACGGCTGACACCAAATCCGTACCGGATTATTGCCTGCTGCAAAAGGAGGATTCCCGTTTTCCACTGTCGTGCAAAACCGCTTTGCATTTTGCCATTTTTCTTGGGGATAACCCGGGATCCCCCTTCCTTGGCGAGAAAGGGCACCCATGCCGTGCAGCTCTTATAAAAAGCCGCGGAGCTGAAACGCTAAAAAGCAGGCCTTACCGTTTTTTGTTTGGCAATCCATTCTTTTTTGCTTACCGGCGGCAGACAGGTGTGATTTTGGCATACATAGACGGCTGTTTCACCATTTTGCAATCTGTATTCCGCTGTTTCCTGTTCCACAACTTTGACAGCGGCCCCGGAAGGGATGAGGGGCGGGAGTTCGGATAAATCCTCTCCGTTTGAAACGATGGTAATTGCGGCGGGCGGATCTAAATAGTCGGACAATGCCGTTAAAAACATGGCGTATCCAGCCGGATATCGTTCGGCCTCTCCGGAAAGATAGGCAAGCTGTTTTTGAAGGAGAGTCCCGTTTTCAGGGCTGATGCCCAGCCAATGGAACCGAACCAGATTATAGGCCATTAGGGAATTCCCGCTTGGGGCGGCGCCGTCGTAGCTTTCCTTCGGGCGGAAGAGCAGCTGCTCCTGGCCTTTTCCATAAAGATAAAAACCGCCGTCTTTTTCATCGTAGTACAGACATACAGTCTGTTTTAGGATTTGTTCCGCACGCTGGAGAAAGTGCCGGTCAAACGTTGCGTCATACAGCGCAAGCAGGGCAAAAAGATAGCTTGCATAATCATCTAAAAAGCCCTTTCCGCTGCGCTTCCCCTTGCAAAAACTGACATAGAGCGCCGTGCCGTCGGATAACTGTTTTTCGATAAAGTCGACGGTTTTTTTAGCGGCCTCAAGATAGTGTGAAACGTGGGTGCATCTATACAAAGCGCACAGCGCCGCAATCATGAGAGCATTCCAAGCTGTCAGGATTTTGTCATCCGTAAGCAGGCGGCTGCGGCTTTGGCGGTATGCCCGGAGTTTCGGAAGCAGGGACTCAAACGGGCTTTCCGTCAGGTTTTTGGCGGAAAGAAGATTGGGAATGCTTTTTCCTTCAAAGTTCCCATTTGCTGTAATCCCATAATGTTTGTTAAATGCGGCGCCGTCTTTTTGGCCGAAAAGACGGACAATTTCTTCCGGCCGGAATGCGTAGTATTTTCCTTCCTCCCCTTCACTGTCTGCATCCTGCGCGCTGTAAAACCCGCCTTCCGGTGCGGCCATTTCGGTTAAGATATAGGAGGCGGTTTTTTCAGCAATTTGCCGGTACAGCATATTTCCGGTAAGCTCATAGGCCTTGCAGTAGGTTAAGATCAGCAGTGCATTGTCATTCAGCATTTTTTCAAAGTGTGGAATGAGGAAAAAGCGGTCGGTGGAATAGCGGCAAAACCCGTAGCCAATGTGGTCGAACAGCCCTCCGGCATACATATGCCGCAGTGTAGTTTCCGCCATGTCTAACGCTTCTTGGCTGCCGTATTTTTCATACTGCTGCAATAAAAACAGGAGATTGTGCGGAGAGGGGAATTTCGGCGCGCTGCCAAAACCGCCGTACGCCGGATCGTAATGTCTTTTGTATAGGGCGAGCGCTTTGCCCGGCAGGAAAGCCTTCGTATCGGAAGAGACGGGATGCCTCCGGTTGAGGGCCGCTGTAATCTCCTCGGCGGAGCGGAGCAGTTCCATGCGGCGGTCTGTCCACTTTTCATGGATGACAGATAAAAGCTCTTTCAAACCGGGGCTTCCGTATTGGGCATTTTTAGGGAAATAGGTGCCGGCAAAGAAAGGCTTTTGCCCAGCGGTCATAAAAATGCTGATAGGCCATCCGCCGCTTCCGGTAAAGGCCTGGCAGACAGCCATGTAGACGTTGTCAATGTCAGGACGTTCTTCTTTGTCTACCTTTATAGATATAAAATACCGGTTTAAGAGATCGGCAATCTCCCGGTCTTCAAAGCTTTCACGCTCCATCACGTGGCACCAATGGCAAGTGCTGTAGCCGATGCTTAGGAAAATCGGTTTATCTTCCTGTTTGGCTTTTTGAAACGCTGCCTCTCCCCATGGATACCAATCCACCGGGTTATCTGCATGCTATAAAAGGTAAGGGCTCGTTTCGTTTTTTAAGTGGTTACGCAATGCATCACCTCATTTTTTTAAATTTCCCGTTGCCGGATTATCGATCAGCCTGCCGTTTTTTGTGAAGCGTGAGCCGTGACAGGGACAGTCCCATGTGCGCTCGTACGGATTCCATTTTAAGGCGCAGCCCAGATGCGGACAGCGCTTTTTTGCAGGTGTCAGTAAGTTTACAGCTGCTTCCAGCCCGTTTATTGCCAGCTGTGGGCGAAGTATGCTTCTGGACGGGGAAAACACTTCTGCAAATGGGTTTTGCTTTCCCTGAACCATATCGCATAACAGCATTGCGGCGGCCATGGAAGAGGTCATCCCCCACTTGTTAAAACCTGTGGCAACAAACAGGTCTTGTGTCCCTGCGGAATACGGGCCGATATATGGTACGCCGTCCAGTGTCATGCAGTCCTGTGTGGCCCAGTGGTATCGTTCGGTGGAAGCCGGGTAATAGCGGCGCGCAAAGGCCCGCAGTTCCTGCCAGTTCCCGCCCTTTTTCCCGGTTCGGTGGCTGCCGCCGCCAAGCAGGAGCAAATCGCCGCTGTTACGAAAAGACAGCCCTTTTTGTGCGGCGTCGATATACATCCCGCCTGTGTCCTGAGCGTTTTCAAGTGCAAGAACGTAAGAGCGATGCTGGTACATTTTAAGAAAGTAACAGCCGTGCTTATTGATAAATGGGAAATGCGTGGCTATGATTATTTTTTTGGCTTTCATTTTTCCCTTCCTGGTAAATGCGGTTGTACCTGCGAGTTCGTTTACTTTTGTATGCTCATAAATATGCAGGCCCTCTGTGATGGAGAAAACAAATTTCAGAGGATTAAACTGCGCCTGATTTGGAAATTTTACTGCCCCTGCAACCGGAAAAGGAAGCGGAAGGCTGTCGGAAAACGAAGCGGGGAAGCCAAGCTGTACAAGCGCTTCTGCTTCCTTTTCGATTTTTTTGCGGCTGTCCAGAGAATAGACGTATGCATCCTTTTTTTCAAAATCACAGTCGATGCCGCCGCATACTTTCCGATACTGCTCAAGCGCTGCTTCATTGGCCTGCAAGTATTGCTTTGCCCTTTCTGTACCAAGCCTGCGGATTAGTTTACTGTAGATTAGGCCATGCTGTGAGGTGATCTTGGCCGTTGTATTTTTGGTTATCCCGCTGCAAACCGTTTCAGCTTCTACAAGCGCATATGGTACGTCGGCCTGATGCAGCAGGTATGCGCATAAAATGCCTGTTATACCGCCGCCGATGATCAGGACGTCTGTTTTCAAGTCTTGATTGAGACTTTCAAACCGGGAATATTTCGGTATGTTTTCCCATAAAGAATTCATATCTTCCTCCGTCTGTAACCTTTTGTATGATAAAGCGAAAGGGAAGCGGGTGACGCGCCCCCCCTTTTTTGAGCTATTCTCAAAAAAGGGGCCTATGGCGGCAAAGGACAGGAATACTGCGGGCAGTATCCACTGATTTTGGCTTTTTCAACAGCTTCCAATATCCCTATCATTCCGCAAAGAAAAGGAACTATTCCTCATATAGCCACCGCTATTTTTGCATAGATAGTCCGGTAAAAGCGTGATACAGGGAAAATACAAAAAAGCGCGCTTAGCGCGCCTTTTTTATGTGTTTTAATTGTTTTGCTGGTATTGTTGCACTTTTCAAAGCCCGTTGCATTTCCAGTTTCTCTATATCGCCGGATAAGCTGGTTTTAGGATTCAGACTGATTCTCAAAGGAATTCTTAGTAAAATAGATAATCGGGTGATATGGTTAAAACTTTTGAAATTGTATCAATTTCGATATCTGTAACAGCGCACTGTCCGTTTTCAATACGGGAAATTGATTTGCAGTAGGTATATATTGTGAGCCAATCTAATTTTTGAAGAGTTGCTTTTGACTCATTTCTGTACGGATTCTGGCTTCCTTTGATACAGAAACATTATAATTATTGACTTTTTCCGAATCAATCATTCTTTTCATATAAGTGCCTTAATGTTCTGATATAGGAACGGAACAGGGACAACCGATAAAAGAAAGATGGGTTATCGCTGCGGATAACCCATCATAAATCCTTATTTGATTTCTTGTTCCAGCGTCGTAAAAATTTTATCGTTGAAAAATTCGGTGATGGTCATATCCAACCCATCGCAAAGTTTTTTGATAGTTATGATGGACACATCACGCCGTGTTTCATCCATTAAACTATAAACGGTTGACGGGGTAACGCCGGAGCGGGTAGCCAGTTCGTTATATCGAAGGTTGCGTTCCTTGCAAATATTTTGCAATCGAAGAACGACAGCGTCTTTAATCAGCATATTTCTCACCTCGTACAAATGGTACGAGGTTCTTCGCACAAGCGTATACGCACTTGCGTAATTCAAAGAAAATCTGTTATAATTATTTGCGCATGTGCGTAAATAATTCGTAATGGAGAAATATTATGAAAGTTGCGGTCATCGGCTCAAGAAATTTAATTGATTTCAATTTTCCCGTTTACCGCTTCATATTCAGCAACACGCTTTTTCAGATATTGCTCAATTTCTTTGTTCGCCGAGCGACCTTCTGATTCCGCAATATATCGAAATTTTTGAAAAAGTAACCGGTCAACACGCAAGGTGTACCGCAATAATTTATCGTCCATATATATGACCATTCCTTTCCGCTGCGCTGCAAGGCACCAAAGAGAATGAAACAAAGTGCCTCTAACGCGGCAAGTCGTAATTTGTTAGAATATAC
>CAJFJV010000027.1 GCA_904384225.1 uncultured Oscillospiraceae bacterium | reverse complement strand
TGTTTGACAAAAGCCATGGCTTCTATATTGCAGTGATCCAAGGTTTTTTCCGGGATTACTATTACACCAGAGGCAGTGCCTTTTCATTCCTGGTTGACCAGAAGCCAGAATATACGCGGTACTTCACCTCATGGGAACAAGTCACTCCTGTTTCCTTTCCAAACCCCATGCAGAACCGAATCATCGAAAACTACTGCTCCGGTGTCTACCTGTCTCCGGAGCAGGTGGCACAGCTTCTCAGAGATATGGAGCAGGACTCCAAAGTGCTTGAAGATCTTGAGGGGCTTTGGAGCAATGGACAGATTGCTGTGCTGAAAAAAGCACTTTCTGCCGCTGCAAAATCAGGGGCTGGTCTGTTGGAGGCCACTGAAGTGGTAGAATCCAACCCTATCAGGCCGAATGAGAGCACAAGCTATTCTAACCTGTACCACTGTGATCGGGACGGAGTGTATCTCTATATGGACGCTGCCAGCAGACAGATCGAAGATGCCATCTGGGAAAGTGAGGGACAGGTATGAGCAATCAAGTATTCCAGCAAAACCTAGATGATAAAAAATGTCCCCGTCCTGGTGGCCCTTTTCTCATTCAAATGCTGTTCAAAGAGCCGGTTCCTATGCCCGGCAAAGAAAAAATGACCGCCGTGATGGAACAGCATATCGACTCTGTGGAGTGTTTCTGTCACAATGAAAAGACGGCGGGTTTTATGGCGCTGGAACATATTGCAGAGTTCAAGGACGGCAAGGCTCCGGTGCAGCTGATGGTGATGGGATGCAACCGATTCGAAGGCAAAGGCTTCGATGCATTCCTCATGAGCCAGATGTGGGACTGCCATGAGGATCGGGAGCGGATCTTCCGGGAGTGCCGGTATCAGGTCGTGGCCACCGATATGCTGACAGCGGCGCTTCCGGCTCTGGAGCGGGCAAATCTCGACATGGACTTTCTGGATGCACTGGCGGAACTGTACCCCACCTGTGAGGCGTTCTACTTCCAGAACTGCGGCAAGCTCTTTCTGGCTGAAGATGTGCGCTCCCACCAGATCGAGGGTACTGATCGCTTTATTCGTTTTGGGGTCAACGCTCGCTTCTTCAATATTCAAGGTACAGAAGATATGCTGGTGGACACCGTGGGCATGAGTACCCTGTTCCTGCCGAATTTGCAATACCATTTCCACGGCATGGACCCCAACTGGGTGATAAACCACGCCTACAATGTGACGTCCTATATTCTGGAGCATGACAACTCCATTGAGGACGAGGAAATGGTGGATGGAATAGTAGACGGTGCGATGAGCCGGGAAGTGCAGTGGAAATGCCAGTATGAAGATGCCTGATCCAACCATCTAGAGAGGTACTGGATGGTTGGATGGGCGATTATGCAGCCGGAAATCGAGGCAAGTAACTCGATTTATTATATAATCGAGCATATTTGACAAATTGAAATAGCTATGATAGTGATAGATGACTTTTCCGAAAAAGGCTGTCAGAACATTAATGAAAGCGAAATAGTCTTGCGGCTCTATCTGAAAAACCAAGTAAAATCGCGGCTTGACCGTGTGTCATGGCGAAGCAGATTACTCAATAAGGCTATTGGCTTTTAGTTTCGTCCGACTTGTTCTGCCATTTTGAGGATTGCTAGCTGTCCTAATTCAAAAATTTTCAGTTTGACCTCCTATCATTCTTGCTATATTCCGTCATATTACGGATGAAAATAAAAAAGAAGGTTGATATTTATGGCGATAATCTCCGAAGATAAAATTCTTTATACGGTAAATGAGGTGGCGCAACTCATCCATACCAATCAGAGCTATGTTTATTCATTGATCGAAGCAGGACTGCTTCCGGTATTGAAACTTGGGTCGTATAAATTATGAAAGGAATCACCTGAACATTTTTAGTGGAATATGAAGGAAAGGATCTGACGAACCCGAGACATATCCAGCCGCTGTATCCGGACGAGAAAATGAGGTAATGTATATGAGCGTGCTAACATTCTGCCAACCGCGAATAAATATCACTTTGAAAAACATAGGAAAAATAAGAAGAATATCGATGTGGCTTGCCAAAGTAAATGCAATCTTTCTCCGTAAAACAAGCCATGATAAAACAGAGTAAGAAAAAATGGATATCACAGGATATACTTGGTTCCATAAGGACAATAGCCCCATGGTTGGCGCCACCGTCGCCTGCGCAGTTGCAGTAGAAGAGGCAAATAAATAAGGGTTGCAAACCCGCATGAATACTGGATTTATTCCGAAAAAGAGCTGCCTACTTGGTGGCTCTTTTTTTGCTTTCAAAACTCGTGTTGTGGGGTAAAATTTCCTGGTTTGTACCCCTTTTGTACCCCAAATTTTTATCTGGGGTACAATTCTGTACCCCAACCTGAGAAACACGATCTCTTGAACCCGCATAAATACTGGATTTTTCGCTCTTCTCGCAGGGCAAAATGGATTCATAATCTCCAATTCTACATCTTCGGTACAAGATGAGAATAGATCTATAAGATCATTCAATCACCGAAAGGTTTTAAATATCTAACGATTATATCCAGAGCTTTTTCCACCTAAGAAGCCATTTCTATGGGCCTGCGGCAACTGCTCCCATGGATATTCATGGGTGATGATGGACGCAATATTCCACTTCTTGCTCTCCATGATTTTCATTCCATCCCGAACATCTCCGGAAAATAACCGCCGGAACCGATCAAAGCGTACTGCTCGCAGGTCATCGCCAATATGTCAATGGAGCGCAGCCCGGCTTTGACCGAGACCACGACCATGCGGGAATCTACCTTTCCCAGCTCTGATACAGCTCAATGAGGCCGTCGGCTCCCGCTGCGTCGATGTAAATGTCTGCGTCCGCTGTTTTCGAGGGCAGAAAATGCTTCTCCAAACTCTCGCACTGTGGCCTGCGGCTGCAATTCCGATAGTTCCCGCGCCAAATACGATGGCGTTTTCTCCTTTGCGTGTAAAAGAGCGCCGCGCTGCCCGGCAGCCTATTGTAAGCGGCTCGATCAGGCAGGCGGCTTTGGAAGAAATGGTATCTGGAACTTCATAGGCCTATTTTCCCAGTTCTGCGTTAGGGATCAGTACATATTCGGAAAAGCCGCTCCCCCTCCCTGCACGCTTGGGATTTCCTTGCGCGAGGATCGGGTAGGGGTACACGCGGTCCCCACCCGGATATCCTTCACGTTTTTGCCGACTTGAACGACTTCTGAGACCATTTCATGCCCGAAGTCTCCTCCGATTGTCACTCTATGGCCCCGGTGTTCCGCCCATACTGATAAACCGCTACATCGGTTCCACAGATGTTACTTAAATGGTTTCCTATAATTAGATATAAAAATTTTTTGTTTATATTTTCAATATATTGCTTTATCTTATAGATTCAAAGTGCTTCTCTAGATGATCAAAAAATGAAAAGCCGGTATTATTAGATTCCCCAAAGCCCAGGTAGATGCCGCAAAATTACAAGGGCAATAAATTTTGAAACGCGCCCTATAGATTTTTATTTTTGCAAATCAGCTTAAATTGTTATCATATTAGTCGAATCTGGCTTTGGTATTTTCATTCTTCTGATGCTTTTTGCTCCGCCAAATATCTCTGTATATCGCTTATAGGTGTTGAACCAGTATCTTTTGGTCTTTGCTTCAAATCATTTCAGGACACCCCTCCCCTATAGAAAGCGATTCAGATTTTAAAAATGTGCTTCTTAAAAATAGAAGAACTCTATGTACGTGTGTCTCACCTACATAGAGTTCTTAATTTAATATATCGAAGGTGGTTAAGCTATATCTCTTTCATCTATTCCTAATTTGTCTGATCAAATTGAGGGTTAAATGCATAAAAATTCTTAGCGTCAAGTCCTTCCTGCGTAATGCGCAGCGCTTCGCCGAAGCGCTGAAAGTGCACCAGTTCTCGCGCTCTTAAAAATCGTATTGGATCGCGCACATCTGGATCATCCGCAATCCGCAGAATATTATCATACGTAAGCCGCGCCTTTTGTTCTGCTGCTAAATCTTCGTGCAGATCTGCGATCGCATCGCCCGTTGATTGGAAAGTTAGAGCTGAAAAAGGGTTGCCACTAGCATCAACGGGATAAATACCTGTTGTATGATCAATATAATAAGCGTCAAATCCGCCTTTGCGCAAATCATCAACGTTTAGATTTCTAGTTAGCTGAAAAATAATCGCTGATATAATCTCCATATGTGCCAATTCTTCTGTACCTATATCGGTCAAAAGACCTTTTACTTTATCTGATGGCATACCATAACGTTGACTTAAATATCGCATTGCGGCTCCAGTTTCTCCATCAGGCCCACCCAACTGACTGATAATAAGTTTTGCCATAGCGGGGTTTGCTCTTTTAATCTTAACTGGATATTCAAGCTTTTTGCTGTACTGCCACATTATCGTTCCTCCTTGTTGAAATCGTCAGCTTTGATTTTTCCCCTATCCGATAAAATCATTGTTGCTTCCTTATGAGAACTTTAGTTTGCAGCATATTCCCACGGCCATGGTCCATCTGTCCAATTCCAACACAACTCTGGTTTCACATCAGACACCGTCAATGGTCCGTATTTTTCAGTATATTCGTCGCGAAGTTCTTCTAACAAAGCTTGATGCTTTTTAAAGTAGGCCAAAGCAGTACGATCGGTTTTATGCGTATCCAAAAAAAGATTTGCTTCGATTACTGCAAATTCTGCTATGCGTATTTTCTGCAATAATTTCTGTCGATCAGTCATGCGGGACAGCCTCCTTCCCTATAAATGGTTTGTCAAGCTCAGGGAAAATTGTTCCGCGATCAAACCCAACCGATGGATCATATGTTTTTTCCCATGATTGGAGCGGAACGTATGCCATAGCAAAGGAAACAGGCTGAATCGTAAACAATGCGCATGTTTCTTGACGATCACTCATTTTATATCCTCCTTTGATTCCATAAAACGGATTTCATATCCGCACCATCCTATGCGTATTGGCTAAAATTTGTGATATTCTTTCCGAACAGATTGCTTTTTGCACAATGTGTTGCTACAATGAAGATATTGCTATTTCGTGAATCCCAATAATTATGACATCAAAGGAGGAATTCAATTGACACGATATGATAAAATTGCTCAAATGAAACCGGAGCAAAAAAATCATTGGATCGACATTCCCGAACTCACCTTTTGGGGAGAACGTATTTTTGCAGAAATCGGGGTGGCAGAAGAGCTGTCAAAATCGGAAAATGGTAAATATGATGCCTTGATCGACCAAGCTGTAGACTGCCTCTATGATGCTTTTTGTCAGGAGCATGTGTTGTCTGATTCAATTTGTGAGAAAGCCGAACAATACCTGCTCCCGCTCTCACCAAAAGCAAAAGCATATACATTACATCATGTTGCACATGCACACATTGATATGGATTGGATGTGGGGATTGCATGAAACAGTCGATATCGTCCTAAACACATTCCGGACTATTCTTGACTTAATGGATGAATATCCGGAATTCACCTTTTCCCAGTCGCAATGCGCTGTATATCGAATTGCTGAGTTTTATGATCCAGCCTTATTTGCACGACTGAAAAACGTGTAGAAGAGGGACGTTTCGAATTTGCCGGTTCTGCTTTTGTTGAACTGGATAAAAATATGCCAAATCTTGAGAGCATGGCGCGTCATATACTTTACACCAAACAATTTCTAAATGAACGTTTTGGTATTCCCTACGAAAAGATCAACCAAGATTTTCATCCTGATACGTTTGGACATTCCGCTTCTGTCCCAGAAATCTTATCCGCTGGCGGTATCCGGTATTTTTATCACTGCCGTGGATTAGATGGTGAACAGCTTTATCGGTGGCGTTCGCCTTCCGGTGCAGAGGTGCTGGCTCTGAACGAACCTATGTGGTATAACGACTCTATCCGGGCAATGTATCTTCCGCTTGTTCCGCAGTTTTGCAATAAGTACGGTATCCACGATATGATGAAAATTTATGGCGTTGGCGATCATGGCGGCGGACCAACGCGCAAAGATATTGAAATGATTCTTGCTATGCGGGAATGGCCGCTTGCTCCGAAAATGATCTTTTCGACTTACGGCGCGTATTTTTCGACAATTGAACCATATCGTAAAAATTTCCCTGTCATAACAGGAGAACTAGGTCCGACATTCACCGGCTGCTATACTTCTCAATCTAAAATTAAAATGGCAAACCGCATTGCAGAAGACCGTCTTTATATGGCTGAGGCTTTAACTGCTTTCGCGGTTACACGTACAGGCATGCCTGATTTTAATATACAATTTCGAAGTGCATGGGAAAAGGTTCTGTTCAATCAATTCCATGACATTCTCCCTGGTTCTAACGTTCCAGAGTCACGTGAGCATGCAATGGGAGCGTTTGAGGAAGCTTTAGGAAGTGTCATGGCCAGTTCTGGTGCCGCACTGCGCGCTTTCGCTCAAAAAATTGACACCTCTATGTTCGAAACACCGGATGATCCTATTCTTTCGCGCTCTGAAGGTGGAGGTGTCGGCCTCAATACTGATGCCGCAGGACGGTTCAGGTTGCCCGGCACAGAGCGTGGAAGAGGGAAGACAAGACTACTCCACTTCTTTAATCCCACACGGTTTGATCGAGAAGGTGTACTGGATGCAACTTTATGGGACTGGTCAGGTGATCCAGAATTAATGCGGGCCTATGACATCACAGGCAATCCACTTCCTTGTACAGCAATTCCAAGCAAAACAACATGGCTTGATTGGAATCATACCCGTACGGATATTTTAGTTAAAGCGAAAGTCCCCGCGTTTGGTTATACTACGATACGCATTACGGAGGGTGAAAAAGATTCTTTTTGTTTTGCTGCTCTTCCCCCTGATCCGCGCGTTACATATTATGAACCGCTTGTCATGGAAAACGAACTTGTCCGTGTGCAGTTTAACGAATCCGATCTCTCTGTAAGTTCCTATTATGATAAACGAACTGGCTGTGATTTGTTAAGTAAAGAAGGGGCTTATTTTGTCCTTCACAGAGAACGCACGCTAAAAGGCGGCAGCGCATGGGTTGAAGGTGTTCATAAAACGCCGCTTAATCTGAACAGGCAGGCAGACGTTACGCTCAAAGAAATAAATCTCCATACGCCGCTACGCCAAAGCCTTTGTTATGAGATCAAATATGGGAAATCAAAGCTCGAAGTAACTGCTCAACTATCCGATGACTCCGCTGTGCTGGAATTTTCGGTAAAGTGTGATTGGATGGAAACTGCATCTCCTGACGATGTCCCTGTTCTTAGTTTTGCCGCTCCGCTTGCTTACCACACTGCAGTTTATCGTTCCGATATTCAGATTGGTCTGTTAGATCGGCATAGTGAAATAATGCATGATAGTTGTTCACGAAATTTCTATTTTGCCCCAAATACCGGCAGCATGCCCGGCCTTCTGCTGCTTACGGATAGCAAATATGGATATCGTGGCTTTGAAGATACGCTGCAAGTCACACTGCTGCGTTCTTCTTCCAATCCCGATCCCTATCCAGAACTGGGTGTCAGCCATTTCCGATTTGGCCTTTCTTGTGAACAAGATGATGCATTTGCTTTAAAAGCTGCAGGCGATCTATTCGTCAATCGAGATCTCCCCTATGCATCTAATACAGCACACACTGGCTTGCTTCCATTAACCGACCGTTTTATCCGTTTACATGGAGACGCTCTTGTAACGGCAGTCAAAGTTTCTGAAAAAAAAGACGGCATCGTTGTCCGTCTGGCATCAATTTATACTGATCGTGAATCAAGTGTGTCCCTTTCTTTGGATGGCCTTCGTATTGCACATGCAGTTGATTTGGCTGAACAGCCTCTTTATTCTTATGACGTAAAAGAGGAAACCGTCACATTCACTTTAAAAGCTGGCCAAACAATTAGTCTTCTCTTACGCTAAAAAGGAGGGAGACAAAACATGTACTTAAAAGATCGAGTAGCACTAAATCCGCCGCTTGGTTGGAACAGTTGGGACTGTTACGGCCCTGCCGTTAATGAGGAACAGCTTTTGGCAAATGCCGGTTACATGAACGACCACTTAAAGGCGCACGGCTATCAATATATCGTATGTGACATCCAGTGGTATGAGCCCGATGCCGGAGCAAGTGATTATAATCCATTCGCAAAACTCTGTATGGATGAAAATGGAAGATTAGTTCCGGCAGTCAATCGTTTTCCTTCTGCTGCAAATGGTAAAGGATTCAAGCCTATTGCAGATAAAATACATGCAATGGGTTTGAAATTTGGTATTCATATTATGCGCGGTATTCCTCGGCTTGCCGTACATAACCGATTAAAAATAAAAGATACGGATATTTCATGCCATACAATAGCACATCGCAACTCTATTTGTGCATGGAATACGGATATGTATGGTATCGATGTAAATGCCCCCGGCGCGCAGGAGTATTATCACTCTATTTTTTCTTTGTACGCCTCGTGGGGGGTAGATTATGTGAAAGTAGATGATATTTGTAATATAAAGGCTACCCCGCTCCATGCATATTCGGCAAAAAAAGAAATTGAAATGATCCGAAACGCTATCGATCACAGCGGTAGAAAAATGGTGCTTTCACTGTCTCCCGGTCCCGCTGTTTTGGAAGAAGCATGGCACATGGCTAAATATGCTAATATGTGGCGCATAACAGATGATTTTTGGGATGATTGGGAATATCTTAAGGAAATGTTTTGGCGTTGTGAGCGTTGGCAGAGTCACGTAAAGCCAGGACAATACCCAGATTGCGACATGCTGCCGCTCGGCCGTATCTGCATCAATCAAGATGGAAAAGGGCGCAATACTCGACTAACTAAACCGGAACAAATCACGCTGATGACGCTATGGTGCATTTTTCGATCTCCCCTAATCATGGGCGGCGAGATGCGTGATAACGATGCGTTTACTCTCTCTCTTTTAACAAACGATAATGTACTATATCTCAATCAACATGGAGGAGAGCCTTTACAATTGTTTCGGGACGAAGAAAAAGCTGGTTGGATCAATTATGTAGATGGTATTCCTTATATCGCGCTATTCAACTTACAAAACCGTACTGCAAATGTATCCTTCCCCGTTGATGAAATATTAGACAGCAAGCCATATGCTGTAGAAGAGATCTGGACAAATTCCAATTCCGCTTTAAATAGCAATATGCTTTCGGCCTCTCTGGAGCCGCACGGCGCCGCGTTATTTCGCCTGTTGCCAATCCATGGCCAATAGTTGGCTATGTTTTTCTCCGCATTCTGCAAGCTGTAAACAGAACGTTAACTTTTTTAAAAGAATGCAGGATACTTTATTTTGATTGCTTGAAAAACCTTAATGAAAATGATATGCTAATGAAACAAGATGTTTCTTATAAGGCGATTTGGCTGATTGTCTGTGGTATTTATTAAGTAAAACCCTCTTTTACCTATCGTCAAATCATTTCAGGAAAGAAACCATGAAGAAAGGCAGAGAAGACGGGAATGGCCAATCTGGATCAATATAACAAGGAACGGCAGGAATTAATCGATGTCCGGCGGCAAAAAGCTGGAAGTAACGCACAGCAAGTCGTACATACACATGCATATGCGAAGCCTAAAACGTTAAAACAAAAAATTTCAAATATTTGGTATCATTATAAAATGATTATTTTCGGCATCCTATTTGTGCTGATTGTTTTTACTGTTTGGCTTGTAAATGCCTTGCAACAGCCAGTTTATGACGCGACCTTTTTGATTTTGTCCGAACGCTCCTTTTCTGGTGCTGAAACTTTGATTTCGACAGGGTTAAAAAGCTTTGTGTCAGATGCAGATCAAAATGGAGAAATTCTTTTGGATATTGAGACCTTTGACCTTATCTCCGAGAATGATACAGAGATATCACCTCAAATGCAGGAAATGACAACTGCAAAAGCAATAGGGCGTGTTTCTACCCGAAAAGACTTCGTTTTTATGTTAGATGAGACTGGATATGAAAATCTTAAATCGATTGGGATGGAATTTGAAGATATTTCTTCTTTTACCGGATCAGACACTCCTCAAGGAGATAAATATTCTTTAAAGGGTACCCGTTTATCTGAAAAGATGGAGTTAAACGCTGCCTTAAATGATATGTTCCTTTGCTTTGCTGATTTCGATAGTTATTCTGATAATTTGCAAAATGACACTGAGATGCAGGAATTGCATGAAAGCCAAAGAAGCTTTTTTCAAGCGATGATTGATTACCAGTAGAAATCTTTTTCTCAAATAAAGAAGGGCTGTATTCCTTTTTAAGAATACAGCCCTTCTTTATTATTTCTTCTTCATCTCATTTAAATATGATCAGAATCACTTTGCATTATAGGAAGTCGGAATCCTTTAATTCCTTAATATACCGTTTCAATGCATCTTGCCAAGGCGGCAGTTTTGAAAAACCAGACTCAACCAATTTTTCCTTTGACATTCGCGAATTATACGGGCGGGCAGCTTTTGCAGGATACTCTGATGACGGAATAGGATGAATTTTAGCTTTCCGACCGCCCTCTGCCATAATAGCGGCAGCAAAATCGCTCCATGCACAGATTCCTTCGTTTGTTGCATGGTATATACCGTACTTTTCCGTTTGGATCATGTCGCATAATAGCGCTGCTAAGTCATACGTATATGTCGGAGAACCAATCTGATCGCAAACAACATTAACGACGTCACGCTCCGCACCCAATCGCAGCATAGTTTTAACAAAATTATTCCCGTTTATTCCAAATACCCAAGAAATACGAACAATAAAATGCTTGTCTACAAGAGAGATAACTTCTTTTTCTCCCTCCAACTTCGTTAAACCGTAAAAATTTACAGGCGATTTGGGATCATCCGGTTCAAAGAAGCATTCTCCCTTGCCGTCGAAGACATAATCCGTACTCAGATATACCAATTTTGCATTAAGTTCTTTACAAGCCAATGCAATATTACGTGTCCCATCCACATTGACTGCACGGCAGATGTCTTGCATTTCTTCCGCTTTATCTACTGCGGTAAACGCTGCACAATGCACCACTGCATCCGGAGCGTATGCTTCTACTGCATTCTTGACGGCTTTCTGATCTGTTAAATCAAAATCTTCAATATCTACACCTTTGCACTCAATATCGCGCATATGCAAATGACGTATGACATCATATCCAAGCTGTCCTTTTACACCGGTAACCAGCACTCTCATTGTTTTATTCCTTTCCTCGGTTTGCATACATGTGTTCATAATAATCCTGATATTCACCGCGAAGGATTGTTTCCCACCACTCGCGGTTGTCCAAATACCATTTTACTGTTTTCTTGATGCCATCGTCAAATTTTGTTTCCGGCAACCAGCCTAATTCATTATGGATCTTTGTTGGATCAATTGCATACCGCTGATCATGGCCAGGGCGATCCGTAACATAGGTAATAAGGCTTTCCGGCTTATTCAGTTCCTTCAATACCGTACGCACTACTTCAAGGTTGGTACGCTCATTATGTCCGCCAATATTGTAAACTTCCCCTTCGCGGCCTTTACGGATCACAAGATCGATTGCACTGCAGTGATCTTCCACATACAGCCAGTCACGCACATTTTCCCCTTTTCCATATACCGGAAGAGATTCATCAGCCAATGCACGGGTAATGATAAGTGGGATCAATTTCTCTGGGAAATGATAAGGGCCATAGTTATTTGAGCACCGCGTGATTGAAACTGGTAGGTGGAATGTGCGATGGTAAGCCAAAACCAGCAAATCCGCAGAAGCTTTTGACGCCGAGTATGGGCTTGATGTGTGAATTGGTGTTTCCTCTGTGAAAAAAAGATCCGGCCGATCAAGCGGCAAATCGCCATATACTTCGTCCGTCGATACCTGATGATACCGCTGTATCCCATACTTACGGCAAGCATCCATTAAAACCTGGGTTCCGATAATATTGGTATGCAAAAACACACCAGGATTCTCGACAGAACGGTCTACATGGCTTTCCGCAGCAAAATTCACAACAATATCCGGTTTTTCTTCTTCAAACAGTTTGGTGACACATGCCCGGTCGGTAATGTCTCCTTTCACAAATCGGAAATTCGAATTTTTCATTGCCGGTTCAAGTGTTGCAAGATTGCCCGCATAAGTAAGCGCATCCAAACAAACAATCCGATCCTCCGGGTGATTCTTTAACTCAAAATAAATAAAATTACTTCCGATAAATCCAGCGCCGCCAGTTACAATAATCGTCATGAACATCTACTCCTTTATCAGTACACAAAACTACAGTCACTGTCTTTTAAAAACGGTGCACTCTTGTCTTTATCCGATAATATGGGATCTACAACTCCCCAATTTACGCCAATCTGCGGATCGTCGAAACGGATCGAACGATCGCTCTCTTTATTGTAGTCGTTATCTACTTTATAGACAAATTCCACATCATCCGTCAGCGTAACAAACCCATGTCCAAATCCACGCGGTATCAATAACTGACGTTTGTTGTCAGCAGAAAGCTCTACACCCACCCATTGAAGATACGTAGGCGAGCCTTTGCGTAAATCTACAGCCACATCTAAGACAGCACCTGCAACCACACGTACAAGCTTTGCCTGAGACCATTCACCATTTTGAAAGTGAATCCCTCGGAGCGTCCCTTTCTTTGCCGTATAGCTTTGATTATCTTGCACAAAAGTAAAATGCAGTCCAAGATCTTCTAACTTTTTCTGTGACCATGTTTCCATGAACCAACCACGATGATCTCCGAACACATCCGGTTCTAAAACTTTTACGTCCGGCAGTTTTGTATCGATTATTTTCATTTCGATAACCGTCCTTTTTTCATTTAATACAGGATTTTTCCTTCTGCGACACGTTTCAGGTGTTCACCGTAAGGCGATTTTCCATACCGATCGGCAGAAACAAGCAATGTTGCTTTATCGATCCATCCATTTTTATAGGCAATTTCTTCAATAGCGGAAATCTGGATCCCTTGCCGATTTTCCACCATCTGAATGAAATTAGACGCCTCGACAAGGCTGTCCATTGTACCGGTATCAAGCCACGCGTATCCCCTGCCTAACAGCTGCACATTCAGCGTACCATCTTCAAGGTACAGTCGATTCAAATCGGTAATCTCAAGCTCACCACGCGCACTTGGCTTTACCTGTTTTGCGAATTCTACTACGCGGCGGTCATAGAAATAAAGACCGGTAATGCAGTAATTAGATTTTGGATTCTTCGGTTTTTCCTCAACGGAAATTACCTTACCATTCTTATCAAATTCTACAATTCCAAAACGTTCTGGATCATTCACATAGTAGCCAAAAATTGTTGCCCTTCCTTGTTCAGCATCCGCAGCAGCAGCACGCAAAAGACGGCTAAAATGATTTCCGTAAAAAATATTGTCACCCAAAACCATTGCGCAGCAATCATCCCCAATGAATTCCTCACCAAGAAGAAAAGCCTGCGCAAGACCATCTGGAGATGGCTGAACTTTGTATGAAAGCGAAATGCCGTATTGGCTTCCATCACCCAAAAGGCGCTCAAAGTTTGGCAGATCGGTCGGCGTTGAAATAATCAAAATATCACGGATCCCTGCCAGCATCAGTGTAGAGAGCGGATAGTAAATCATCGGCTTATCATAAACCGGCAAAAGCTGTTTTGATGTCACCATTGTAAGAGGATAAAGCCGTGTACCTGCGCCTCCTGCTAAAACAATTCCTTTCATGATCTAATACACTTCCTTTTGTAAGTTGTTTTATTGTATCCACAATTTATTACTTAAAATAAAGATTTAAAAACTGTCTTTGATTAAGCGTTAGATGAAAAGCTTTTGAAGCATCTTTCGGTGCAATACGATTATACCAATTCCAAACAGTATCAATATTTGGAATTAAAACATCAAACAAATCAGCAATATCTTTTATTATTTTCAGGCCAAAAGAAAAATCAGCCGTAAAATATCGAGAGCTAAAATCAGGAATCCATCCACCATGATACGATATCATAGGAGATTCTATCCCTTGAAACGCAGTAATGCTGCTGATTTTTTTTGTCATAGCATACGGATTATCGCTTTCATAATACGCTCTTAATGATTGAACAGCAGACAAATCCAACGGTATAACTGAACATAAATTCTGCAGCTCTTTATCACATGCAATCAACATTTCAGAAGAAAGTAGATCCCACTCTTCATAAAATAAAAATTTCTTTCCATAAACTGTTGTATCGGTATAATCACGGAACATGGCATAAAGTCGAGTTGTGTGAAGAATAGGATTCGACGGCGTTAATGTTACAGAAAGATAGTTTGGTAATGGATCGCAAGAAATATTAAATAAGTTTTCTAATTCCTCCGAAATTTTCCCCGACTCCTTATGCGGAATAGTTCCAACATATAGCTTGCTTTTTCTTCCGAGCATATAAACAGACTCGCCATAATTTTTCACTCTCGCAATACTGTGCACGCGCTGTAGGCCAAATAATATGCATCCTTTTTCGAGTAATTTCTGAAATGCAAATTCTGCTCCTCCGCTTCCAGGAATAATGCCTATTTTCTGTCCATTACTTACATAAGGAAACAGTTGTTCTGATAATCTGCCAAAAAGCTGCGAAGGAAAAGTGATCCAAACTATCTGTGCATCTTTTACCGCTTTCTCCATACAGTTTGTTACATCAGAAAGATTTCCAGTCATCAAAAGACGATCATTCGCATCAAAAACAGATATTTTCCGTTTCCAACGTTTTGGATTTGATGTATATACTGTAACTATATGTCCCAAATTTGCCATCTCAGCTGCTATTAAAGTACCAACATTCCCGCCACCAATAACTGTCATCTTCATAAATAAACCAACCTTTTTATTCGGTATGATACAAGAATAATTCTATTTTAAAACTTCACGCAGCGCACAAATCAATCTTTCGTTATCCTGCTCATTGCGTACTGCTAAACGAATATATTGGCGATTGTCCAGTTTGATTTTTCCTGACAAATCTTTAATCAGTAAATTATACTTTACCAGCAATACTTTTGTTAATTCCTTTGCGCACATCCCATTTACAAGTTCTACCATTACATAATTAGCTTGTGAAGGTATTACACGCAACGATGGGATACTCATAAGCGCGCCAATAAACTTCTTGCGTACAGTTTTTATCATTTGCAACGCATCTATATAATCCTTCTTATATTTTTCTTCTATCTGCATATAAAATTCGCCGAAAGAATTGATATTCCAAATTGAAACGTCTTTTTTCATTTCTGTAATCAAATCATCGTCAGCAGAAGCAAGTATGCCTAATCGGATCCCCGGCACTCCATAAGACTTTGATATTGACTTAATAACAACCATCTGAGGATATTGTATAAAAATTTCTTCATTTATAAGAGTAGCATTTTCTTCTTCAGCAAAGTCAACAAAAGACTCATCTACAATCAATCTAATACCTCTGTCTTTACACCATTTTGCAAGTTTCAACACATCAGCCTTTGGAATATAATTACCCGAAGGATTATCCGGGTTAATTAGCACCAAAACACTAATCTCTTTTTTAGAAAAAAAGTTCATTAAATCATTTGCACTATAAGAAAAATCCGAATTGTTTGGAATGAATACAGCGCTCTCTTCTTGCGAATAACGATTAGGATATTCCTCAAAAGTGGGCCGGATAAAGCCTACATTTCCACGGATTTTTTCCATCAATGATTTTATCAACTCTGCCGCACCATTACCGACAATAATATGATTTTGCTGGACAGAAAAGTTTTTGGCTGCCAACAAGCTGTTTACCTGCATTCCAGAAGGATATTGGGTCAGAAGAGTTTCAAAATTCGCCTTAATCTCGTTCATTAACTTAGATGGAGGAAAATAAGGATTCACTAAATAGCAAAAATCAAGCAAGCGCGGATAACGCCAATAGCCACCATATCTTGACTGTATTCGTCTTAATTTTTCCCCATCATCAAGCGCAAACATTGATGAGGCAATATCAAGATCCTGAATATCGTCAATTTCATACCAAATCTGACCGTTTAATTTTTTAGCTTTGATTTCCGGGTCATCCAGCATAGTGATTACCCGCAAAACCTGCTCATAATATTCATTATTTCCAAGAGCCTTTGAATACGCTTCCAAAAACGGGACATAATGTGTGACAGAAAAATGCTTACTAAACTTATAAATATTTACTGTCTTATAGTAATATGGAATATCCTCAAAAACAAAGCGCTTTCTAGGAATGAAGGCTTCGATACTATCATCATCGCCTATTTTTATGCAAGTGCCATCCATCCAGCTTTCATATTTATCCACCAAAGCCAACGTTTCACGCGAATCATCTATAATACAGTGTAATACATCATCCTCAAAGATCAAATCAGATTCTAAAAGCAAGGTATCTTCCTGTTTGAGATATTCTTTAGCCAAAGACAGTGAGTAAATATTATTTGTCTTGTCATAAATAGGATTATCCACAAAACAAATCGGCGTTTGAACATGTAAGGTTGAAATATAATCTTTTAATTTTTGTCCTTCATATCCTACAACAATTACAATTCTGGATAACTGCAATTTGTCTAATTGGTGAAGCATTCTGTCGATTAAAGATACGCCATTGACTTTTACCATGCATTTCGTATTGTTTTGCGTAAGTTCTTTAAGACGCTTTCCCATTCCTGCTGCCAAAATCAGTCCCTGCATAATGTCCTCCTTAGACTACACTTCGTTAAAAATCTAATCCCACAGCTGATAATATCCAAATACTCCGGGAATCATAAATTTATTTTCCGGATCTGGCTGATAATTCGGGTCGGGTACTCTCCACGATCGGCCATAGACACTTTCCAAATACTCTTCACTGTTATCTGGCGCTAAAAAAGATATGTCGCCTGCTCTTTTTAAGCTTATATTTTTTACCATAGGACTTGTTCTAATCCTAACTGAGTACTCTTGATTACTGTTATATTTAATAGTAGGATCTCGAAAATAGACCTTTGCGCTCATCTGTCCATTCTCAACTTCATATAAAAAGAAGTCTATTGTAATATGATCTTTTAAATACGTTTGTTCTGTTATGTTCCCCTTATATATAAATTGACGTATTTTTTTCATGCCAAACTGATTTAAAGTTTTCTCAAATTCTTCCCATGAAAAATTCTCGCTATTTACTATCCCCATGTCAATATCATTATCCCAAGCTATAAGCGTTTTGTCTCTAATCAAGCCCAACAAAGTACCAAAAGCACAAAACACCTTCAAGTCTTTTTTGAAAAAAAACTCACAAATCTCATTTAATAAATGATTTCCGTATTTTTTTAAATTTCTTCTTTTTTTTCTTTCCTGCAAAAATGATATCATGGCTATATATGGGATATATATAATCTTTACTTTTTTTAGTTGCTGCTTAAGTTGTTTTAACTTTTTAGACATTTTATTTCTCTCCATTCATTGCTGTTTAAAGCTCATTTCTGTCATGCTTTTTATCTTTTTAAAAATTCTAACTTTAACAATTGTTTCCTTTCTGTTCTATTCAATATAAGAAACAAATTAAAAATCAACGTTATCATCACAATTATAATGCAAAATACAATATAAGTAATCCATGAAGACACTGGAAATATAAATTTGATAGTGTATCCTACTGCGATTGACAGCGCCGCTGGAATAAGCGGGCGCATCGCCTCCGGATAGAATATATACCACTTTTGTCCTAAGCATTTCGCGCCATATGGTACAACAAAAATTAAAACACGGAACAAAGCTACAATTTCGCTGGTTGCCACTATCGCAATCAATCCTAAATCTGTTGTTTTCAATAATAAGAAAACAATACATGTGCTAATCGCTCCATTGAGCAAAACAGTCAGCGCGTTCAACTTCAATTTGTTCACTACAGTAAAGATATTATAGATGACATTGACGCCTCCACTTACTATGACACAAGATAGCCCTAAAATGGAAAGCAGATGAAGCAAATTTGCATCTTGCGTGGGAGTCCACAATTGAAAGAACTGATCTCCACTAACAATAATAACAACAATCGGAAGCGTAACGATCACAGACATTACTTTCATTGAATATTTCACATTCTTAACTACAGATGAAATATTCCCTTTTGCGTAATCGATCGTTAAATCAGGAGTGAAAACGTTGGCCATTGCTCCGACCAATCCCAATACCGCTTGTGGAAGGACCTTAGCGAGTGAGAGGACTCCCATAGCCGTTGGATTAATAAAAAGATTGGCAATCAAAATGTCTAAGCCATTTAACAGGATTTGCCCAAGCCTCGTAATCGTATTCCATATACCAGCTGCGACTACTTCCAAAACGGCTTTTAGCTTGACATAAGCCCGCTTTAAATGAATTTGCGGCAATAACTTTTTTCGATAATATAGATTAAAAAGCGTCAAATAGGCTGTAGAAAGTAATGTCGCAACACCTACAAATGAAACAGACGCTGAAAAGGTCAAAAACAACAGCAATAGAACGATAGCCTTGATAAGCTGGGACTCCGCTGTTCTTACATTTGTAAGATATAAACGATTGGTTGCAAAAGTAGATATCGCAAAAGTAGAAGAAAAAATGCTGAACAAGAAATTCAAAAAGATGAACAGGAACAACATCTTCACATCATATATTAAATGATCCGGGATCGCAATGATGTTCTCCAAAAATATGAGGCAAGGGATTGCTACAACAGCCAACCCTATGCACATTACAATATTACCTGCCAGAACAGAGTTATAATAAATATTGGCTTCTTCTATTTTTCCCTGTTCTAATTTGATCGTGACAAACCGGCTTGCCATTGAGTTAAGCGCTATTGTTAGGAGGCTTGCATACGTAACAAAGTTATTGGCGAGGGTAATAAATCCATTTGCTTCTACGCCCACCGTATTTACGATATAAGGAGATAGAAAAAAACTTACAAGCAAAGATAACCCGTATGATACTATAGCCGATATCATATTAACTAATAATTGTATGTGGTAAGATGACCTTTTCTCTACACCCTGTTTCACTACATGGCCTCCATATTTTTGTATTTAGCGATTTGAAAATAGCTTATTAACTATAAATAAAACAACAGAACTTCGATAAATAGAAAAATAAATTTTCATTATTCGGCAATAAACCCAGACGTTGAAATTAAAAAGGTTCAACTTCATTTTATTTTTTTTACTTAAACGTTGCACTGCTTCATTAGGTAGTGACTGCTTCAGCTCATAAATTAACGCTTTTCTTTGATTTTTGCAAGAAGATATTCCAGAAGAACTAACCACTAATTGAAGGCAAATCTCAATATGATTTGCAATAGCGTCATAATAGTATTCTGGGCAATTTTTTTTATAAAATTTAATTCGCTCGCGGCTTAAGTCTGATTCAGTAAAACGGCTCGGAGAGCAGACCGCTCTGGTGATACTGCCTTCTGACATGTAATAATGGTAATATGGAATTGGCGTATAAACAATCTTATGTGCTTTCAATAAACAAGATGGCATTATTTCAAAATCTTCATTTATTCGTCCTTTTGTCATTCTAATATTTTGAAATATATAACGAGAAAAAAGCTTATCACATACACTGTTGCTTATTTTTATGTGATATGTCAGCTCTCTTAGTGCTTCTTTAGAGGAAAATGTTTCAATATCCTTAAATTGAGGATATTGTGGATTAAAAAACAAAGTCCTTTGATCTGCATAATCTAAAAAAATTCCGCCAGCCGCGATATCAGCGTTATTTGCTATAAGCAAATTATACAGCGTATCATACATATCCGGCTCAATCCAATCATCTGAATCCACAAACCCGACATAATCCCCTGTCATAACATCAAGGCCGGCATTCCGCGCATCGGAAAGCCCTCCGTTTTCTTTATGCACCACACGAATGCGCGAATCCTGCTTTGCAAACATATCGCACATTTCTCCACACTGATCCGGAGAACCGTCGTCAACCAAAACGATTTCAAGGTTCTGATAAGTCTGAGCACAGATACTTTTTACACAACGCTCTAAATATTTTTCTACTTTATATACTGGGACAATAACACTAATTAAAGGCTTATTCATATCAGCATCTCCTTTTTCCTGAATACATTGGCTACTGCCATAGCGAAAACATAACAGGAAATTCCAATTGTTGTATTCATGCAGGGATTAAAGTATGTGATGACCATGAAATAAAATATAGAGCTTAGTGATATATATTGCAGAATAGCATCCGAATCTGTTTCCGGATTTTGTTTTCGCCTGCAAGTAAAAAACGCAATCAGTCCAAATGGAGCGACAAAAAGCAGCAAACCAACAAGCCCCATTTTATTCATGATATCATAGTATGTGTATTCAACATATCCATTGTTTACTTGAATTGCAGCGCCAAGTCCATTTCCAAAAAGCCAATTTTTTGAAATAGACGCCTGAAGCTGTACGATTTTCTCGTCTCTTAAAATTAAGCTATCCATCTCAGCATCTAAATCTAAATAGTCATCAGAAGGCGTTTCTTCAATTGGCTTGCCTCCGGGTTCTTCTTCTATTGAGACGGAAAGCAATACCCGGTAAATTCCCACTTTAAATAAATTTGTGTGCTGGACCAACGACAATGTTCCTAAAATTGCGCAGGCAAGTATTACAGCGCAAGCGGAACCGGCTATAGCCTGTTTCATAAAAGAGCGCTTTTTCCATAAGATCATAATCAAGGAAAGAACAACTGCCAAAACACTTCCCAAATACTGCGCACGCGAATAAGAAATAAAAATCGCTACAATAAATATTGCCATCGGAAGCAGCCAGATATATTTCCTTTTTGAATCCCCTGTTAAAAAGAAGTAAAAGGAAATCATATAAGCCACCAGGCAATATCTGCTGCCAGTATGAAAATAAATACGTGTTGCATTCTGTCCCATCTCTGTTATAGAGCACAAACCACTTTCCCCTGTAAAGCGATAGACAGAAAGTTGATTGGGGAAATAAGCATAAAAGCTTAAAACAATCGCGGCAATTGCCACGATAAAAGTCGCGGCTACAATAATTTTCATCAATAAAAAGATATGCTTTTTATCTGTAAACGCATAAAGCATTGCCGGCAAAAGCAAAAGGTTGGCATAACCGAAAATATCCGATTTGATAATATCCAGACGATTCCCATTTACGACTCCGATGACGAAGGCAATGCACAGCCAAATCATAAATGCGCCAACTGCTAAAAGAAAAGGATTGCGCACATACTCCCGGATTTTGACAAAAAGGAAAGGCAGTGCGGCTAAAATCGCTACAGCAAAAAATAAAATTCTTGTAGAAAAAGGGCCAATTTTAGTTAGCTGTCCAGTCCCCAACAAGATGATATCCAAAAAATATAAGACAATTGCAATCCACGAAATTTTTGAACAATAGCGCATAAGAGGTTTCTGGGAAAAGTGCATCACAAATCATTCCTTTCGATCACAAGTTATTTCTACCCGCACTCTATTTTTTAATAATTGTAAATTTGTTATTATTGGATTATTTCTACACTTCTTTGAATATGCCCGAAAGTCCGCAGAAAAGATTTTATAGCGGGAAAGCGCCGCCTTCCGCGAAGGTTTACTATCGGTAAAAAAGTTTTGGTTGAGCACAACATTCTGCATAATACAGAATGTTTTCTTGTGTTCACGGCACCAGCGCATAAAATCATGATCAACATAATCCAAAAAAAGTGTTTCATCATATTGATACGTATTATACAACGATGTGCGCACTGCCATTCCGGAATTAATCGCAGTTATCGGCTTATCCTTTATCTCATCTATATCCTCAATTGGATAGACCCGATATTTTCCCGCTATACAGGGCGAAATATATCGCTCCCCGCTCTTTACAAGTGGCAAAAAAACTGCGTCTTCCGGATGTCCTTCTGCCAAACGCATCAGTTCTTCGCAGTAATTCTCTGGGAATACGGTATCATCATCTGCCCAAATAATCAAGTCGGCTTTCTCTTTCATAAGTGAGACAGCTTTGTTGTAGGCCTTTGTCAGTCCGGCGTTCCCTTTCATATTGTAATACTGCCACCCTTGACTTTTACAATACTGTTCATTACCGTAATCAGCCGTACTGTTATCCACAATCAGCATATAATCTGGCGTTTGCTTGGCCTGCATGATTGTACTGCAAGTTTGCGAATCTTGACACGCTTTATTATAGATAACTATTGCAACACAAGTCTTCACGCAATTCCTCCTGTTTTTATATCAACGCGAACATGGCAATTCAAATCAATAATATACAAGTTGCGCTACTTTCTTGATCAAACCGTTTTTCCATATTCCATATTGTATTGAAACGCTTATTCTTTTCATTTTTCCTGCTTGAGCCGCTTGTGAAAAAGCACGCAGCATCTCACGGTTTTGTACACTCAACTTTTGATCCAATATCGATAAAAGCATTCCCGCCTGAAGCATAGCGGATAATAGGGCATTGTGATTTGCCTTATATTTCGTCATTTGCGTTGTCACGGCTTCAACACTGTACACATCTTTTGCCCCAACTGAATTCTTTCCATGCTGGCGATAAAGGATCAGCGGCTGGCCGATAAATCCTATACGACCGACAGCAGCCGCAATCAACGCAAACCACCAATCGTGCATTAAAACTTGTCCTTCATCCACCGAAGCCGCCGCCAACTCCCACAATGCATGGTTGATCATCATGGTACAACCTGTTACAATATTTTGAATCAGCAACTGATTCAGCGCACAGCGTTCCGCCTGTAGACCAGAAAAGCGGAAAAATGAAGGTGAGATCATGTGCAGATTTTGATCAACAACCTCCAAATCCGTATGCACCAGACACGGTATCTCCGCGCTGCCATTTTCAATCTCCTTCATTTTTTCCAGTGTCAAACGCACCTTTTCCGGTTTCCAAAAATCATCCTGATCACAATACATGAGATAAGGATAATCCTTAGCTTGATGGGTTAAAAACAAAAAGTTTTTTTTAGCACTCCCAGTTGGCTTTTCTTTTTCGAGAATCTGAATTTTATTTGGGTAACGCTTTTGATATTGAAGCAGGATTTCCCGAGTACGGTCTGTCGAGCCGTCATCGGACACTAGCAAAACCCAGTCTTCAAATTCCTGATTCAATATAGAATCCAACTGTACCGGCAAAAAACGTTCCCCATTATATGTCGCCATTAAGATGGCAACCTGTGCAGTCCGTTTCATATCCAGTCCACCTTTTCCTACTCAATTTAATTGAGCAGTCCATCCAACGTATTTTCTAATTTTTCTTTGAATACCTGCTCAGAAAACAAAGCATCAAATACTTCAAGCGCATTCTTGCGCATTTCGAAATTTTCTTCCGGAGTTAATTGCACTACACGGCCGGCTGTTTCCTTTAAGTTTTCACGATTCACATTCACACCAATTCCGTATTTTTCCACAATTTTATACGTATCGCCTTCTATTGTATTCAATATAGGCAATCCGCCGGCAAAATAATCTAGTGATTTCATCGTGAGTCCCACACAAACGCTATCTTTCATCATATTGATACCAAAATCACAGCGGTCAAAAATCGCCTGCCTTTTTGCGGGATCAAATATTTTTCCATGAAACTCTACCTGCACCCCCGCTGCACGCATGGAATCAATGAACGCATCCCGGGATTCCCCATCTCCGATAATATGTAAAGTAACCGGCTGCACACTTACGATCTCCCTGCTTAAAGCAGCTATGCCGGAAATATCAATAATATTATTAATCGAACCAAGATAGCACAGCTGGATTCCCTGTTTTTTGGGCACAGCAAAATTGCCGTCCGTCGTTTTCTGGGGACGGCATAGATATAAAACCTCCGTTTTTTTCCCTGTGAGCTGTTTTTTAAGCCGATCTTGATACAGCTCACATTCTGTAAAAATCAAATCTGCTGCTGGAATCCCACAATCTCGAACGCTGCGCCAGATCGCAAAAGGCAGCGACAAGAGTTGTTTTGCCCTATTATTAGGAAAGGTTTCCGGCCAAAGATCGTAAAGATCCAACACCAATTTCACATTTGGGTGTCTCTTTTTATATTTTGCCGCCTGTCGTGCCACACTATTGGGCGGTACCATTACGTAAAGAAAATCAGGGGAAAGTTTTTCTACCAATCGAAATGCATCGCGCGCAAACTGTGCGTGCGAACGCAAACGTGCAACTGATAAATTTTTATAATATGGTTTTGTTGGAATCTGAATGCAATGCTCCAATTCCGTACGAAAATGCTTTTTTTCGATATGGCTGAAATCCGAAATAATATATGTGCAGTCATACCCTTTACTGAGAAGATAGTCTTCCACTAACCGAATCCGGTGATCATAATAATGGAAGCAGCTGATACAAACAGCTCTTTGATTCATACGAAGTGCCCTCCTGCTTTTTGTGTGCCGCTACAGTCAAACAGTGCATTCCGGCCGTTCCTCTTTGCATCAATAGTTTCTATATTATAGCATGTTCGTCCTTTGAATGCAACTCTACAACTCTGTCAGGAGAAAAGAAAGCGTTTTTTCATGTTTTCTTCACAAAAACGCCGCTTTGTTTTACAAGAAAATAGGTTTTGCATAGCGGTTCTTATTATTTGGCAATTTATATAATAACGCTCCATACAAATATTCATTTTTCCTGTTTTCACTCTATAATAAAATGCCATATTCTGTTCTATCGATATTTGTTCTTTTTCTTTATCTATAAATCAAAAAATTTATAAAAATAAATATTTTCAAAAAAACCTTTACAAAATTAAAATTATCATGTATACTTTTTTTCATAAAGAAAGAAGATGACGTTAATGTACTGATAAAAAAGATTGTATTCCATGTTTTTTGAATCAGGCTGTAGTTGTCTTCTTTTTCTGTTTTATTGGGCTGTTTGCCCGCTATTTTCGGTTATACATCGAAAAAGAAAAGCAATTTCGTTTTTAGAAAGGAGTTTTGGTTATGAAAAAATTTTTATCTGTCTTACTTTGCTGCAGCTTATTGCTCACGTTACTTCTTGCTGGCTGCGGAGATTCTTCCAGTACAAACGATACATCCGGCACACAGCAAGAATCTTCCACTGAAGCAGGTGACGACGGCGCAGATTTAAGTTCAATGCGTTCTGATGCCTTGTCGGAAGTCCGTAAAGAATACAACGATACGATAGATGCCTCTACCATCAATAAATTGGTGGGAAGATTAAAAAGCTCCACCGATTTGGATTCCGTTTTAGAAAGCAGCGTAGATGAATATAAAGACGCTGTGCGTGCCGTCTTTGACGATGTACTTCCTTTCATAACAGAAGGTTCTCTGATTGGGCCGAAAGCTCCTGCCACATATGAAGAAGCATGCACTTATATCACAGAAGAATTCCAAAGTTTCACTAACGGTGACACCACAGCGCTTGACGCTGCACTTGCTACGATGCAGGAAACCTATGACAGCGACAGTCAAACCGCATTTGATACGGCGCGCCGTACACTTTGGGATGAATATGAGTGCACTGTGGAAACCAATACTTATTTCCAAGATCACACTTAAATCATGCAAATGATCTGACTTTATGATATATCTTCCCTGTATCCCATAATAAAAATTACTTCAAAGCAAAAGCCGTGCTATCTTTTTGATAAGCACGGCTTTCGCTTTGAAAATCATGGATAAATCCTATTACATCTTGTTTATATCTTTCGCTGTTTCTTCGATATAAAGCCTACATTTTTCTATCTTACTCTGTGTTCTTTTAAAAGGCGGCAGCTTTTATCGCAACAGGCGCATAAAGCTGCTGTTTTTTCGCTCTCGCTTCCAGTATAGGATAGAGGCAGCAAGAAATGCAGACCTGTTCGGTCGCACACAAAACGGCTTTTCCTTTCTCCGTTTTCAACGACCTCCTCTTCCTTTTTCAGCAAAAGGCGCTGGCAATGATATAAATTCATATAAAACACCTCTTTTTAATATTTTATGTGCCTATATTAGAAAATCGGAAAACAATCTATCTTCGATTCTCTTCCTTCTAAGGCCTGCTAATTCCTCGTATCTTGAGAAGCAAATTACTCTCTCCGCAAGCCTCGTAACTTCATTATGCATAATCCGTTCTCGGTTTTTCCTGTTTGTCCTAACCAAAGAAATCGTGTTTTGAAGCAATAAGTCCGCGACAGTAAGATCATTCCGAAACCCTAGGATTGGAATACATTGTAAGCCATTCTTCTTTCGTTATGGCGTTAACATGGTCAGTTCTTTTCTCATGCATCAGCGGCACATCCACTTCCTTGGCTGTCCGCTGATATTTAAAGCCTACCTTTTCCTGGACGCGTTTTGACTTGGTGTTGCCTTCATAATATCTGCACCATACTTTGCGCATGCCCAGATCTTCAAAAGCGTGCCGCAGCATTTCCCTTACTGCTTCGGGCATCAGCCCCTGACCCCAGAACGGTTTTCCGAGCCAGTAGCCAAGTTCACATTCGTCATCCCTCTCGGTTAAATCCGTATGACCATTTAACATCAATTCAATTGCGCCGATTGCTCGATTATCTGATTTCAGACACAATGCGTATGCTTCTGCCCCACCAAAAATAGTCTTGATAATATACCGACTCTCATCAATGCTCTGATGCGGCTGCCATCCGGCCATAGGTCCCACAGCAGGATCGCTGGCGTATTGATACAAATCCTCTGCATCCCCTTCTTCCCAACGGCGCAGAATCATTCTTTCTGTTGTCAGTATCATTGCTAATCCCCGCTTCTTCTTTTTCTCTAAATTTTCCGCCACGCTTTCCTTATCGGGTGCCTGATCACCGTTTTTAATTTCTCCGGCGCAACTTTTCTGGCATCGCTGAGATAAATCTCATGATGCATGCGTTCGTCTGTAATATCCAGCACATATCCATGGCTCTTCATAAACTCATGCATCAATGCTATTGTAGCGGGTTCGTCATCATACGAACCGATATGCATGCACTGTACGCACAGCCCTTCATCATAGGTCAGAAATTCCAACTTGGAAAAATCGGTTTTCTTTTTTGCTGTTGCTTCCTGAATCGCCCAATCAAAATCGGCTTTCGTCACAAAATCAGGCAAACGAATAACCGATATCCCTTTGAAATCTTCCTTTCGGGCATAGTCAATTCCTTCTACACCTTCCTGCCACCAAAACCCCTCAAGCGGCGGTACAACATAATCAAAATATCCTTCAATCTGATGATTGGTTTTTTTACTCATTTTAATGGTAAAAGCAATGCCGTACAAAAGCCCGATAGACTGCTTATATTCGCTGTCCTCGGTATTCGGGTCGCCCTGTACACGGACGGCGATGTAATGCATACGGGGTACCGTAACAATGCCCGGCTTGTTTTTCGGCATATAAAATTCCTTGTATTCCTTTTTGTAATCAAAAGCCATTATTTCCTCCCTAAAACCTGATTTTACGCCCTATTTATCTCTCTGGCAAGCTGAGAATAAAATATCTCATTTTACATTTCTGTATGAGTTACCCTGTATAAATTACAATATGACTTGGTGCAAAATAATCAATAAAACAGACCTGCTCATAATCCAAACTGCTTTTCTGAAATATACAATCTAAACCAAGCAATAGGACACTGCCAATACGGTATTTCCAATAAGATATATAGCAAATATCTCATTAGAGCACCAACTGCCCCAAGTATCCGGAATATCCAAATCTAATATCTATCCCTGATTTTCCCAGTAACCACGCTGTAAAGGATACGCATCACATCGGGGACATTCTTCTTTCTTGGATATATTTTCTTGATTTGCATATGTACAATCAGATAAATTAACTGTAAATTCTCTGATCCATAACTGCTCATCTATCCCAGTTCTGGCAGCGCGATTTCTACAGTTCAATCCACATTCTGCTGTTGACGGTAAAAGGACTGATATTTTGGAGATGGCACGCTTTCAACGATCAATTCTTAGACCTTGACAAAAGGACTACCGTCTCGACCATTGTCTCACTTTCCAAGGGCAACTCTTTCACTTCTGTCCCATTCACTGGAACGGGGAAGTTGAAGATAATCTTCCTGATCCAGTTG
>CAJFJV010000026.1 GCA_904384225.1 uncultured Oscillospiraceae bacterium | reverse complement strand
CGTAAGGGCAAAAACAAGGGAAAATACATGAAAACCGAGCATTGAGCAGGCGAAATGCCTTGCAAAATCAATGGTTTTAGGAATTTTGAGTTTTTAATTGTAATTTGAAACGATAAAAGCATGGAGGAATCAATATGAAGGAAATCATTTCACTCGCATTGTGTCTTGTGCTGGGCGGCTTTGTTTTGTCGGGCTGCTCAAACAGCAGCGAACCATTTACGCAAAAAAGCTATACACCAGATACACAGATCAGCGAAATCAATCTTGATGTACGGGATCGAGAAATCGAAGTTTCGCTGTCTGAGGACGAGCAAGTCCATATTCAATACGCTGAAAACAGCAAGGAGTATTACGATATCTCCGTTTCCGACGAAAATGTTCTGACCATGAAAAGTGCAGACAGCAAAGATTGGACGGACTACATTGGCAAAAAAGCCTCTGCTGAAGATCGGAAAATATCGCTGCACATACCGAACGCGCTTATAGGCTCGCTGAACCTGTCTACGACAAACGAGAATGTCACACTTTCTGCTTTGGCTGTAACCGAAAGCATCTCTATTTCTTCTAATGGCGGAAACATTGTCTTTGAATCCTTAGATGTAGGCAGCAGCCTTACTCTAACCGCTAAAAACGGGAATATTTCCGGCACAGTTGCCGGGAGCTATGACGCGTTTGCCATTCAATCCGAAATCAAAAAAGGAGAAAGCAATCTGCCGGACAATAAGGCGGGCGGAGAAAAAACGCTGAATATATCCAGCAATAACGGCGATATCAATATTACGTTTGTAAATGGGTAACTGCTTTTTTTAATATTGTTTTACCGTTTTAGGCGCCTATTAGCGGCAGCATTGAATGGCCTTACAGGCAGGTTAAGAGAAAAGCGGAAGGGCGGCGCCGTTTCTTTTCTTGTTTCTCATATGAAGGAAGCGGCAATGGAAATCAATGATTTATCCCGTTTTTTTAGTGTTTTCTTATCAACAAACGGCCTTTCCTGTTTTCTGCCCTTTTTGTTTTAGAAAAGAATCCCCAACGGTTAGTCGTTGGGGATTCTTCATTAGCCGGACAAGCCGGTAAATATTTTTGACACTGCTGTGGCTCGGCCGCTTATTTTGCGAAAAAAGCACACAGCTCGTCCACACGGTCGGTCTGCTCCCATTTTACATTCAGATCTTCTCTGCCGACATGGCCGTAAGCCGCAAGCTCCTTATAGATCGGACGGCGCAAGTCAAGCATCTCAATGATTTTTGCCGGACGCAAATCAAATACTGCATTCACAGCTTTTGCAATCTCCTCATCCGGATACTTTCCAGTACCGAATGTATCTACCATAACGGAAACCGGCTTTGCTACACCGATAGCATATGCCAATTCAATCTCGCATTTTCTGGCAAGACCTGCCGCAACCACATTTTTTGCCGCCCAGCGTGCCGCATAAGCCGCACTGCGGTCAACTTTCGTCGGATCTTTTCCGGAAAAAGCACCTCCTCCATGTCGTGCATAGCCACCATATGTATCAACGATAATTTTTCTCCCTGTAAGACCGCTGTCACCAGCCGGTCCGCCGATGACAAAGCGGCCGGTCGGATTGATCAAATATCTCGTTTCCTTATCCAAAAGTGCCGACGGAATAACCGGAAGAATAACTTCACGAATTAGATCCGCACGGATGGTCTCAAGCGCAACATCCGGGTCGTGCTGTGTAGAGATGACAACTGTGTCTACACGTACAGGCCGGTCGTTTTCATCATATTCCACTGTAACCTGCGTTTTCCCATCCGGCCGGAGATATGTAAGCGTGCCATCCTTCCGCACGGCGGTCAACCGTTTTGCAAGGCGGTGCGCCAAGCTTATCGGCATAGGCATCAATTCAGGCGTTTCATCGCAGGCGAAGCCAAACATCATCCCTTGATCGCCCGCACCAGTTTTGTCACTATCCTCATCAGAACCGACTTTTTGCTCAAGTGCTTTATCTACACCCATTGCAATATCCGGGGATTGACCGTGAATAGCCGTTAGTACACTGCAAGTAGTCGCATCAAAACCAAATTTAGCCCGGTTATATCCAATTCTTTCCACAGTATCACGCGCAATCTGAGGGATATCTACATACGTATCTGTTGTAATTTCACCCATAACCAAAATCATACCGGTTGTTGTAGCTGTTTCACAAGCTACACGTGCATTCGGATCCTTTTCTAAAATCGCATCCAATACGGCATCTGAAATTTGATCGCAAATCTTGTCTGGGTGACCTTCCGTTACACTTTCTGAAGTAAAAAAATGTCTTGCCATCTTTACAAAAGCTCCTCCTTTTATGTTCGAACCTTTTCGCTTTTTCCGAAAGAAAAGCGCCCGGAATCTTCCGAGCGCGTGTTTAAACCATGTTTAAACCTCATCTTCGGATTTATCCTCTGGATTTAGCACCTTACAGCTAAGTAGGTTGCCGGATTTCATCGGGCCAGTCCCTCCATCACTCTCGATAAGGTATTCATTTGTATAATATAGTATACTAAGTCCATCCTTCATTGTCAAGTGGATTATTCTTCCGTTTTTTCCTCTTCCGAACACTCTGTTGAATTTTCCGCAGATTCAGTACTGTCACACGCTGCATCTTCCTCACAACAGCCGCAGACATCTTCTTTCTTTTCAAGCTTTGCTCCGCATTGAGAGCAGAATACGCTGTCTTTGGGATTAGCAGTTCCACAATTTTTGCAGATTTTTTTATTCATCATTTCGGCCATAATATCCTTAATCTCAGCAATACGCAGCTTGCGGTCATCAATTTCAGACGCAATGGCATCGATTTCCTTATTATCCCCATTTCCCGTTTTTACCTGTTTATAAACGACAGCGCCCAGCTTTTCATACAGTTTTTTCATCTCATTTGACAGACGGATGCATTCATACTTATACTTCGAAAGTTCATAAAGCTCACCTGTCTTTTTCCCAGCCGCATCCGCCAACTCTTTTGCCTTTTCCATCAGATCATCTAAATTAATCGTTGCCATTTGAAACCGCCCTTTCCCTTTTATTTTACTTATATTTTCGGCTTGAAGCACAAATTGTTACACGCCGGCTTAGGATCTTTTGCAAAGCCGGCATACGTTTCCGTGTTTTAATTATTATACACCGCTTCCCTGTGGAATACAACGCGCTTATCCTAAAAATTCATGTAAAACTGTCTTTTCGGGAATATATTTGTCCGGCAGCGGAACAAACCGCGTGAGCGACCGCCGCAATTTCCCGATTTTTGCCGCAAAACGCAAGCTAACGTTTTCCGTTTTTAATATTGAACTTAAATACCGCGCCCATACTGCAGGTTCGTAAAGAATCATCGAATCCACAATAATATCCGCTTCACTCCGATATGGGATAATGCTGACAATTTCGCTGCGCACAACACCCGACCACATCTGCATCGTATTTTCAATTGAACTGCCGCGGTAATAATGGTCGCGCACCAACCGGCGGATAAGCCGGATTTCCCGTGCTGTCAAAATCAACCTGCCGTCCTCTTCATAATCGGAGTTCGGACTAATATACAGGCGTTGAAAGCCGTCGCGGGCACAATCCTTTGTAATCTGCGGATTCAGCGCATGAATTCCCTCTACGATCAATATTGTTCCATGTCCAGCCTTAACAAGCCGTGTCGTATCCGATCGTTTTCCTAACGAAAAATCAAATGTGGGAAACTCCGCTTCCCCATATCGCAAAAGAGCGTCAAAACACGAGTTAAGCCTATCAAGATCCAACGTATCAATGGATTCAAAATCCGTTTCCCCATTTGGCAGAAGCGGGAGTTCCGTCCGATTTTTAAAAAAATCATCAAGTGAAATAACCGCTGTATCTACGCCGCGTGCTATCAGTGCCGACGCGATTTTTCCAGCCGTTGTTGTCTTAGAGGAAGCGGACGGCCCTGACAGGAGTAAAACCGGGTTTTCCTCTCTTTTTTTAAACACTTGCTCAGCAGCGGACGCAATCTGCTGCTCGTAAGCCTGTTCCGCCCTTTCCACCAATTCATCCGGATGGTATGTGACCATACCGTTGAGCCATCCAACACTAACACGATTGTTTGCGTCCTTCTGCACAGATCTCATGAATCCTATCCTTCCTGTTTAGAATTTCGTCAAACCGGTCGATATACTCAAAATGATATTTATAATTGAAAATCCGCTCAATTGGATTTTTACCAAGCCCCACAAGCTTTGTCACGCCGCCCGCCCCGCAGGCAATAATAGATTGAATTTCATCCATAATATAGATATTGTACAGACTTTCCGTATGGGGTTTGGCATAGCCGACGTTTTCGAGATTGCCGACCGTATTTTTCTGCCGATACAGATAATATGGGCGATAGCCTGCTTCTATGAGTACTTTTTGCGCATATTCCGTCATTCGTCCGGTAACATCCGAACGAACATATTCTCGCATCGCCGCTTCCCAAAACAAGTCGGCACTTCGCTTAATCGAAAGCGTATGAACAGTAATGTTTTCAGGATTGAGTGCAAGCGCACGATCGATAGAACGGCAAAAGCCCTCATATGTATCTCCCGGAAGTCCGGCAATGAAGTCCATATTAATGAGGGAAAACCCCTCTTTACGCGCCAAAAGGAAACTGTCTTCTGCTTGTTTTGCAGTGTGCTTTCTGCCAATCCTCTGCAAAACCGCATCTTCAAAGGTCTGTGGATTTATACTAATCCGCGTAGCCCCCGCTTTTTTAATCACATGCAGTTTTTCTGGTGTAATAGTGTCGGCACGTCCTGCCTCAATCGTATACTCCCGTGCACCAGCGGTATCAAAATAGCGGTTGACTGCATCGGTAACAGTCTGAAGCTGCTGCGCAGAAAGCGCCGTTGGTGTCCCGCCTCCAATATAAATGGTATCTAATACAAGCTTCTCCTGCTTGGCAACGTCTGCCGCCTTCTCAAGTTCCCGGCATAAAAGACGCACATACTCATCCACTTTATCCGTGGCCTTTTTCGTTGTAATAGCGTGGGAGACAAAAGAACAGTAACTGCACCTGCTTGTGCAAAAAGGAATGGCAACATACAAAGAAAAAGAGGCCGGGCGCATCGAACGAAGCATCGGTTCCTGCGTGTCAGCCGTTAGGAACGCAAGCTTCAATTTATCTGCGGAGACAAGATATTTTTCAGAAAGCCATGCAGCGATTTGAGTATCGTTTTTTCCCGTCTGGCGCTCGCGCTGAATAATATTGACCGGACGCACGCCCGTTAAGATTCCCCAGCGCGGAGAAACACCAATGCGCGCCTGCAAAATCTGATACAAAAGAATGCAGAGCACCCGCTCACATTCGTTATCATAGCGGGTCTGTGCATTTTTAATGGATTCTTCCTGAACAGTGCTTTCCCCATCAAGCTGTACTTCTACACGCAGAAGCGTCTCATCGGTTCTACGCAGCCGTACGGTGTGCACATAATCCTCATCTCCGTCAGGCGGCTTAATGGGCGCGTTATAAATGTGTGTAAAACGAATCAGCGGAAAAAACAGCTTGCAGACGCCCTCTATTTCATATTTAAAATCCTGTCCGTAAAAATAAATTGTCATATCAAAAACCCAGATAAGGATTCGATTGTTTTTCCTTAATAAGCATCGACTCCGGCCCATGCCCGGGCAATATCCGGATATTCTCCTTTATCATTTTGATTTTCTGTAAAGACTTACGCATAGCCTGCGGGTCGCTCCCAATGAAATCGGTACGGCCGATGCTGCCCGCAAACAGCACATCGCCTGTAAAAGCAAAATCCCTGCCGCAGAGCAGGCAAGAACCGGGAGTATGCCCCGGTGCATGCAATACACGCAGACATACCTCATCAAGCACAATTTCATCCCCGTCTGAAAGCAGGCGATCCGGTTCCCCGTCCGTATAGCCCGCATAACTTGGAAAAAGATCCCCGCCGCTTTTGGGATCTAAGAAAAGGCCGCAGTCCTCTTTTGGCAGCATAGTTATAGCGCCGGTTTCAGCCTTCACAGCACTGGCTGCGCCAATATGGTCGAAGTGACCGTGCGTAAAGGCAAGGATTTTCGCTGTAAGGCCGTTTTGTGCAAGGAATTGAAGGATTCGCTCCGGTTCCGCCCCGGCATCCACGATCAGCGCATGTTTCTTTTCCGTCTCTATAATATAGCAGTTTGCTGCAAACACACCTAGGGTAAGCTTATGGATTATCATGTTTTTTTCTCAACTCCTCTGTATCAAGCCAGATAGTGACAGGTCCATCGTTTATCAGCGCCACCTTCATATCTGCTCCGAACACGCCGGTTGGAACCGGCTTATTGAGCAGTTTGGACGTCTCATCAACAAAACACTGATAAAGCGTCTGTGCACATCCCGGTTTTGCCGCCGCAATAAAGGAAGGGCGCCGCCCATGGCTTACATCTGCTGCAAGTGTAAACTGCGACACCGCCAAAACTTCTCCGTCAACATCCAATACGCTCTTATTCATCTTTTGCTTTTCATCTTCAAAAATCCGAAGTCCGCAGATGCGATCTGCAAGGTAATGCGCCTCGGCCTCGGTATCACCTTCCATCACACCAAGAAGGACAAGCAAGCCCTTTCCAATTTTCCCGGTTGTCCTGCCGTCTACCGAAACCTCCGCCCTTAATACACGTTGCAACAGTGCGCGCATACTTTTGTCCCCTTTTATCTACCCGAACGCTCCACTGAAATAACGCCCGGTATTTTCTGAATACTCTTCATAATATTCGCAAGCTGATCCAATCCTTGAATTCCTATGGTGGCCACTATATTTGCGTTAGCATTTTTTAACTCCCGCGCTGTCAGTTCATGCAGCGGCACACGGAAATTCGCAAGCGTCATGCTTACATCCGCCAAAAGGCCGGTACGGTCATTTGCCACAATATCAAGCGTCGTCCTAAAGCCTTTCGGCATTGCTTCTTTTGCAAAATGCGCCGGGATCCAGCGCGGCCGCTGTGTTTCATCTTTCATAGAGGCCCGCACATTCGCGCAATCCTTTTTGTGAATAGAAACCCCGTGTCCACGCGTAATATACCCGATGATCTCATCTCCCGGAAGCGGATTGCAACACGCCGCAAATTTTACCGGGCAATTATCGATCCCCTCGACAACTACGCCGTTTGTAGATTTTTCTTTTGATTTTTCGATCATCTGTTCCGGCGTAAGCGTTTCCACAGGACGATTCATCTTTTGATAGTCGTCCTTTATACGCTGCATTAGCTTAGACAGCACTACGCCGCCATAACCAATCGCTGCATAAAAGTCATCTACGCTTTCAAAATGCTGACGGGCTGCAATATTTGCTATAAAAGCCGTCATCTGTTCATCGGGAAGATTGATATAATTGCGCTTAAATTCTGATTCCAGCGCTGCACGGCCTTCCGTAATATTTTCTTCACGCCGTTCTTTTTTAAACCACGCACGGATCTTGCTTCGCGCTTCGCCGGTCTTGGCGATATTGAGCCACTCCCGGTTCGGCCCGTGCCCTTCTCCCTTTGATGTGATAATTTCCACAATCTGGCCGGTTTTCAAGGGCGTATCAAGCGGTACGATGCGCGAGTCAATCTTAGCGCCCACCATCCGGTTGCCAACCGCGCTGTGGATAGCATAGGCATAATCCACTACAGTTGATCCGGCAGGCAGGCTTTTTACGTCGCCTTTTGGCGTAAACACAAATACGTCGTCGGGGGAGAGATCCGTTTTGATGGTTTTTACAATATCCTCTGCGCCTTCTGACTCGCGCTGCGCCTCTAAGATTTTACGTACCCATGCAAGCCCTTCTTCAAGCTTATCCTTCCCCTTGATTCCTGCTTTATATTTCCAATGCGCCGCGACACCATACTCAGCAGTATAATGCATATCCCAGGTACGGATCTGAATCTCAAAGGGGATGCCTTCCCGTCCGATAACTGTGGTATGCAAAGACTGGTACATGTTCGCCTTCGGCGTTGAAATATAGTCCTTAAACCTGTTGGGAATCGGCCGAAACATATCATGCATAATGCCAAGAATATTGTAACACTCAATTACTGTCGATGTGATGATGCGTACAGCATAGATATCATAAACTTCTTCGAAGCTTCTGCCTCCCATATACACCTTGCGGTAGATTCCATAAAGGCTTTTTACGCGTCCTTCAATATGCGGCTCGATCCCATACTCATGCAGCCGGGCGAGGATCCTCTCCTGCATATTTTTTACAAAATTCAGCCGTTCGCTTTTATTCATTTCAAGCGTCTGTTCAATTTCCTGACAGGCCACCGGATCTAGGTAATGCAAAGCCAGATCCTCAAGTTCTTCTTTTACCGCCCGGATTCCAAGACGGTGGGCAATCGGCGCATAGACCTCCATCGTTTCCAGCGCTTTTTCCCTCTGTTTTGCCTCCGGCATAAAACGAAGCGTGCGCATATTGTGCAGACGATCTGCGAGCTTTATGATGATAACGCGCACATCCTCCGCCATAGCAAGGAGCATTTTCCGTACACTTTCAGCCTGCTGTTCCTCTTTTGTAAAAAGCGGCAATCTCGTAATTTTGGTAACACCGTCCACCAGCAGCGCTACATCGTGTCCAAATCGTTTGCGAATCTCGTCGAGTGAAACCTGCGTATCCTCTACAACATCATGCAAAAGACCAGCACAGATACACTCTGTATCCATTCCAAGATCAATCAGGATAAAGGCAACTTCAATTGGATGGATAATATACGGCTCACCGGAAACACGGCGCTGTTCGCCATGCGCTTGGACAGCCAGATCGTAAGCCTCTTTCACACGGGCAATGTCGATCTGTCTCTCCGAACGCTCAATATATTCTTTTAATTCTTCAAACGACTTATATTCCATGAAAACCACCTTATACGCGCTGCACGTTTATCGAACGTGAGAAGAAAGCCGGCGATATGTTTTTGTCTGTGTCAGATCCACTTTTTCTCCGACCTTTAGCAAAGAAATCTGCCGTTCGGGGGAAAGGGAGACGAGCCCTGCCTCCTTCAAAATATCAAGAAGAATATTCAGTTTGCAGTAATTCATCTCTTTTCCCACAGCAAAATAAAGTAAAATAGGATCCCATATTTTTTCCGGATGTGCCCGCAAATAACGATATACCGCAGCAGCTTCTTCCCGTGTAGGAAGGGATCTGTGAAGAATCGCGGGAGAAACCGGTTCGCACCGGACCAGCTTTTCATAATACCCAAGCGCATTGAAAAAAGGATCCTGTCGAAAGCCGCTCGGCCGGATGTCCACCATCTTAAGCGAAACCGATTGCACACCCCTAAATTCGTTTATATCAGCTGTCACCGCAATATCTGCGGCATCCTCAATTTTCAACGGAAAATTCGGCTTTGTTGATCCAAAACACAAAACCGGTACTTCCTTTCCATCCACACAGACTGTTAACCGCAGGTGTTTCCCGCCAGAAAGTTCGGAAGCGGCCGCAATCACAGCGTGTTGGAGGAGGAAAACCGGTGCTTCATTCTGCGCACCGTATGGTTCAAAAACAGAAAGTTCCCGAATGGCCTCTACAGAGAGATCTTCCTTTGACAGCCTGCCTGTAATTGTTAGGGAAGGCCGCGGCATCAAATCAAAATGTTCTGCGGCATAACGCTCCATACCGGCGCAAAAAGCAGGATAATCTTCTTTTTTGAGAGAAAAGCCAGCCGCAAGTTTATGTCCGCCATATTGGGTCAGACACCCGGCATTTGCACTCAGTGCTTTAAACAAATGAAATTCACCGATGCTGCGCGCGGAACCGCGCAGGAAGCTGCCATCTGCTGACATCAAAAGCACCGGCTTTCCGTATTTCTCTAATAAACGCGCACAGACGATACCAATCACGCCATGACTCCAATTTTCCCCACGTACAATCAAAAGCCTACCGCGTAAAAGGCCGGGATTTTTTTGTATCATAGAAGAAACTTCTTCTAATATTTTCTGCTCCGCTTCCTGCCGTTTCTGGTTCAATTCGCACAACTGCCGGGCAAGCTGCTCTGCCTCCTCTCTCTCTTCACAAATGAGAAGGGAAAAAGCCAGCTTTGCTGAGCCCATTCTTCCCGCAGCGTTTATCCGCGGCGCAAGAGCAAAAGCGATATCCTGTGAAGTTAAATGGGATATATCGCGCCCTGCGGCCTCACACAGCGCAATAAGCCCCGGATGTTCCGTGCAGGCCATCGCTTGAAGACCTCTTTGTACAATAATGCGATTTTCACCGGTAAGCGGCACGACATCGCCAACCGTCCCGATCGCAGCAAGTTCTGCAAAACGCTCAAGCGTGCCCTCACAATCGTCATCCAACGCAGCACATAGCTTGAGCGCAACGCCCGCGCCGCAGAGTTCACGGTATTCGCTGGTATCATCCTTTCGATGCGGATCCACCACCGCAAAGGCATCCGGCAGGATTTCTCCCGGCTGATGATGATCTGTTATAATCAGCTCCATCCCAAGTTCTTTGGCGTAATCAGCCTCATCCAGTGCAGAAATCCCGTTGTCAACTGTGATAATCAATTGCGTTCCCATCTCTGCAAGCTCTTCAAGTGCACGGCAGTTTAAACCATACCCTTCTGTTTCACGTTCAGGGATATAAAAATCCACATCGGCGCCTGCCATTTGCAGATAGGTGTAAAGGATAGCCGTCGCGGTTACACCGTCACAATCATAGTCCCCGTAAACGACAATTTTTTCCCCCGTATCAATAGCCTCTGTCACCCGCTCTGCGGCTTTTTCCATATCCGTTATATCAAATGGAGAAGAGATATTTTGCCCCGGCTCTAAAAAATCGGCTGCTTCACGATAAGTCGTACAGCCGCGCGATACCAAGACCTGCGCGCTCAACCGATTCAATCCGCACTCCTGCGCCAACCGCCCGACATGTTCAGCGTCTGCCTGCGGAAAAATCCAGCGCTTAAGCATAGCCTTCCCTCCATTTTCCTGTTTAATTCTTTTATTATAACAGCAAATGTACCAAAATTCAATGTTTGGCCCGCTATACCGTAGGGTTTTTCTTTTCCTTTTCTTTTTTCCAAAACGATGTATGGGGAGAGGATTTTTTTGCATGCTATTATCAAGGCCACCCCTATATCTATCTTATCATGCAAGAAAGGATTCTGTACATTATGACGAAAGCAAAGAAAAAATTAAAGATATGGCAAACGATCCTTCTCATTTTCTCAGGCGTCTTTATTTTGGCTATTTTGCTTTTGATATGGCTGTATTATTCTAAACTCAGCTTAATTCAATACGATACGTCAAACGGCGTGAGCATCAACACGGAAATGCCCGGAGAAACGGAAGACATGGAAATCGGTGAAACTTCTGGTATAGCTGAAATTACTCTTCCTTCCGGAGAAATTTACCAAAACGAAAATGTCGTGAATATCCTTCTGCTCGGTACGGATGAACGCTCCTCAGCATTCAGCGACAATGCCCGAGCGGACAGCATCATGCTTTTATCTGTGGATCGGCAATATCACACCGTCCGGCTTGTAAGTTTTGAACGCGCAATCGGCGTACCAGTTCCCGGAAGGAATGACGACTGGCTGACACATACTTTTCGCTATGGCGGCGCAAACCTAACGCTTCAGACTGTGCGGGAAAGCTTCTGTATTGATGTAGAACACTATATCCGTACTAATTTCTACACCTTCGAACAGATTGTCGATACAATCGGGGGGATAGAATTGAATTTTACTGCGCAAGAGGCTGCTGCGCTGCAAAAAAGCACCGGTACAGTCTTAAAAGAAGGGCTTAATTACGTATCCGGAAAAGAAGCGCTCGCATATTGCAGACTGCGCTCCATTGACAGCGATTGGATACGCATCCGTCGACAACGCGATACAATCCAAGCCATCTTAACCCAAATCAAAACGCTCAGCCTGTTTGATCTAAATAAACTGCTCGATAAAATCCTTCCCCTTGTCAAAACCAATCTAACAATGGGAGAAATGGCTGGCTTTTTAGTAGACGCAACGTCCATAATTGGGACGCAGGCAGAACAGCTGACAATTCCTGCACAGGGGACTTACTGGGGAATTACCGGTATAGACGGACGCAGTATGTATGCCTGCGACTATGAAGAAAACCGCAGGATCCTACGCTCCTTTCTTTACGCACCCTATCTCTAATACAAATCATAAAAAGCAGCCCCAAGTTTTACCACCACACATTGATTCTTATTCGCGGTGGTTATCAATAGCAGGATCTCCTTGCATCGTCCAAAGCAGACGCATAACGCACTCAAAACAAAAAGACTAAACGCCGGTACAGCATACAAAAGCCGTACCGGCGTGTAATCACAATTCCGCTTTTCACCGTGCCCAGTTTTTTGCACGCCGGACAGCACGATCCCATCCGTCAAGGCGTATTTGCACATCTTCCTGTGCCATAGTCGGAGAAAAAATGTCTTCCGGCAGCGCAAGCGACTCCAAGTCTTGTAACGAAGAAAAAAAGCCGCAGCCGAGCCCTGCCAGATACGCAGCGCCGCGCGCCGTTGTTTCCACACTTTTGGGGCAGCGCACTTCCATTTGAAGAATATCCGCCTGAAACTGCATAAGAAAGCGGTTTGCCGAAGCCCCGCCGTCTGCCTTGAGCGCCGACATGTTGACACAAGCATCCTCCCGCATAGCGGAGAGGACCTTTTCTGTCTGATAGGCGATCGCCTCCAGCGCAGCGCGCACAATATGTTTGCGGTTGACACCACGTGTCAGTCCAACGATCGTTCCGCGTGCATAAGCATCCCAATACGGCGCGCCGAGCCCGGTAAACGCCGGAACGAAATACGCGCCGTTTGTATCCGGCACAGACAGCGCAAGCTCCTCGCTCTCCTCTGCCGTCCGAAGCAGGCCCATCTCATCGCGCAGCCATTGGACGACTGCACCCGCTACAAAAACCGATCCTTCCAAAGCATAAGTAGGAATCCCGTCGATACGCCACGCAACAGTCGTCAGCAGTCCTTTATGCGAACGAACCGGCTGAGTGCCTGTATTCATCAGCAGAAATGCACCTGTGCCATATGTGTTCTTGACACTTCCGGGCGCAAAACAAAGCTGTCCGAAAAGTGCGGCCTGCTGATCGCCTGCAATACCGCAAATGGGAATTACTCCACCTAAAAGAGACGGGTCTGACGCGCCAAAAACACAGGAGGAATCACAGACCTGCGGCATCATCTCGCGTGGAATACGAAAATACCGGAGCAAAGAATCGTCCCAATCAAGGGTATGAATATTAAAAAGCATGGTACGTGATGCGTTCGACACATCTGTACGATGCACCGATCCGCCGGTCAGTTTATATAAAAGCCAAGAATCCACTGTTCCAAAGCAGATCTTTCCTGTCTGAGCGCGTTCCCGCAGATTTTCATGGTGATCTAAGATCCAAGCAAGCTTTGTTGCAGAAAAATAAGGATCCGGCAGCAAGCCGGTGATTTCGCGGATAGGCGGGCACGCCGCATCCTTTTTCAGCGCATCGCACCGGTCTGCTGTACGGCGGCACTGCCAAACAATGGCCGGACAAACGGGCATTCCGGTTTCTCTCTCCCATACGACCGTTGTCTCACGCTGATTCGTAATCCCGATAGCCGCAATATCAGCAGCTGATGCATCCGCTTTGAGCATGGCCTCAAGCGCAGTGCCCATCTGCGTCGACCAAATCTCTGACGGATCGTGTTCAACCCATCCGGGCTGTGGATAATATTGGGTGAACTCTTTTTGTGCAGCGCAAACCTCGCACCCGCTTCTGTCAAACAAAATCGTACGGCAACTTGTTGTCCCCGCATCAAATACCATAATGTACCGTTTCATCTATACCAGCTCCTTTTCATTAAAGAACCATCGGCGCGCCCAGCTGTCGAGCGCACGCTTTTTTTCATCATAATCCGGCATCCGCCCGTATACCTCCGTCCAAAACGCGCGGCTGTGATCATGGTGCAGCACATGGCACAGCTCATGCAATATCACAGGTTCAATCAATTCCGGCGGCGCAGATACGATCCGCCACGAAAGACAGATCCCATTCCGGGCAGAGCAGGATCCGTAACGTGTTTGCGCGCCGGTAATGCGGACAGAAGAAACAGGGATGGCTTCCCTTTGGGCAATTGCGTATGTCATAGGGATAAGACGCGCCTTCGCCTCTAAGGCAAAAAGCCGCGCAAGCTCCTCCAAAAGTGCTCTGCCGAAACCAATCCGGATGACGTTTTTTTCTACACCGCTTTTTTCTCCCACTGCAATACAATACGGCTTTCCCAAAAGCATCACGGTTCCCCCAACCGCTGGACGCACCCGTTCTTTATTGGCTGCCAGTACCCGCTTGGTATGCTGTTCAATCCACCCTTTATGAGAGGAGACAAAACAGGTAATCTCATCGGCAGAAAGCTTTAGCGGAGCGCGAACCGTTATGCTGCCGTCCCGCTCAACGCACAACGACAGCGTTTTCCTTCTACTGCGTATGATCCGATATTCCACCATACAAAATCCTTTCCGGCCCGCCCATTTCTAATTTTTATTTTACCTCTTTTCCTGCCGGATGTAAACCGGCGCCAATCCAATCTCCTTTTCATATACTGATAGCAGAGAAAGGGGCGATGGCTTTGTCTATCTTTTGGTCCGCCGTTTTATTGGCTGCCGCAGTCTCTATAGACAGTTTTGCAACCGGATTTTCTTACGGCGTTTCAAAAATACGTTTGCCTGCAGCAAGTATCCTGCTAATTTCATTGATTTGTACACTGGTCACTGTTGCGGGACTCTTATGCAGCAGAATGGTCTCTCCTATCCTTTCGCCGAATACCGCGCGGCTTTTTTCCTTTTTCATCCTGTGCGCTGTAGCCGTTTCACGATTGTTTGACAGTATGATCCGCTCCCTGCTGCGCAGGCATCCCGCTCTCTCAAAAGAAATGGCCTTTTCCCTGCGCGGTATCCGTTTTATTCTGCATATCTGTGCGGATCATACAGCTGCGGACATTGACCGCTCCCATACGCTTTCTCCAAAGGAGGCCGTTTTTCTTGCTGCCGCTCTTTCGCTCGACGGCGGCGCAGCCGGAATTGGCGCCGGCTTTTGCCCGCCGCCTCTTCTCCTCTTTTGTCTCTTTTCTTTCTTCTTTACAATCCTTTCGCTTTGCGCCGGCGCCTGCTTTGGAAAACGGGCTGCTAAGGCATTCCCTTTCGACTGCGGCATTGCGGCAGGCATCCTGCTTTTAATTATGGCTCTGACCCGGCTGTTTTAACAAAATACAACACATCTTTCCCTACATAGAGAAAAGGGACGGTGTCTGGCAACAGGCTTGTAAAGCCTGTTTTCCCAGAGCCGTCCCTCTATTTCGTACAGTCTGTGCTTTTTCGGTTCAAGGTGCAAAACGCTCTCTCACTTTTCTTGTTCACAATGTGCTCAACGATACCGATAAATCAGCATGCCGTATACCTCGCCGTTCCGATAAGCCACGGTAAATGACATTTTCCCCAGTTGATAATCAACAAGCTCCAACTCCTCTTCCGGTACGCCTGCTTCCCTTAAGCCCTGCATAAGTGTATAGCCGCAGCCGGGACTGCTATCCGCATCTTCCAATTCTTTTACTTCCAGTGCCCTTATATTTACCGGTGGAGTCCAATTTTCCGTCCGGCTGCGAACCATCTGGTCCGCCTCTTCAAAAGGCATGCCGAATGTGACGCCCCACACTTCCATATTTCCGGGCGCCCCGCCGATCATCATAAAATATTCAACAGCCGCGTCGTCATACGAAGCCGCACCTTCCTCCACCTGCACGTGCATCCGGCAATACGGCTGGCTGCCGCTTCCGGTTGAAAGTGTTTTTGTCTTCGGCATGTACAGAAGCGTTTCCCCGTCCCATCCATTCTTTAAATAAAGCTCAGGGAAAATGGCGGGAAAGTCCGACACCGTCCCGTCTACGTCTACCGTTTTTCCTCCCAACCAATATTTATAAGGACTGTCCGGAGAAGTCCCGCAGGAACCGAGGCAAAAGGCTGTTAATAGGATGACAAGGACGAGACCTTTTTTATTCCATCCGCATTTCATTTACCAACACCATCCTTACTGTCAGAACACTTTACCTCGTATATATTCACGTATCTGTGCTGTATTGTACTTAATTTCCTGCACTTCCCTTCCATTCAAAAATACATAACATCCAAATTCCATAACATTCTGATACCGTGTTACTGCAACTGGTGGTGCACCTTTACTATTGTAAAGGACATATGTTTCACCTTGTACTGCTGGAAAAACGGAAGTACTGTCGTTCCATTCCCCTTCACCACCAAAACCGGCTGCTATTGTAAAAGCCAATTTTAACTCACGCTATCTGCTACGCTTTTATTGTTCACTACCGAACTAACTGATAGCAGTTGAACATAATAGTCGGAATTTTCTATATAATACACAATTTTTCCGCTCATTGAACATAAAGAAGATTATTGCTATAAGATCGATTCAATGTATCAACTGTCGCTTCAACTGACAAAGCTTTCCCATTCTCATATGCAGCCAATTGCGTAACTGCAACTTCATATTCTCGCTTTCCGTCTTTATACTCTCGACACTCTAAAACTTGTTCAACACAGATAGAGGCATTATTCTTTTCCGTCTGCTTCCCAACCATTTCCGTGGCGCTTATCCCCGTGGTAGGAAAGAGGGCTGATTTTCTTTTCCAACAATACATTTCTATGAGTCTTGTTGTATCTGTAATTTCTTCACTTTGATAAAGCATACGATATGGTTCTTCTGCAGATGACACCATATGACTACTTGATATAAAAACACATACTATCAAAAAAATTAATAAAATATTTTGTTTTTTCATATATATTCTTCTTACGTAGTTTTTATGAAGTATATGTAAATCAAAAATATATTCTGCATTGGTATCACCTGATTTTATTATTTTAATCAATTTCTAAAAATATTATATTATTATTATAATATTTTGTCAATAATTTTTTTAAAAATCAACTTTTAATATGGTTTTTATATATTTATGGTGTCAAAATGCGCTGTCCACAAACTGCTTTTTTATGTTATAATATAATAAATCATTTTACGGTCTTCTTCCGGTCACATATGCGACCCTTTTATATAAGCCGGAAAAGCACCAAAATGATATGCACAGCGCAGGCCTTTTCTTTTCACGAGGATTGCGCGGAATGGAGAGCAATTATGACGACATCGGCAGATTTTACGACAATAAAACAACAGGCGCTGGCCGCGCAATTTTCTAAAATGAACGAAATGCAGCGTAAGGCCGTTTTTAAAACGCAAGGACCGCTTTTAATTCTTGCAGGGGCTGGCAGCGGCAAAACAACGGTGCTCATCAATCGTATCGCCTTTCTTCTGCGTTTCGGCAACGCCTTTTATGAGGAAACGGCAAACGCCACGCCAGAGGATAAAGCACTTCTCAAACGAGCCGCCAAAAAGGCGGACACCGATTGGCGGGAGGTCAGCCGGGCTGCTCATGCGGTTCCTGTCAACCCTTGGAACGTTCTGGCAATTACGTTTACCAATAAAGCGGCAAACGAATTAAAAGAACGGCTCAGTTCCATGCTTGGGGATGACGGGGCGCGTGTAAACGCCGGGACATTCCATTATATCTGCCTGCGTATCCTTCGGCGTGAAATCGATGCGCTTGGCTACAGCCCGCGCTTTACAATCTACGATACGGACGATAGCCTGCGTGTCGTAAAGGACTGCCTTGCACAGTTAAATTTAAGCGACAAAATGTTCCCGCCCAAAGCAGTCTTGACCCAAATCAGCCGGGCCAAAGATTCCATGCTCTCACCAGAGGCGTATCTTGCACAAAACGAAGCTGATTTTCGTTTAAAAGTAATCGGCGGGATTTATGCTTTATATCAAAAAAAGCTCAAAGAGGCAAACGCCTTGGATTTCGACGACATTATTTGTCTCACCGTACGCTTGTTTGAACAGGAACCCGACGTCCTTTCCCACTATCAAAACCTTTACCGCTATATCATGGTGGATGAATATCAGGATACCAATCATGCACAATACCGGCTGGTCAGCCTGTTGTCCGCCAAATATCAAAATCTCTGCGTGGTGGGGGATGATGACCAAAGCATTTACCGTTTCCGTGGCGCAACGATCGAAAACATTCTAAGCTTTGAAGAAGAGTTCCCTGGTGCAACGGTTATCCGCTTGGAGCAAAATTATCGTTCCACACAAAATATTCTGGATGCTGCAAACGGCCTGATCGGCCATAACTATGCACGCAAAGGCAAAAATCTTTGGACAGAAAACGGCACCGGCGATAAAGTGATATCCTATCGAGCAGTCGATGAGTTGGGAGAGGCTATGTTCGTTGTCCGACAGATTGAGGAAAGCGCGGCACGAGGACAGAAATTTTCCGATAATGCGGTGCTTTACCGTACCAACGCTCAATCCAACACTATCGAGCGCCAGCTTGTCCGCACAGGTATCCCCTATCGGATTGTCGGAGGCACAAAGTTTTTTGACCGTAAGGAAATCCGTGATATCCTTGCTTACTTCCACGTCATCGAAAATCCTTCGGACGCTGTACGGCTGCGGCGTATTATAAACGAACCGAAGCGCGGTATCGGCGATGCAACTGTGCGGCTTGTAGAGGAAATCGCCGAACAGCAGGGGCTTGCAATGTTTGATGTAATGAAGCAGGCGTCCGATTATGCCGCGCTTTCAAAAAAAAGCACGGTCCTCAGGGAATTTGCCGAAATGATTGAAACACTCCGGCATATAAGCGATACCTCCTCCCTTGAAATTCTGTTGGACGAGACCATGCGGCAGACAGGTTATGCGGAAATGCTTGAAACACAAGGTGTTGAGGGACGTGTGCGTCTGGAGAATATCGCCGAACTTAAGACCAACCTGATCAAATATGAAAACGACAGTGAAGACGGTGGGCTTCAAGGATTTCTGGAAGAAGTGTCGCTGTTTACAGACCTCGATAACTTAAATGACAGTGAGGATAGCGTAATCCTTATGACCATGCACTCGGCCAAAGGCCTCGAGTTTAAAAACGTCTATGTAATCGGGCTGGAAGAAAACCTTTTTCCAAGCTATCAGTCTGCTTCTTCAGACAGCGAAATAGAAGAAGAGCGGCGGCTTGCGTATGTCGCATTGACACGCGCAAAAGAGCGGCTTTATCTAACCTGTGCGGCACAGCGCATGCTTTTTGGCCGTACAAGCCGCAATCAGCCTTCACGTTTTCTGCGCGAAATCCCCGAAGGGCTGCTCGATAGAAAAGACGATGCAGCACGCACTTTTACGCCGCCTGCACGTCCAGAACGCCCAAAACACGTTTATACACCCGAAATCGGACGAAATGTTGGCACTGCGGTGCCTGCGCAGAAAACAGGCGTAACCTATGGCGTAGGGGATCTTGTTACGCATAAAGTATTCGGACGCGGGCGCGTCATTTCAATGACCCCTATGGGAAGCGATACACTTGTCGAAGTTCGATTTGATACAAAGGGCACGAAAAAGATCATGGCAAACTTTGCAAAACTGGTGCGGATTGGGGAATAAGCGTTTCTCCGTCCGTATTATCCTTGACTTTTGCCTGTTAAACCGCTATACTGTATTGCGTTTGGTGGATTTCCCACTGAAGGTATAAGAAAAGATGCGCCAGCCGGCGCTGAAATGGGAGAGAGGCTGTTTATGTTAACTGCAATCACCGGCATCAACTGGGGCGACGAAGGCAAGGGGCGCATGGTCGACCTGCTTTCGGAAGATTATGACATCGTGGTGCGCTATCAAGGCGGAAATAATGCCGGGCACACCGTAATAAACCATCTCGGCAAATTTATTTTGAACCTGCTGCCATCCGGAATTCTGCGCGAAGACGTTGTAAACGTAATGGGCAACGGCATGGTAATTGATTTGGAGCATCTTGATGGAGAAGTAAAACGCTTAACCGACGCAGGTGTCAAAATCTCCCCGGAGAATTTAAAAATCAGCGATAGAGCTGTCATTTGCATGCCATATCACAAAATGCTCGACTGTCTTGAAGAAGATCGTTTAGGCGATGCAAAATACGGCTCCACGCGCCGGGGAATTGCTCCCGTATATGGTGACAAATACATGAAAAAAGCGCTTCGTATGGGTGATCTCCTGCATCCGGAGGATATGAAGCGGCGGTTAAAGAGCATTCTGGAATGGAAGAACCTGACGATTACCCGTGTATATGGTGCAGATCCAGTATCCTACGACGAAATGTGCGCTTGGCTTATGAAATATGCAGAGCGTTTCGGCTCTTTCGTCTGTGATGCAGGAAAATATTTGGATGAGGCCGAGAATGCCGGGAAAAAAATCATGTTTGAAGCGCAGCTTGGTGCATTGCGTGATATCGATTTCGGTATTTATCCTTACACCTCCTCGTCTTCCAACATCAGTGCTTATGCACCGGTGGGCGCCGGTATCCCAAACCATAAGCTCTCTAAATCGATCGGTATTATGAAAGCTTATTCGTCTTGTGTAGGCGAAGGCCCGTTCACCTGTGAACTGTTTGGCGAAGAAGCCGATCGTCTGCGCGAAGCAGGCGGGGAATACGGTGCAGCAACCGGCCGGCCGCGCCGGGTCGGACCGTTCGATGTTGTGGCTTCAAAATATGGATGCCGGATGCAGGGAGCAGATGAAATCGCGCTCACCAAAATGGACGTCTTATCTTATTTGGAAGAGATCCCTGTTTGTTCTGCATATGAAATCAACGGAAGGATTACAACTGATTTCCCTGTGGGGGCAGACTTGGACGCCGCTAAACCGGTTGTGGAGACTGTAAAGGGCTGGCACTGCGATATCAGCAAATGCCGTAAGCCGGAGGATCTTCCTAAAGAGGCAATAGATTATATCCGTTATATTGAAGAAAAGGTCGGCTGTAAAGTAAAATACGTCTCGGTCGGCGCAGAACGTGAAGCATATATTGTAATGGATTAAGGTACGCCCTGCTGGGCTGTCATTTATTAAAAAACGGCATGATTTTGACATCATGCCGTTTTTTTGTTTGCTTTCAGTATGGAAAGCCCATTTGTCAATATGGCATTTCTCTTTCCTATAGAAAACAGTTTGATTAGCGGTATTCGTAAAACACAGGATCTTCTTTTCGCAGTCTGGACGCAGCCTTTGTCATTGAATATGCTTCATTCCTGCACTTATACGCCCGCCTTCAGTAATCTTCCTTTATTAGAAAAACACGCTGTTCATAAAAAGAGATTCTAAAATGATCATTAAGCAATGTACGTTCCGTATTGCCCGCATTTTAGGCTTACTCGTCAGTTTCACGATTTCCTATTTGTATATTTTATTGTAGATATATCAATTTGTATTTTATCTCCGCATATCCGCCCTTTTTAACAAAAGCGCACATAAAAAGGCCGCCGCTGCCCAAATCAAAAAAAGCGGCAGTAGGTTTTCAAACCGAAAAACTTCCTCCGTCATCAAACGGTATCCCCATGTCGCCGGAAACAGCATACCAATCACTTGAAAGGCGTTTGGCAGCAATGTATTTGAAAACATAATTCCGGACAGAATCACAGAAGGTAAGAATACAATAATAGAAAACATTGCGGTTTTAGACGGATCCTTTACTAACAAGCCGATTACACTTGCGACGCTAAGCGATACCCCAATCAACAGGGCTAAAATAATAAAATGCATCCACGGATTTGCAGGGAGCTGCGCACCGAATATAATTGGTGCTGCAACAAAAAGAATTGATCCCATAGTAAACAGATGGATAAACGCCGAGCAATTTGTTAATATAACCCCAATTGAGATGGGAACCCCGTTTGCTTTATAAACATTTTGGACACTTCCCCCATAAATTTCAACAAGCGAAGGCGGCAGTCCAATCAAGGCGCCCATTGTTACGCCGAATACCGTCATAGACTGAATCAATGTGTTTTTTGCATCCGGTAAAATGGATGTAAAGATACTGCCCATAAAAGCAAAAAACAGAAGAGGGACGATATAACAAGTAATCAACAGTGTTTTGCTGCGTATATCCAGTTTCCACTGCAAAGCCATGGCATATAAAAAAGCGTTCACTTTTTATTCTCCTTTGTTATTTTAATAAAATGCTGTTCCAATGAGCCGCGGTCGATCTGGATGTCCAGAATCCCTGTTCCTTCTTCTCTATAGCGGTCAAGCAGGATGGAAAGTGTTTCATTGATATCGCCCGATTTCATTTTTTCAATCCCTTTGTCTGTACGAATCGATATATTGTACTGTTTTCCAACTTTTAAGCTGAGATCTTCGACTGTGCCGACAAATGAAATTTCCCCTTCATGCAATATAGCGATACGGTCGCATAAATCCTCCACCTCGGCCATATCGTGACTGGCCAGTATGATCGTTTTTCCTTGTGATTTGAGCTGCTTGATTTTCTCATGAAGGGACAGCCGCCCCTCAACGTCTAAACCGGCAGTGGGTTCATCAAGAAAAAGAATATCCGGATTGCCGATGAGTGCAAGTGCTAAATGCAGTCTTCGCTTCTGACCTGCCGAAAGCTGCGCATATCGTTTTTTGGCTATTTCATAAATTCCAAATGATTCTAAAACACTTTTATCCGGAACTGTTTTATTCCATTTTGCAAACAGGCGCACAGCTTCTATCGCTTTTATATGTTCCGGCAGCGAAGCGGTTTGAAGCTGAATTCCTACTTTCCCCATCATATGGATATCTCCTCCGTCGTACCGTCTCAGCCCTTCCATACATTCAAGAGCGGTCGTCTTTCCTGCCCCATTGACGCCAAGCAAAGCAAAAATTTCCCCCTGCCGGACGGTGAAATCCAATCCTTTTAAAACAGTATGCTTTCCATAGCTTTTCCTTAACCCGTTGACTTGAACCGCATCATGCATCTTTCATCCCTCCAAAAGGATCCATCCCTAATTTGGAAAAATAAACTTCCAACGCAGGTTCAATAAAGGCGTTGGCAAGGGTTTGTTTTTCCATCCAGTTTTGATCCAAATTTTTGCTTTGCCCAAATTCAATTAGTTTAGAAAGCATACTGATATCCCCGCCTGTAAACTCCATAATCATCTTCCAATAGGATTCTGCAAATTTTTGTCCTTGTTCACTGTCGGCTGCGACCCCTTCTTGACTAAACCGTATCGCTTTTTCCTGAAGAAGCTGGAAAGCTTCTATAAAAGCCATACCACTCTCTTTATCAAAGCGGTTTCGTATGTGGTCAAGCAGCTGTTCATCAAAGTGCTTAATTAACCAATAGTAATCGTTTTTCATCTGTAAATTTATAATGATATCGGCATATTTTTTAAAATCTACTGTCTGCATTTGAAGGACCTCGTTGCGCAGCCTCTCCAATTCCCACAGCGATTTCCTCAAAGCTTCAATCTTTTGTCGGAGTGCAGCAGCTTGTTCTTCTAAAATACCGGCGACATCATCCGGCGTATTGAGTGGAATAAGCCGTTTTTTTATATCTTGTAAGGAAAACCCCAAATGCTTAAGCGATAAAATCTGATGCAGCTTTATCATGTCCTTATCTGTGTAAAGCCTGCGCCCACCCAAACTTACAGAAGAAGGTGGAAGAAGGCCCTCTTTATCATAGTGCTGCAAGGTTCGAACTGTAACGCCCATCTTTTTTGCGATTTCCCCTGTCGTCATATATCCCTGCGGGATTATCTTTTCTTTTTCCATTGCATATCACCCTTTTTATACTATCTCATTACGCAGCGTCACAAGCAAGGCCTTTTTTTGATTTACCGATTCTTTTTAAAATAAAATTGTTATATCGCCCATTCAATACTGAGAGATCTCCTGCTGATATTTTCACATTCCGGTATGAAATACCGTTTTCTGCCTATACTAAAATAGCAAACAAACAGTAAAAGGATGTGAAATACTGTGTTTACCTCTCTCAAAGGCCGGATTCAGGCCATTAAGCAGGCGGCTTCCTTCAAAGGTGCAAATCCAGCCGGCGAGGAACCCGATCACCCGATTTCACCCCAACTCAACGAGACGCTTATCAGTCTGCGTACCCGGTTTCAAAATTCTTCCGACTTGATGGTGCGTGAAATTACATTAGGCGGCGTAAAAACCGCGCTCATTCTTGCAGAAGGGCTTGTAAGCCAGCAAACACTCTCTGAAATTCTTCTTGAGCCGCTTTTGACACATCGTTTTCCCCGCAATGCAGGTGTGGAAGCCGTACGCAATTTTGTAGAAAACCAAAGCATTTTAGCCGCCGATATGCTGCCCGTTTATACGTACAATGAGTTGTTCCGATTTATCATGTCCGGTTTTGTTGTCATCCTAATCGACGGTGCGCCGCGCGGCACTGCCTGCGGTATCCAAGGGTATTCTTTTCGATCGATCAGCGAGCCGACAGCCGAAGTAAACGAACTTGGCAGCAAGGAAGGATTCACTGAGCCGATCCGTGTCAATATGTCTCTTGTCCGCCGCCGTATCAAATCCCCATTGTTAAAATTCGAATTGTTTCCTGTCGGAAAGATCAGCCGCACAGACATTTGCCTGATTTATATGACAGACCGTGTTTCCGCCAAACTGCTGCGCGACGTACGCCGCAAAATAAATGGCATCGACTTGGATGTCGTTTTGACTTCCGGTTATCTTCAGCCTTTTCTGACCGGCCGTCCTTGGTCTCTCTTTTCTGATGTCGGTTCTACTGAACGTCCGGACGTACTGGCTGCAAAAGTACAGGAGGGGCGTATTGCTGTCTTAATTGACGGGACGCCTTTTGCCTTAATCATCCCTTATCTGTTTACAGAAAACTTTCAAACCTTAGACGATTACGCCCACAGTGCGTTTTACGCAAGTTTTATTCGAATCATCCGCTATTTTTCCTTTATCACAAGTATTCTTCTGCCCGGTGCATATGTTGCGATCAGTACGTTTCATCCGGAGTTACTGCCGCAGGCACTCCTTTTCAATATAGCGGCTGCGGAGGATACCACACCTTTTCCTATCGGTATTGAAGCGCTTATCATCCATCTGCTCTATGAAATTATGCGGGAGGCCGGGCTTCGTCTTCCACGTCCGGTAGGCCACGCAGTCAGCATTGTGGGGGCGCTTGTCATCGGCGATGCCGCGGTTACAGCAGGTCTGATCGGTGCGCCGATGGTTATGATTGTAGCGACAACGGCTATTGCCTCTTTTGTCGTTCCTTCTCTGCATGAACCTGTTTCCGTACTTCGGTTTGCTTATATTCTGGTCGGCATGTCTCTCGGACTATATGGTATCACGCTTCTAAGCCTTCTTCTGCTGGTCAACATCTGTACGCTTGAAAATTTCGGACAGCCGTATACTGCTCCAGTCGCGCCCTTCTCCTCTTTCGCCATGCGCGATACTTTTATTCGTTTAAGTTTCCGTACGCTGCAAAAGCACACTGCAACGCTTCAGGAACTGAATGGTTCACATTTAAGTGAAAAAAATCAGGAGGAATCGTCTTGAAGGAAGGAAAAATCAGCCCTACACAATTGGTATTCCTGCTTTTTCTGTCACGTATTTTTTCTGTTCTTGAGCAAACGCCGTCATTTGGTGATTCGTTCAGCGGTGCGACGCTCTTACTATCCACTCTGCTTTCCTTCGTGATGCAGTGCATTCTGGTCATTCCAATGCTTCTGCTTTTCTATCGATATCAGGAACAGAATATATTAGGATGCGCTTTTTTAGCTTCCCCTATTTTGGGAAAAATTGCGGCATGGTTTTTTTTACTGCTGTTTTTGCTCCATCTTTCGGGCGGATATGCTATCTTCTCCTTCTTTATGACCAATATCGTCTATCCAAAAAGCTCCTCCTTTTTGATTGTACTGCTTCTGGCAGCTGTATGTACCGCCTGCGCCTGCTATGGGCTTCAAGGCCTTGCGCGAGCTGGAACAGTTATATTTACCTTATTTATCTTAACTACAGCTTTTTTAAGTTTTGCAGCTGCTGACAATGCAGACGCCTTAAACATCCATGCTATTCCGGGCGATGGGTTTTCCCAGATAATCGAGAGCGCGCTTAACAGCACCTCAAAGAACACGGAGTTTTTTGCAATGCTGATGCTGCTTCCCAAAATTGCCAAGCCGCAGAAAAAACGGGCCTGCGCATTTTGGTTTCTCACCCTAACTTTTCTTTTTATTGAACTCACACAATTTTTGATCCTTGCCGTACTCGGCGATTTTGGCATGGAGCAGACTTTCCCCTATTATGCATTAACTACAGTAATTGATTTTTCTATTTTCCAGCGTCTGGATTCTTTGCATGTTACGCTTTGGATTTTTGCGGCTGTGTTTCACTGCACGCTGTATTCCATATGTATCTCTAAGTGCACAGCCGTACTTTTTCCGCACAAAATAAGCCGTTTCACGCCTTTATTCAGCTTGGCGGCAGGCGGTGGATTGGGTGTCTTCTTTGCAGGTAATATGCAATTTTTACGCCAGATCAAGCTTTCTAATTCTCTATTTCTCACACTCGTTGCTGCCGTTTTTCCATTGATTCTGTTTATCATCTTATACCGAAAGGAGAAGCGCCATGCGCCGCAAAAAGGCATTTCTGCTCCTGCTGCTCATTCTTAGCGCCGTATTCCCACTATCCGGATGCCTCTCTCCTATCCAATTGAACCGGCAAGCTATTGTACAAGGGATTGGGATCGATTATCAGGACGGAAAATATCGGCTCACCTTTCAAGTTTTTTCCCCTTCTGATGCGGCAGGCGGATCTAACATTGGTGCTTCCGCCGATAATGCCAAAATCATTTGTTCAGAGGGCGCTACTGTTTCCGACGCCGTACAAAACGGTGTACGCGTACAAGGAAAAGAGCTGTTCATCGGGCAAAACCGTGTGATTGTTCTCGGGATGGGTGCGGCCCAACATGATCTTGAAGAATCTATCGCCTATTTTGGTACAAATGTTGCTTCACGTCAAAACGCCCATATTTTGGTGAGCGCAACAACTGCTGAAGAAATCATCAGCATGAAAATCAATCAAGGGATCCTGCCTGCCGAAACGCTGGAACGCATCACGGAAAATGCACGCATGAACGGGTTGGCTCACAGTGTCCGCCTGTTTGAACTGCGAAAGACGCTTGACACGCAGCACGAATCCGCTGTACTGCCGGTTATTTCCGTGAAAGAAGAAGCAGCACAAACTGCCTCGGATGGGCAGGCAGGGGAAAGCGGCGGTTCCCAGTCCATTGATCAAGTCAGCCCTTTTGAAATTGATGAAACTGCTGTTTTTTCACAAAATGTTTTCCGTGGTTTGCTGGACAAACAGCAGACCCGCGGTATGATGTGGATTCGCGGCGAAGTAGAAAGCACATCAATACAAATTCAGCTGAAAGGCAATCCCGCTTCTCTTCACATCTATCGCGCAGGCTCCAAGCTTATCCCCTGCGAAGGATCGCAAAAACCTGAATTCAACCTTAGCATTATGTGCCATGCCACCAAAGAGGAGAGTTCAGCGGCATACGATCTTTACTCCAACGAAGAAGAGTTACTGCTCGCATTGGAAAATGCAGCAGAACAAAATATCCGTTCAGAATGCGACGCTGCATTTGCGGATGGCGCGCAGGCGCTTGTCTGTGACTTTTTAAATTTTGGAAACATTTTGTGGCAGAAAAACCCCTCTTTATTTTATACGTTACAGGATAATTGGGATACTGCCTTGTCAGATTTCATTTTAAATGTAGATGTTACCGTCCAGATCGACCGTGTCGGAGTCGAATACGGAAGCGGTGAATAAAACTGTGGTTACGTCCTTTTTCCCTGTATACTGTAAAATGCGCTTTGCAGCAGTTGTACAGCCAATCCCTTTCCTTTTCACAGCAAATATGCTATACTGAATAAAAATCTTTAATGTTAAATACGTAGGATCGTCTGCCATTTCGGATACCCAGACGCTTTTCTTCATAAAGGGATCAACAGATCTTTTTCCTTTTGTCTTTATATAGAGCTATTCTCCTTTTAAATGCAAAAACGACGTGTTATATATCACCTTGTCTTTATCTATGTATTTTAATACTCCGGATATTATAAACACATGCCCGGCTTAAAAGCCGGGCATGTGTTTATAAGGAATTTAGAAAACGCTATATTTTTCTTCTTACTACTTCCCATATCAGAGAGTATCACGCTACTGCTAACCACTGTATTATGATTATCATCCATCAAAGGAGACGTTTTGATGCAATTTGGTATTTCTACTGCAAGCCTTTATCCTATGCTGACGGAGGAAGTCCTTCTCTTATTTGCCGAGCACGCTGTTCCATGCTGCGAAATCTTTTTTAATACTTTGAGCGAGCTTGCACCGTCATATGTCCGCAAGTTGAAAAAAATTGCGGATCAGGGCGGTATCCAAATTCTTTCCACCCATCCATTTACTTGTGCATTTGAGCCCTTCATGCTTTTTACCGGGTATGACCGCCGCTTTCAAGATGCAATAGAATGGCACAAATATTATTTTGAGGCTATGAACATATTGGGTGCGAAAATTTTTGTATTCCATGGTGACCGTAAACAAGGAATTCTTTCAGAGCATGCATATTTTGAACGTTTTGCCGTACTGCGTGATTTAGGCAAACGCTTTGGCATCACGGTGGCACAGGAAAACGTAGAACGCTGCAGAAGCGGTTCCCCTGATTTTTTAGAAAAAATGATCCGTTACTTAAACGGCGACGTCGCTCTGGTATTTGATAACAAGCAGGCGCGCCGCGCCGGTGTTGATGCCATTGCCTTTGTTCGCCAATTCGCGCCTTACATTTGTCACATACATATCAGCGACTGTACGGATAACTGCGACTGTACACCAATTGCACCACACTCTCCTCAAATCTGCCTGCTTTTAAACGAACTGAAAAAAATGGGGTATGAAGGCGGTGCGGTCGTTGAGCTGTATCGCAATTTACTTCAAAAAGACGAAGATGTTTTTCTAAGTTTACAAAATTTAGTTGAAGCATATTGCATAAATTAAACGAGATAATTTTGTTGAAAAACGCAAATGACATTTACTTTTTCTTACAATTTGTATGGTTGGTTGAAACCGATTGTTGAAGAATTACGATTTTTATAATAATTTGTCGGTTTTTTGTTAAACTTGCGGAAGAAATATTCCTCCATATTGCTTATAATTTGAGATGTTCCACTTATTTTCATATAGGTTCAACAAAACAAATATTTTGGAGGAGTCAAAAATGGACAACCACACGCCTGAAAAACATTTGAACTTGACAGAGGATCTATCGACGGAAAACCTGATAATGGAATATGGGATATCCATATCCGGATCAGATGGAATCCTGTTTGAATGCCGCAGCATATCGGATGACAAGACATTTGTGGAAAAGCTTGCCGCTCTTTTAGTACAGCCCGATGTGTCGCCGGTTCACTATGCCGATATTATAGAGGATGCCGTTTCTGAACAAACGCTTTGCATTTGATCGGATTTTTCTTGCATTCGCTTCCGGTTTTTGTTAAAATAAAAATAGAAGAATAGCGGGGACGATGGGGGCGAGGACAAATATGAGATGTAGCTTTTGCGGCAATATGGAAAGCAAAGTCGTTGATTCACGTCAAAGCGAGGATGGCTTAAAAATCAGACGGCGCCGTGAATGCTTGAAATGCGGCGCACGGTTTACCACATACGAGGAAATTGAAACAGTTCCTCTTATGGTCATCAAACGGGATAAATCGCGCGAACCTTTTGATCGCAGCAAGCTTTTAAGCCGCCTGCTGCGTGCATGCGTCAAACGGCCTGTCCCTTTGGAAACGCTTGAGAAATTAATCAGCGAGATAGAAAACACCTTCGCTAACCAGATGGTCAAAGAAGTCCTCTCTACAGAAATCGGCAATTTAGTTATGGAAAAGCTGCGTGCTATTGACGAGGTTGCGTATATTCGATTCGCCTCCGTTTACAAGGATTTTAAGGATATCGACAGTTTTTTAGCCGAGCTTTCCACCTTGCGTGCGAACGAACACATCCATTAAAGCAGATTGTCAAGATTCGGTAGTTCCCGTTCGTAAATATGGCGCGCCATAAACGCAATCTGCACCAGTACGGTATGCACTTCCGCGTCGCCTGCCTCTGCCTGTGCGTAAAGGTCAAGGAGATGCGTCGTCAGCTTTTCCAGTTCATCATGCCGAACATATAAACTTAGGATTAAATGTCTGCTTTCCAAAAAAGCAGACATTTTTTTTGCCTGTGACAGCAACGCTTCCACATCTCTCTCTTCACTCAGTTGTTCCGCCTCTTCTGTCATAGCAACCATCTGCTCACAGGTATCCTTTGCATAGAAAACACCACCAGCTGCAACGCACAGAATAAATGCCAAAATAAAAAGAATGACGCACATGCGTTTCATAAGACAGCACGCCCTTTCTGCTTTTCCACCAAATAGATTTCACCGCCGGCTGTCGCTGTCATCAAGAAGATCTGGGATATTTTTAAGCCTTTCTTTTGCGCTTCCCGATTTATCCGCTCTTCACTCATTCCACATGCCGTAAGTGCGGATCGAATGATTTTGCCGTCGCTCACCACAACAGCGGGCGGCTGTTCCTCTTCCCCCGACAGCGAAAGATCTGCCGGCGTCACCGTCCGGGATGCAAATTTTTGCATGACGCTAACTTTTCCCGTAGTCTCGACAATGGCATACCACACATCCTGGATACGGAACACGCCTTGCTGCCGAAGCGATTCCATCAGATCGTCAATCGAAAAGCGCAGCTGTTTTAGTTTATCCTGATCGATGACGCCGTTATAGATCACGATAACCGGTTTTCCAGATAAAACAGAACGAAACCGTTTTGAAGACAGTGAAAGTGTCGAAACAATCACTTCAAAGGCTACAAGTACAAAAACCGGTATTAATCCCAAAATCATCGGAATGCTTGTGTCCTCAATTGGAAGCGACGCAATGTTGGAAATCAAAATCGTAATAACAAATTCCGCCGGCTGCAGTTCACCCAATTGGCGTTTTCCCATCAGCCGAAGGCACAGTGTGACCAATACATATAAAATAACTGCACGGAAAAATACAACCAGCATCTGTTAATCGTCCTTTCCTCGTCATCATGTCAGTTTTTATACTTAAACAGCAAAACACCTTCTTGTCCAGTATGTTTCCGTATCTCTGAATTATTCGCATTATTCGCTTCCCTTAATCTGTAACACATCATTGACAAACCTACATGTAGGTGTTACAATGATGTGTAACAAATCAAAGAAATAAATAGCGAATAGGAGTGACCTGTGTTAAGGTAGAGTTGACCAGACAAAACCAAAAGGCA